>NZ_JBEXYB010000031.1:0-98122 GCF_040630715.1 Streptomyces sp. NPDC005752 | reverse complement strand
GCCGAGACGCGCGAGGTACTGATCGCCTCGCTCGCGATGCTCCGTAACAAGCACGCGGACCTGCCGTCCCGCAAGCACGGCAACCCCCCGCAGTAGCGGAAGCCCGGGTCGGGCGGCCGCCGCGCGCGCATGCCCTCGAACGCCGGACGGGCCCCTCTCCACAGGTCCGGCCGGTCGGATCCGTCCCCCTCGATCCCTGAACGTGAATCCGCACGCCGATGCGGGTCGTACGGCGTTCGAGGAGCAACGGCCACTGTGCAGCCCCAGTGAACAAGGACCACGAGGGACCATGACGAACGAGCCGTCCGACCTCCCCAGACCCGAACCGGGTGCCACGCCGCTGATCGGGCCGGGCCGTGTGCGGACAGCGCTCACCGGCGCGGCCCCGCTCGTCCTGCCGTCCGAGGTGGACGACCTCAGCGGCCTCATGGCCGCGGCCGCCCGTGGAGAGGCCTTCGTCCTCCAGGGCAGCACATGCGCGGAGCCCTTCAGCGGCCGCCGTGTGGGAGGCCTCGTCCGTACGCTGCTGCAGATGTCCGTCGTCCTGTCCCACGCCGCCAGGATGCCCGTGGTCAAGATCGCCCGGCTGGCCTCCCGGCACGCGGGGCCCGGCTCCGGCGTGGCCCACGCGAACGCCGCGGTGACGATGAACATGATCCGGGCGATGAGCGGTGAGTACGGCATCGCGGACGTGCGTCAGGTGCAGGACTGGAACCGGGAGTTCGTACGCGACACGGCAGGGGGGAGCCGGTTCGGTGCCTTCTCCGCCGAGATCGACCGCTGCCTGCGGTTCATGGCCGCCTGGGGGGCCGACGACCGCCCACTGCGGACCACGAAGGTGTTCGCGAGCCATGAGCCGCTGCTGCTCGACCACGAGGTGCCCCACCTGCTCCGGGAGGACTCCGGAAGGTACGAGCAGCAACTGTGGGCGCTGTCCGCGCACCAGTTCAGGATCGGCGAGCGGGCCCTGCGGCCCGACGACTCCCACATCGCGCTCGCAGAGCTGCTGGCCAACCCGATATGCCTCACGATCGGGCCGGCGACGGCTCCCGAGGAGGCCGTGGAGTACGTGCGGAGACTCGATCCGCACGTACGGCCCGGCCGGGTCACGCTGATCAGCCGGATGGGCGGCGACCGGGTCCGTGACGTACTCCCGCCCATCGTCGAGAAGGTGACTGCGTCCGGCCACCAGGTGGCGTGGAGCTGCGACCCGATGCACGGCTCCCCTCACGGGCCGGCCAGGGACGGCACCGCGTGTTCCTTCTCGCGCGTAGTCGAAGAGATCCGGGGATACATCGATGTACATCGGGCTCTGGGTACCCATTTGGGCGGATTGCATTTCGAGACATCGGGCGCACGGGATATGTCCGACACGGAACCAGTCGGCGGATACGGGACTGAATGCGGCCCCCGGTTGAATGAACAACAATCCGTGGAGTTGGCTTTTCTTATGGCAGAGATGCTCCGCGGCTGATTTCTGGAACTGAAAGTTCTGCACAGGCGTCCACGCTCGGGTTTCCCGCTCACTTGCATTGGTCCAACCATTGGCGCCACCCGTCCCGCCGCATTCCCGTCCCCACGCGTACGGAGCCCGGGCGGGCAGTACCGGGAGCGCGGAGGGTGCGTCGTCAAGACCCCTCCCCGGCCCCGCCGTTCCCCCTGGTCCGGCAGGTGCGCCGTGGGCGGTCGAGGGCCTCTGACCCCACAGGGCCCGGGCGGGCGGCCGCACTGTGACCTCTGCGTGTCAGCCTCGTCCTGAACATGCAACAAGATCGGTATCCGCTCGGGGAGGCCGGACGGCGGAATATCGCCATCCGGGCTCGGCGTCCGCCTCACCCGCACCTCACCCGCCGCGGCGCGGCATGGGTGCCTGACCGGCCACTGCGTGCCTTGGTCCGTACCGGCAAGGCCATTCGAATCCTGAGCTCGCCCTTACTCCCACGTGGGGGCGCCGGTGGCGGCGAGGGCGAATGTGGAGGCCGATCCCCTATGTCGCGTGAGCGATACCCCTATGTCCAGAGGGGATGGATTGAGGGGGTCGAGGCCGCCCTGGGTTCGTCATCTGAGGTGAACTTGAGCTTCCTGCCTAAGATTTGACGGACAGCCAGGTGGTGGAAGCCTGCCTGCGGCGGCAGAAAGCGGAACCCACGCAAAGGCACGTTGTGTACTTTGGGTAGGGGTTTGCAGGGGGAGGGGGGTGGAGCTAGTGTTCCAATTGGAGAGGGATTCCAGCGACTGTTTTTGGTCCCTGGCGATAGCCGGTGTGGCGTCAAGTGTCAGTCATGCCGGACGGGGTAGTCGCGGAGTAAGGCATGGTTTTGAGCCTTTGGTGATGCAGCCACCGCTCCTCGATGTCATGGAAATGGTCACAATGGGGGATGATGGTGCCAGTGGCACTCGTGGAACGTGAGCATGACCTGAAACTGCTCAGTAACCTTTTGACTGCCACTTTCAAGGGGCACGGAAAGATAGGACTTGTCAGCGGGGCGGTGGCAAGTGGCAAGACCGAGCTGCTGCGCTCCTTCGCAGACCAGTGCGCCGACGAGGGAGCCCTGCTCCTGAACGCAACCGCGACGAGGGCTGACCGAACCCTGCCCTTCGCCGTACTGCGTCAGCTGCTCGACTGTCTGCCGGCGCACGCGGGACCCGTCGCGGAGATCATCGGCTCGGGCGTCGCGTCCGAGGTCTCCCGTACGGCGGCGGCCACGCTGCTCGAACTGTCCGAACGGGCACCGCTCGTCGTCGTCGTCGACGACGTGCACCATGCGGACGAACCGTCGATGGACTGCGTGATGCGCCTGGTCAACCGACTGCGATCCTCCCGCATCCTGCTCGTACTGGCCGAGTCGTCGGGTGACTGGTCGGTGCACCCCGCCTTCCGGATCGAACTGGTCCGCCAGACCCAGTTCCACCGGATCAGGCTGGCACCCCTGACGGTGGACGGCGTCAGTGAGATGTGCTCGCAGCACCTCGGCCAGGACACCGCAGACCATGCGGCCGAAGCGCACCGGATGACCGGCGGTAACCGGCTTCTGGTTCGGGCCCTCATAGAGGACCAGGCCGAGTCCGGCGAGTTGCCGGGCCGGGCGGGCTGCTCGTCGCTCGGTGAGAGCTTCCGGCAGGCCGTCCTGACCTGCCTGCGCCGCAGCGGACCGGATGAACTCGAGGCGGCCAGGGGTATGGCCGTACTCGACGCAACCGGTTCGACGCACCGGATCGCCGAGTTCCTCGGCCATGGCCAGGAAGCCCTCCGCCGGGCCCTGCAGTCACTCCAGACGCTGGGAATCATCCACGACGGCCGGTTCCGGCACAGGCTGACACGCGCAGCCGTCTACGACGACCTCGCCCCGCAGATGCTGGCGGAACTGCACACGCGTGCCGCGCAACTGCTGAGCGACGGCGGCGGCAGCGTCACCGACGTCGCGGACCATCTGGTGGCGGCGAAACACGTGGGCGCGGACTGGGCCATCGCGGTGCTGCAGAGGGCCGCGGAGGAGTCGCTGGCCGCCGACGACGAGGAACCGGCGATCCGCTACATCGAGTTCGCGCTCTCCGTGTGTGAAGGAGAGCGGCAGCGGGCTCTGTTGCGGATGATGCTCGTCCAGATCAAGTGGCGCAGTGACCCGGAGGGCGCCGTCCGTCACCTCACCCCGCTGTTCCAGGCGCAGCGCGACGGCCACCTCGACGTCGAGCAGACGGCATACCTGCTGCGTGTGCTCATGTGGCACGGGCGCATCCAGGAGGCCAGGGAACTCATCACGCACCTGACCCGCATCACGCCGTCCGCGAACGAAACACCGAACGCCGTCCTGGCCGGCGTCCACAACCTGCTCAGACACGCCTATCCGCAGTTCATCCCGGACAGATCCGGCGTGGAGAACCACCTCTTCGACAACGCGACCACGCCGCCGGGGCAGCAGGCACAGGCGTCGGCCGTGCTCAGCTCGGTCCTCGGGCAGACTGCGGGCGGGGACGAGCGGTGCATCAGGGTTGCCGAACAGATACTGCAGAGCAGCCAGTTGAGCGACACGATGCTCGAGTCCGTCTGTTCTGCCCTGCAGACGCTCATCTACGCGGAGCAGCCGCTCCTGGCGGGGCGCTGGTGCGACGCGCTGCTCACCGAAGCCGGCAGCCGAGGCGTGGTGACGTGGCAGGCGGCCCTGTCGGGGCTGCGCGCGGAGATCGCGCTGCGGGAAGGCGATCTGGTGCAGGCCGAGCGGTACGCGCTCAAGGCACTCACGCTGATCGGCGTCGCGGGCTGGGGCGTCGCGGTCGGGGCCACACTGGGCACCCTCCTCGAAGCCGTCACGGCCCGGGGCGACTTCGAGAGCGCCCGTAAGTACCTGCGGGAGACGGTGCCCGCGGCCATGTTCCAGACCCGGTACGGGCTGACGTATCTGCGCGCCCGGGGCCACTACTACCTGGCGACCGACCGGCTGCAGGCAGCGCTCGCGGACTTCAGCTACTGCGGTGAGCTGATGAGGTCGTGGCAGCTCGATTCGCCGACGTTCGTACCCTGGCGAACCGATGCCGCCCAGGTACTCCTCCGGCTGGGGGACCACGAGCGGGCGCGTGATCTCACCAAGGAACAGATGGCGCAGATCGGCTCGCGTGCCTCGCGCACGTACGGCGCCTCGTTGCGTGTCCTGGCGGGTACGGCGAGTCACCGTGGCCGGCTGAGTCTCCTCAAGGAGTCCGTCGAGATCCTCCAGGCGAGCGGTGACCGGCTGACCCTCACCCAGGCGCTGTTCGACCTGAGCTGCGCCCACGAGGGCATGGGGGAGTTCGGCAAGGCCCAGATGATCTCGCGTCGCGCGGGGCGGCTGGCCAAGGAGGGCGGGATGCAGCGGATGCAGGATCCGGCACTCGCCCGCCCGGAGGAGCCGACGATGCTGCACTCCGCGCAGAACGACTCCTGGTCCCGGCCGGTGGACGAGACCACGTCGGCCGCGGACGTGCTGACCCTCTCCGAGCGCCGGGTCGCCGCACTCGCCTCCCTCGGCTACACGAACCGTGAGATCTCCTGCAAGCTGCACATCACCGTCAGCACGGTGGAGCAGCACCTCACCAAGGTCTTCAGGAAGCTGCGGGTCAAGCGCAGGACGGACCTCCCGGTCGAGCTCGAATACCACGTCGCCAACCCGGCCTGCTGACCTCCGGCACCACACGTCCCCGTTCACCCCCCTCCCCTTTCTCCTCTCCCCACTTCTCCTACGCACGTGAGCTGTTGAGGTACGCGATCACGGCCAGCACTCGCCTGTTGTCACTGGTGGACTGCACCAGGTCCAGCTTGGCGAAGATGCTGGCCGCGTGCTTGCTCACGGCGCTGTCGCTGAGCGACATCCGCTCCGAGATGGCCGCGTTCGACCTGCCCTCCGCCATGAGCGCCAGCACCTCCCTCTCCCGCGCCGTCAGCGTGGCCAGCGGCTCCGCCCGCGCCGGCCCCATCGCCTGGAACAACTGACTGATCACTTCAGGGTCCATGGCCGTGCCCCCGGAAGCAACGCGGCGCACCGAGTCGATGAACGAGTCGTCGTCGAAGACACGGTCCTTGAGCAGATAGCCGATTCCGCCTCGTCCGTCCGCCAGCAACTCCCGGGCGTACAACTGCTCCACGTGCTGGGACAGCACCAGCACAGGGAGTCCGGGAACCGTCCGGCGGGCGGTCAGCGCCGCCTGGAGCCCCTCGTCCGTGAAGGTCGGCGGGAGCCGTACGTCGACCAGAGCCACGTCCGGCCGGTGCAGCAGCAGGGCGTCGAGCAAATCGGGGCCGGTCTCGACCACGGCCGCGAGTTCGAAGCCGTGGTCCTCCAGCAGATGGGTCAGTCCTTTCCTGAGGAGGTACTGGTCCTCGCCGAGGACAACACGCACGGGAGCTCCATTGTCAAAGTGGTCGGGCCGCCGGGAGGCGAGGCCACGTCGAGCAGACCGTCAAAAGTGGCCAGACGCCGCTGGATCCCCCGGATACCGCTGCCGCGGGCGGGATCGGCGCCGCCGCATCCGTCATCGGTCACGGTGATCCGCAGCGCCCCCGCCCGGTGGCGGAGGTCGATCACGACGCGCTGGGCGCCGGAGTGCTTCGCGGTGTTGGTGAGCGCCTCGCTCACGGAGAAGTACGCACATGCGGCCACCGGCATCTGCGCCCGCCCCTGGAGGTCGGCGGTCACCTCGACCGTCAGCGGATGGGCCAGCGCCAGCGTGCGCACGGCGTCGACGAGCCCCCGCTCGGCCAGGACCGGCGGATGCACGCCGCGTACCAGGCTGCGCAGCTCACGGAGCGCGGCGGAGGAGTTCTCCCGCGCCTCGGCGGCCATCGCCCGGAGTTCGGGCTGCTCACTGCCGAGGCGCCGCTCGATGGCGCGCAGGCTCATTCCGATGGCGACGAGCCTGGTCTGCGCCCCGTCGTGCAGATCGCGTTCGATCCGCAGCAGCTCCGCCGCCTGCACACCCGTCGCCTCTGCCCGCGTCGTGGTCAGCTGCTGCACGCGCCGCGCGAGCACGGACCGGTCGGTGGGCGCCAACAGCAGGGCACACCAGCGGGCCTGGGCCCGCAACGTGTACGGGGTGCCCCAGAGGACGACCCCCGCCGCGAGCAGTGCCGCCGCGAAGCCGGCCGGGCCGGACCACCACAGCCCGACGGCGAGGACCGACGCCGTCGGCCCGAGCAGCAGAACCGCCGTCACCACCGGATTCGTCAGGAGCCAAAGGAGGTCGCGCCAGGTCGCGGGGTCGGTGAGAACCCACCGGCGGGCGGCGAGCCAGGTGGGGAGCAGCGGTCCGGGGTGCAGCGTGCGGCCGTACACGTAGTGCCCGTCGGCGCCCTGGACAGGTGCCGACGGCTGCTGCCGGTACGGCTCCGTGATGTCCGCCAGCCCACCGTGGCGCAGGAGCTCCCGCCACAGGTTCACCAGCTTGCGGCTCACCAGGACCACCTGGGTGAAGACCGGGACGAGCCCGAGGACCAGGGAGAACACGGCGGCGACCAGCTGGAGCACGGCCAGTACGAGCCCGCACACCGCGAGCGCGCACAGCAGGCAGGCGGCTCCCGCCGTCTGGACCTGTCGCCACAGACGGATCCACCACCGGGTCCCGCCTCCTGGCGCGGGGACGCCGGCGCCCAGGAGGAGCCTCGTCCAGTACCCGTGCAGCAGGATCAACGACGGCCCCGCCGCGACGCCCGCCGACACCGAGGCGATGCCCAGCCCCACCACGAACACCGAGCCGTGCCCTCCGTGCCACAGGGGCGAGGAGACTCCCGCGAGACCGGCACCGATCAGGGCCGCGGGCAGCACGGCCACCGGGGCCCCGACGAACGGGTCCAACAGCAGCCACCACAGGTCGCGGGCGGTCGCGGGGTCCCGGGTGATCTTCCAGGCGCCGCGCTTGCGCCGGGCCGTACTGCCGGAGGCGTACAGGCGTCTGCCGTACCGGTACAGCCCGCCTTCCCGGGCACGGGCCTCCGAGAGATGGGGAACGTAGGGATCGGGGATGTCCACCCGCGACCACGAGGCCGCCAGGCGGCGGCGCATCGCGGGCAGCCGGCGTATGCGGAGCACCGTTCCCACCGCGCCGGACAGGAGGGCCACAGCCATCGGTACGACGAGCAGCAGCCCGGCCGCACCGAGCGCGGCCAGCGCCACCCCGCGCACCGGGGCGAGACGGAGGGCGCGCCGCCATGAAGTGCCGCAAGGCCGTGTTCCGTCGGTCATCGCACCTCCCGGCAGCTCGTGTGATCAACAGTCTGACATGCACGCAGGCCCGCGGGCAGGTGCAGTTTTCTGCACCCCGACTGTGTTCCGGACTGCATTCCGCGGACCTCCGTCGGTGCGTAGCGTCATCGGTGAACACAGCGGCAGGACCCGGACAAGAGCAGCCAGGAGAGGAGGCCGTCGTGAAACCAGCACCTCAGGTTCAGGAAGGGCCGGAACCGGAATCCACCACGCTCGCGGGGAACGACAAGCAACCGGAACGAACAGGGCGCAGCCCACGGACCATGCTCGTCGAGGCGGCGGCACTGGACGTCGCGCTGCCGCTCCTGCTCTTCTACGGGCTCCGACTCATGGGTGTGAACCAGTGGCTCGCACTCGTACTCAGCAGCGCGCTCCCTCTGGTGCGGCTGGTCTACCGGGCGGTCAAGGACCGTCGGGTCGAGCGGCCCACGCTGTTCTCCCTGAGCATCATGCTCAGCGCCACACTGGTGTCGCTGCTGACGGGAGACCCCCGGCTGGTCCTGGCCCGGGAGAGCTATCTGACAGCCCTGGTCGGACTCTGGATGCTCAGCACCCTGCTGGCCTCGCGGCCCTTCATCTATCAGGCGACCATGCCGCTGCTCCCGGAGGCCACCGCCGCGGCCTGGCGTAAGGACTGGGACGAGGTGCCCGAATTCCGGCGGGCCATGAGGGTGCTGACCGTCGCCTGGGGAACGGCCTTCATGATCGACGCGGTGGCCCGGGTGGTCATGGCCTACACCCTGCCCGTCGACAGCGTCCCGCTGCTGGGCGCCGGTCTGCTCACGGTCCTGCTCATCGTGATCGTGCAGTTCAGCAAGTCGTACGCCAAGCGCCTCTCGGCCCGCCTCGGCAGGCCGGCCGAAAGCTGACCGCGATTCACCCCCTACCCCCGTCCGGGCGGTCAGGAGCGGCCCCGGTCCCTTCCCCCCCCAAGGGACCGTGGGCCCTCCCGCCCGGACGGGCCACTCACTCCTGTGTCAGCGACAGCAGGGCTCGTGCCGCCAGCTGGTAGCCCAGCGCACCCATGCCGACGATGACCCCTCCCGCCAGGGGCGCGATGACCGACTCGTGCCGGAACTGCTCACGCGCCCACACATTGGAGAGGTGCACCTCTATCCACGGCCGGGGGTAGTTGGCCAGGGCGTCCCGCAGACTCCAACCCGCGATCATCAGTGCGCCGGGGTTGACGATCGCGCCGACCGAGTCGTAGTTGTCCTGGATCGCATGGATCAGCTCGCCCTCCGATTCACGCTGGACCGAGACCACGTCCCAGCCCCGCTCCTCCACCTCCTGGGCCACGGAGCGCTCTATGTCCGCCAGGGTCGCCTTCCCGTAGACCTCCGGTTCGCGACGGCCGAGAATGCCCAGGTTGGGACCGTTGAGAAGTAGCAGTGTGCTCATGAGGCACCCTTCGTGTCGGCGGTAGATGTGAGGTCGTCCCGAGGGGCGGGACTCATGCCGGCGAGTGTCTCGACGACTGCGCGCTCCGGGACGTCGTGCACCAGCTCCGGTCCCCGCGGTCCGTCCAGGACGAACGACAGGCCGGTGGTGGCCTTCTTGTCCAGCCTCATCAGAGCGACGAGGGTGTCCGGTGACGGCCCGGCAGGCAGCTCGGTGGGCAGCGAGTAACTCGCCACGACCGCGCGGTGTTCCGCGACCCGGGCCTCGTCGATACGGCCCAGCGCGCCGGCCAGCCGTCCGGCGAACACGGTGCCGATCGCGACACCCTCGCCGTGCCGGACGGCGTAGTCGGTCGCCCGCTCCAGGGCGTGTCCCAGCGTGTGGCCGTAGTTGAGGATGTGCCGCTTCCCCGAGTCCCGTTCGTCGGCGGCGACGACGGACGCCTTCAGGGCGACACTCGCGGCGATCTGCTCGTGGGTGGACAGGCCGCGCAGGTCACCCGCTCCGATGAAGTGGCACCTGGCGATCTCGCCGTAGCCGTTCAGCCACTCCCGGGGCGGCAACGTCTCCAGGTAGTCGGTGTCGCACAGCACGGCCTTCGGCTGCCAGTACGCCCCGACCAGGTTCTTCCCCTGCGGCAGGTTCACCGCGGTCTTCCCGCCGACGCTCGCGTCGACCTGGGCCAGGAGCGATGTCGGCAGATGGATCACCGGAACACCGCGGTGGTAGAGCGCCGCCGCCAGGCCCACCGAATCGGTGGTCGTCCCGCCTCCGCAGGAGACCACCGCGTCCGTCCTGGTCAGCCCGAACTCGGCGAACCGGCGGCAGAGTTCCTCCACCGTCGCCAGCGTCTTGTCGGCCTCGCCGTCCTTCGCCTCCAGCGCCAGCGCCGGCACACCCGGGTCCGGGACCCAGTCACGGGGCCTCGCGGACACGATGACGACCCGTGCCGCGCCGAGTTCGGCCACCACCTCGGGCAGGGTGTGACGCACGCCGGGGCCGATCCGCACGGAGTACGACCGCTCACCCAGCGGCACCTCGATCCGCCGGAATTCCTGGGGCATGTCCTTGCTCCTCGTCGTCCGTCGCTACGCAGGCCGCCACGGCCGCAGCATGGACCACGCGGTCGCGCCCGCAGCCCAGGTTCGCATGAATGCAGGGGGCTCGACACGTGAATAGGGGTGAGAGATCCAACATAGGGGTGTCGCCTCCGACGGCGGAGAAATACGATTCACAAAATCCTTACCTGTGGTTGTCGAACAGCCACCGGCCTGGAACGGGTGAGAGCGATGATTGAGCAGTTGCTCGCAGCGGAAGTCGCATCGTACGAAGCGTTCGAGGATCCGCCGGGGGTCACCCTTCTTTCCGAGGAGGAGGCACTTGTTCGCGATTCCGTGGAGTCACGGCGCCGCGAATTCACCACGGGACGTCATTGTGCCCGCATGGCGCTTGCGCGCCTCGATGTCGTCTCGGACCGGCCCATCCTCTCGGGTCCCAGAGGGGAGCCCCTCTGGCCGGACCAGGTGCGGGGGAGCATCACGCACTGCCGCGGATACCGGGCCGCCGTGGTGGCCCGAGCCTCGGAGATCGCCTCCGTCGGCATCGACGCGGAGCCCGACCAGCCACTGCCTGACGGAGTCCTCGAGGCCGTGGCCCTTCCCGAGGAAGAGGCCAGGACGAAAGAACTTCTCCGCAGCTTTCCCGGCGTGCGCTGGGACAGAATGCTTTTCAGTGCCAAGGAAAGCGTTTATAAGACCTGGTTTCCGATCACCCGCCGGCCTCTTGGATTCGAGGATGCTCTCATCGAGATCGACCCGGTTGGCGGCACGTTCTCCGTACGCATTCTTCCGCAGGGTGCACGTGGAATCCGTAATGCCCCTGAGGGATTCACCGGCCGCTGGACCGCCGGAAAAGGGCTCGTGGTCACAGCGATTTCTGTGACGGCCGCCGAGCGACCTCTCGACCTGAACCCCGACCGAACCCCTGACATCCACCGAGGAGTAGGTACCGCATGAGTATCGTCGAGCCCAACGTAATTCTCCGGGGTGGCCCTTCCCCCTATCTCTCCGAGGAGCAGCGCATTCGCCACGTGGAGCGCCTGGACGAGAAGCTGAAGCTCCCCCGGGGCAACCGGTACGAGCACTTCGAGCCCACGGCCGAGAGTGAAGTGCACGAAGGAGTCGCCCTGCGGGTCTTCACCTGGACCGGGGCGACGCAGTTCGCGGAGTAGGACCCGGGTGCCTACGAGGTGAGTTCGGCACGGGCCGAAGGTGCGGTGCTTCCTCGCCGTCGGAGCCGACGGCGAGGAAGTGCTCGCCCGTGTCCGGGCCGCTTGCCGCCTACGGGGACGAGGCCCCGCCCGTCCGTGCCGGCGTCAGGGAAGCAGCGACGTGATCGTCCGGGAGACCGAGGCGATGACCTGCGGCGCGTGGTCGTTGAGGTAGAAGTGGCCCCCGCTGTAGGTGTTCAGCTCGAACCCTCCCGCGGTGTGCTCGGCCCACGAACCGACCTCGTCCACGCTCGCCTTGGGGTCGTCGGTACCCGTGTGCGCGTGAACCGGTGCCGCGAGGCGCGGCCCATCGGTGTAACGGTAGGTCTCCGCCGCCTTGTAGTCGCTCCGGATCGCCGGCAGCACCATACGCATCAGCTCCTCGTCGCCGAACACCTGGGCCCCGGTGCCGTTGAGCGACCGCAGTTCCTCGATCATGCCGTCGTCGTCACGGAGATGAACGGACTCGTCCCGGTGCCGGCAGGGCGCCCGCCGTCCGGAGGCGAACAGCACGAGTGGCATCACGCCCTTCTGTTCCAGCCGCAGCGCGACCTCGAAGCCGAGCGTGGCTCCCATGCTGTGCCCGAACAGTGCCAGCGGCCGGTCCGCCCAGGCGAGCACCTGGTCGACCACCGCGTCGGCCAGCTCCGGCAGATTCTCGATGCACGGCTCCGCGCGCCGTTCCTGTCGCCCCGGATACTGCACGGCGAGCACGTCGACACCGGGCGACAGTGCTTTGGACACAGGGAAGTAGAACGGCGCGGACCCTCCGGCGTGCGGGAGGCACACAAGCCTGGCCCTGGCGTTCTCGGAGGGGTGGAACCGCCGGATCCACAGGGCGGGGTCGGTGAGATGCGCGGTCACCTGACGTCCTTTCGAGTCACGGGCCGGAGCGAGATCGCGGCCGGCCGAATGCCCCCATCACCCTTCCGGCCGCCGGTGATCGGGCACAACCCCTAACCTCCGGCTAGGGGTCGACCAACTCTTCACAGAAGGCAAGAAATGGAACCAGCAGTTCCCGGCGTCTCCGCGCCGCAGATCTCCGGCAGCACGCGCCTCTACGCCGTCCTCGGGGCGCCCGTCGAACAGGTCAGGGCACCGTCGCTCCTGAACCCGCTCTTCGCCCGGCTCGGCATCGACGCGGTGCTCTTCCCCGTGCACGTGGACCCCGAGGCCTTCGCGGGGGTCCTCCACGGGCTCACACGGATGAAGAACCTGGACGGTCTCCTCGTCACCATCCCGCACAAGGCGGCAGCCCTGCGCCTCGCGGACGAGGTGAGCCCGGCAGCCGCAGCGGCCGGAGCCGTCAACGCCGTGCGCCGCGAGCCGGACGGCCGGTGGAGGGGAGAGAACTTCGACGGCACGGGCTTCGTACGCGGACTGACCGGAGCAGGCCACTTTCCCGACGGCAAGCGGATCGTCGTGATGGGCGCCGGTGGCGCGGGCAGCGCGATAGCGGCAGCTCTCCTCGCGGCCGGCGCCGCTCATCTGACGGTCTGCGACCCGGACGCGGCCAAGCTCCGCGACCTCGTCGCACGCCTGGAGGAACACTGGCCCGGCCGCGCGACGGGCGAGGCGGACCCCGCCCTCGGGCACGCGGACATCGTGGTCAACGCAACCCCGCTGGGCATGCGCGCCGACGATCCGCAGCCGTTCCCGGTGCGGGCACTGGCCCCGCGATGCGTCGTAGCGGACGTGATCATGAAGCCGAGCGAGACCGCCCTGCTGAAGGCAGCCGCCGCGCACGGCCATCCCATCCTGCACGGCGCCCACATGCTCGACCACCAACTCGACCTCTACCGGACCTTCTTCCGGCTCGACGAGCCGCAGAGGCGGTGAACCGCCGTACCGGCTCCCGTCTGCCGTGACGTTCCCTCGGGCCCTGCCGTCGGCCGTCTGTCGGAATCCTGTCGGACGCATGTCGGTGGCGCTTGGTCCCATGGCGGCATGACGCGAATCGACACGAGCCCCGAGGCCGGCCGGCCCGCCATCCGGGTGCGGGGACTGGTCAAGCACTACGGCGAGACCAAAGCACTGGACGGCGTCGATCTGGATGTCCGCGAAGGCACCGTCCTCGGAGTCCTGGGCCCCAACGGTGCCGGCAAGACGACGCTGGTCCGTTGCCTGTCCACTCTGGAGCTGCCCGACGCGGGCACCGCGCTGGTGGCCGGGTGCGACGTGGTGAACGACCCCCGCCGGCTGCGCCGCATCATCGGCCTGACCGGACAGTACGCCTCGGTGGACGGGAAGCTGTCCGGGTGGGAGAACCTCTACATGATCGGGCGGCTGCTCGATCTGTCCCGCAAGGACGCCCGGCGCCGTGCCGAGGAGATGCTGGAGCGATTCTCGCTGACCGAAGCCGCGAAGCGGCCCGCCATGCAGTACTCCGGAGGCATGCGGCGCCGGCTGGACCTCGCGGCCTCCATGATCGGGCAGCCCGCGGTCCTCTACCTGGACGAACCGACCACCGGCCTCGACCCGCGCACGCGCAAGGAGGTGTGGGCGGAGGTCCAGCGGATGGTGGGCGAGGGCGTCACCGTCCTGCTCACCACCCAGTACATGGAGGAGGCGGAGAAACTCGCGAGCGAGCTTGCGGTCATCGACCGGGGCAAGGTCGTCGCCACCGGCGGGGTGGACGAGTTGAAGGCCAAGGTCGGCGGCCGGACGCTCAAGATCAGGCCGTCCGACCCGGCGCAACTCCCCGCCATGCAGCGGGCGGTCGCCCAGTCCGGTCTCGAAGGGATTGCCGGGGCGCACGCCGCTGTGGAGGAGTCCCTCCTCTACGTCCCGATCCTCCACGACGAGCATCTGACGTCGGTGATCAACCTGTTGGGCACCCACGGCTTCGGCATCTCGCACATCGGCACCCACCTGCCGAGCCTGGACGAGGTGTTCCTGGCGATCACCGGACAGAAGTCCACCTCCGCCCTGTCCGACAAGCCCGCGGACCGCGCGTCCGACACCCTTCCCGAGGAGGTCGCGGCATGAGCACAGCGACGTATTCCCCGTCTTCGTCCACCGCTCCGCCCTCGCAGCCCAATCCGGCCGGCCACGACTCCGCAGGCCGGCACCGGATCGGCCTGCGGGCGAACCTCAGGCACATCGGCGCCTTCACCCGGCGCAACATCATGCAGATCAAGCAGGACCCCGAGTCGATGCTGGACGTCGTACTGATGCCGGTCGTCTTCACCCTCCTGTTCGTGTTCGTCTTCGGTGGATCGGTCGGCCAGGCGCTGGGAGGCGACAGCGACTCGTACGTCAACTACGTGGTGCCGGGGCTCATGGCGATGCTGGGCATGAACGTCGCCATGGCGGTCGGCAGCGGCGTCAACGACGACTTCCGCACGGGAAGCATGGACCGGTTCCGGACGATGCCGGTCGCCCGGTCCTCGGTACTGATCGCCAAGATCGTGGTGGAACTCGGCAGGATGCTGATCGCCATCACCATCCTGCTGGGTGTGGGTTTCGCGCTCGGCCTGGAGATCAAGACCTCGGTGCTCGCGCTGCTCGCGTCCGTCGGGCTGGCCGCGGCGTTCGGCTCGTCACTGATGTGGATCTTCATTCTGCTCGGGCTCACGATGAAGACCACGCAGGCCGTCCAGGGCATGGCGATGATGGTGCTCATGCCGCTGCAGTTCGGATCCTCCATCTTCGCCCCGCCCTCCTCGATGCCGGGCTGGCTGCAGGCGTTCACGGACTACAACCCGCTGTCCAACCTCGCGGACGCGGCTCGCGGCCTGATCAGCGGCGGGCCGGTCGCCCACTCCGCCGGCATGACCCTGGCCTGGGCGGGGGCGATCACCCTGATCACCGCACCGCTCGCCGTGTCCAAGTTCCGCCGCAGCACCTGAGACCGGCCCCGGACCGGACGGTTCAGACAGCCGAAAGAGAGGCCGCCTCCTCCACGGTGAGGCGGCCTCCTTCGGCGTACAGCAGCTCGAAGGCGGCGTCGGTCAGGCCGGCGCGGATCGCTGCCTCGGCGTTCTCGTGCGAGGTGCGCTCCTGAATCGCGGGGGAGTACCCGGGGGGCAGCAGGGCGTCGGCCGCCCCCAGCAGCCGGGCCGCGTTCGCGACCCGGACCGTGCCCCCCAGCCCGGCCAGCGCACGGGCCATGGTCATCAGGTGCACGGCAGGCATCTGCGGTGCGACCAGCGCGCCCAGCGGGTCCCGGGCCCGGTCCAGCGCCTCCCGTGCGCGGTCGAGCGCGTCGGCGTAACGGCCGTCCAGGTTGGCCGTCCAGGCCAGCAGTCCGTGTACGAGTCCTTCGAACGTCGCCAGGCTGGAGTACCTGAACGTACCCAGCAGCCGCTCCAGTTCGGCTCGCGCCTCGTCGGTGCGGCCGGTGCGGTTCAGCCGGACGGCCAGGGTCATCCGCGCGGCGGGCTCCACCATGTGACTGTGCCGGTCGGCCTCGGCGAGAACCTCACGCAGCACCGCCTCGGCCTCCGCGTCCTGCTCCGGCTCCGTCAGGACGCCCGCCAGCCGGGTCTTCAGCACAGCGACCTGGGACAGGGCGCCCAGCCGCTGGGCGTGCCGGATCGCGGCCCGGAAGTCCTGTGCCGCACCGGCGTTGTCACCGACGCGCTCATAGGACTCGCCCCGGACGGACAGTGCCTCCGCCGCACCCCAGGAATCGCCGAGCCGGGTGAACAACGCCAGGCTCTCGTCGGCGTCCCGGGCCGCCTCACCGGTCTTGTCACCCCGGTTGGCCAGCATGTTCGCCCGCAGTTGCAGCGCGGAGGCCAGATCCCAGTCGTCACCCAGCGCGCGACAGGCTTCGACGGCCTGGTTGACGAGCTGCAGCAGGCGGCCCGGATCACCGGTCAGCATGACGGCGTGGATCCACAGCACCCCCGGCGTACGGCAGGTCTGCGGCACTCCGGGCGAGTAGACCTCGACGATCCGGCCGCAGTACTCCACCGCCTCGGGCATGGTCCACCTGTCGAGCTCGTGGCTCATGGAGGCGAGATGGATGAGCCGCACGCCGCGCCGCGCCTCGACGAGCAGATCCGGAGCCATCGGCGGCGGGGCGTCGGTGCACCGCTCGTACAGCGGAGGAGCGGGCGCCGCCGGGGCGGCGAACGGGTCGGGGCCGAGCGCCGCGACGGCTCCGGACCAGTGTCTGGCGTCGGCCCGCAGATCGCGGATCTGCCAGTACCACGCGAGGGTGTGGACAAGACAGAGCGCCTCGTGTTCGTCCCGCGCGGCCACCGCCCGGCGCAGGGCCGCCCGCAGGTTCTCGTACTCGTTCTGGAAGACCGCGACAGCCGCCTGCTGCCCGTCCCCGCGCAGCAACGGGTTGGTGCGCCGGGCCAGTTCCCGGAAGTGGACCAGGTGGCTGCGCTCCGCCCCGGCCCGCCTCCCGGACTCGTCCAGCCGTTCGGCGGCGTATTCGCCGATCGTCTCCAGCAACCGGTAGCGCATGCCCGTCCCGGAGGCGGTCGGCGCGGTCGCCACCACCAGCGACTTGTCGACGAGTGAGCCGAGCAGGTCGAGGGCGCCGGCTCCGCACACCGCTTCGACCGCCGGCAGGTCGCAGTCGCCCGCGAACACGGACAGTGCGCACAGGACCGCGCGCTCCTCGTCGCCGAGCAGGTCCCAGGACCAGTCGACGACCGCACGCAGGGTCTGCTGCCGGGGGAGTACGGTCCTGGACCCGCCGGTGAGGAGCAGGAACCGGTCGTCGAGCCGGTCCGCGATCTGCCGGGGCGTGAGTATCCGCAGCCGGGCGGCGGCCAGTTCGATGGCGAGGGGAAGACCGTCCAGCCGACGGCAGATCTCGGCAGCGGCCTCCGGATCGTCCTCGGGCCGGAAACCGGGGCGGGCGGCGACGCCGCGTTCGGTGAAGAGCCGCAGGGCCATCGGGACGGGCAGCGGCTCGACCGGGCGCAGGACCTCACCCGGAACCCCGAGGGGTTCACGACTGGTGGCCAGGACGGTGACCCCGGGGCAGCGGGCCAGTACCTCCTCGGTGAGCCGGGCCGCCGCGTCCACGACGTGCTCGCAGTTGTCGAGCAGCAGGAGCATCCTGCGTCCGCCGCAGTGCTCGGTCAGCCTGACCAGCGGCGCGTCTCCACTGCCGCGGTCGACGGCGCGCAGCTCCTCCGTCTTCGCGCCGGGCAGCACGGTCTGACGGGCCCCGAGGGCGGTGAGTACGACCTCGGGGACCGTCGCCGGGTCCTCCACAGGCGCGAGTTCCGCCAGCCAGACACCGTCCGGCCAGCGGCGGTCGGCGTCGGCCGCCTCTGCTGCCTCCATGGACAGACGCGTCTTGCCGGCACCTCCGGGTCCGAGCAGGGTGACCAGCCGTGCGCGCCCGAGGTCGGCCCCGATGGACGCGATGTCGTCCTGCCGGCCGACGAAGCTGGTCAGGCGCGCCCGGAGCCTGCCCCTGGGGCCCGCGTGTTCCTCGACAGCCGCTTCTTGACCGGGCGGAGCGAGCAACTCGCCATGCAGCGAGCGCAGTTCGTCGCCCGGATCGGTGCCCAGGCGGTCGGCGAGGTCACGGCGCAGCGCCTCGTACGCGTCGAGTGCCTCAGCCGTACGGCCGGTCGCCCGCAGAGCACGCAGCCGCAGAGCCTGCAAGGGTTCG
Source organism: Streptomyces sp. NPDC005752 (assembly GCF_040630715.1). Lineage (NCBI taxonomy): Bacteria > Bacillati > Actinomycetota > Actinomycetes > Kitasatosporales > Streptomycetaceae > Streptomyces > Streptomyces sp. NPDC005752. Next base: position 80,130 of record NZ_JBEXYB010000031.1, on the reverse strand, counting down.
TCCAGCGGGTGCTCCTCGCACAGGGACATGAGTTCGGGCAGCGCCTCCTCGGCCCGTCCGAGCACCAGCAGCGCACTCAGCCGTTCACGACGGGCCGCGAACAGCCGTGTGTCCAGCCGGCCGGCCTCGGTGCTGTGCTCGGGCAGGTCGGCGAGGGCGGGCCCGCCCTGCCACAGCGCCAGGGCCTCGTCGAGGAGTGTGAGGGCGGCGGACGCGTTGCCCGCGGCCAGGGCGCGGGTGCCGTCGCGGGCCACCTGCTCGAAACGGTGGGCGTCGACGTCCGCCGGGGCGGCGGACAGCGCGTACCCGCCGTCGGCCGAGGTCACCGTCCCGGGGCCGAGCGCTCTGCGCAGCCGCCCGACCAGTGCGTGGAGGGCGCCGGCCGAGTCGGCGGGTGGTTCGTCCACCCACACCGCGTCGACGAGGAGCGACACCGGGATGCTGTGCCCCGGCCGCAGGGCGAGGGCCGTGAGCAGCGCGCGCAGCCGGGCCCCGCCGACGGCGACAGGGGTTCCGTCCTCGCGGAAGGCTCGGGCGGGGCCGAGGATCTGGTAGCGCACGCGTCCATTCTCCCGGATGCGCGTGTCCGGGGTGCGCGAGGGATCCGTTGCCGGGTCAGGCGGGTCCGTGGTGGCAGCCGGAAGCGCCGCACCCCGGCGTAGGACGCGTGGGGTGCGGCGCTCCGTCATGCGGGGATCAGCGCAGCTGCTCGTACGCCGGCAGCGTCAGGAAGTCCGCGTAGTCCTGGTCCAGGGAGACCTGGAGCAGCAGGTCGTGGGCCTGCTGCCACTTGCCGGTCTCGAAGGCCTCGTCGCCGATCTCCGCGCGGATCGAGGTCAGTTCCTCGGCGGCGACCTTGCGGGCCAGGTCCGCCGTCGCGTGCTCGCCGTTCTCGAAGACGACGTCCGCGTTGATCCACTGCCAGATCTGCGAGCGCGAGATCTCGGCGGTGGCCGCGTCCTCCATCAGGTTGAAGATGGCGACCGCGCCCATGCCCCGCAGCCACGCCTCGATGTAGCGGATGCCGACCGCGACGGCGTTGCGCAGGCCGTCGTACGAGGGCTTCGCGTCGAGTGTGTCGACGGCGATCAGGTCGCCCGCCGCGACCGAGACGTCCTCGCGCAGGCGGTCCTTCTGGTTCGGCCTGTCGCCGAGGACCGCGTCGAAGGAGGCCATCGCGATCGGGACCAGGTCGGGGTGGGCCACCCAGGAGCCGTCGAAACCGTCGCCGGCCTCGCGGTCCTTGTCGGCCTTGACCTTCTCGAAGGCCACCTTGTTGACCTCGGCGTCGCGCCGCGAGGGGATGAAGGCCGCCATGCCGCCGATCGCGTGCGCCCCGCGCTTGTGGCAGGTGCGGACCAGGAGTTCGGTGTACGCCCGCATGAACGGGGCGGTCATCGTCACCAGGTTGCGGTCTGGCAGGACGAACTTCGAGCCGCCGTCACGGAAGTTCTTGACGATGGAGAAGAGGTAGTCCCAGCGGCCCGCGTTCAGCCCTGAGGCGTGGTCGCGGAGCTCGTAGAGGATCTCCTCCATCTCGTACGCGGCGGTGATCGTCTCGATCAGCACCGTCGCGCGGACCGTGCCCTGCGGGATGCCGACGTAGTCCTGGGCGAACACGAAGATCTCGTTCCAGAGACGGGCCTCCAGGTACGACTCCGTCTTCGGCAGGTAGAAGTACGGGCCCTTGCCGAGGTCGATCAGGCGCTGCGCGTTGTGGAAGAAGTAGAGGCCGAAGTCGACCAGCGCGCCCGGCACCGGGGTGCCGTCGAGCTGGAGGTGGCGCTCGTCCAGGTGCCAGCCGCGCGGGCGCGTGACGACGGTCGCGAGCTCCTCCGCGGGCTTGAGGGCGTACGACTTGCCCGACTTCGGGTCGGTGAAGTCGATGTTCCGGGTGTAGGCGTCGATCAGGTTGAGCTGGCCGGTGACCACGTTCTCCCACGTGGGGGCGGACGCGTCCTCGAAGTCGGCGAGCCAGATCCTGGCGCCGGAGTTCAGGGCGTTGACGGTCATCTTGCGGTCGGTCGGGCCGGTGATCTCCACCCGGCGGTCGTCCAGCGCGGCCGGGGCCGGGGCGACCTTCCAGGTGTCGTCCACGCGGACCGCTTCCGTCTCCGGCAGGAAGTCCAGCGTGGAGGTGCGGGCGATCTCGGCGCGGCGCTCGCCACGCCGGGCGAGCAGCTCGTCACGCCGGGGTGTGAACCGCCGGTGCAGCTCGGCCACGAACGCGAGGGCCGCATCGGTCAGGACCTCGTCCTGCCTCGGCAGGGGCTCGGCATCGACGATGGCCAGCGGGGACGGCGCTGGTGCGGACATGAGCTGTCACTCCTTCAGCGGGGTGGTGCGGCGGCATCCCACGGCCGCCGGGTCGCCCGTGACGGCACGGGGTGCCAGGGCTCCGAGGTACGGCCATGGGCGCCGCCGAGGACCGGAAGCGGAACCATGTGCTTCTGATCAGTGGATATTAGTTTCCTCATGGTGGAAGTTCAATGGTTTGTTGATGTCGAGATTCTCCGGCTCGACAGACGCGCCGCCACGGTGGCGCGGCGTGCCAGTCCGGCACGGCCCGTTCACTCCAGATGCCTGAGGTCCTCCACCGTGTCGATGTCGTGGGCCCGGGCCACGTCGGAACACTCGACGAGTGTGATCGCATCGCGGTGTGCCCGCAGGTACGCCCGAGCGCCCTGGTCGCCGACCGCACCCGCCGCGACGCCCTCCCACCGGTCGGCCCCGAACAGCACGGGGTGGCCGCGCCCCCCGTCGTACGCGGCGGCAGCCAGCGTCGTCCGGGACCGGTACGCCGAGCGGACCCGGGCCACGGCCTCCGCCCCGATTCCCGGCTGGTCGACCAGCAGCACGAGGGCGGCGTCCACGTCCGAGCCGGTGAGAGCGGCCAGCCCCGCCCGGAGCGAGGAGCCCATGCCCTCCTCCCACGAGGGGTTCTCCGTCACCATGCACGCCGAGAGGTCCGCCTGGGCCCGCACCTCTCCGGCCGAGGCCCCCAGCACGACGCACACGGGACCGCACCCGCCGTTGCGCAGGGCCCGCACCCCGTGCTCCACGAGGGGATGGCCGCGATGCTCCAGCAGCGCCTTCGGCCGTCCGCCGAGACGACGGCCGCCACCGGCGGCGAGCAGCACCCCGGCGACGACAGGGATCCGTTGTGTGTGAGACATGTGCCCTGAATACCACTGCGGCGTTCGGATCGGCGGAATGGTCGCCACCCCTCGGGGGTACCCTCCTTCCTTGTCGGCGCAATGGCTCACGCCACCTCCGCCGGCGTCGACTCGGCCATGGGTCGGGGCACTTGAGCTCTGCTCCGGGCGGGTCGACACATCGGCGGACGGATGTGCGAGGGGGAGTGCCTTGTTGCGAAGCGTGGGGCAGGAGCGGTCGACCGGAAGCACCGAGGACCCGAGGGTGACTGAGCTGCGTACGGCCGTCTCGCGGCTCCGCCGCGAACTCGCCGGACACCCCGCCGAGTTCCCGGACCGGGGTATAGCCGAGGACGAGCTGGCCGCACTGGACGCCATGGCCGTCAGCGGCAGGCCCGAGATCCCCCGGCTGCGCCGCTCGCTGCTGCTGGTCGCGGGGGCGATCGGTTCGGTCAGCGCGCTGGCGCCCCGCCTGCGTGACGTACGGATCGCCGTGGACCTCTTCGGGGAGCCGCGGCACCGCCCGTGAGGTCAGCGGCGGATCAGCCGGCGTGCGGTCGCCGCGGCGACCGCCGAGGTGCGTGAGTCGACGCCCAGCTTGGCGTAGATGTGCACCAGATGGGACTTCACCGTCGCCTGGCTCAGGAACAGCCGCTTGCTGATCTGCTGGTTCGACAACCCGTCGCCGACCAGCTGGAGGACCTCCAGCTCACGTTTGGTCAGGGACCGGGCGGGGGTCCGCATGCGGTCCATCAGACGGTGGGCGACCGCCGGGGCGAGGGCCGACCGGCCCGCCGCCGCCGTGCGTACCGCAGCCGCCAGCTCCTCGGGAGGTGCGTCCTTGAGCAGGTAGCCCCCGGCCCCCGCCTCGACGGCGGCCAGGATGTCCGCGTCCGACTCGTAGGTGGTGAGGATCAGCACCCGGGGCGCGCCGGCCGCCGCCGTGATCGCGGCGGTGGCTTCAGATCCGTGCATCCCCGCGCCGAACTGCAGGTCCATCAGGACGACGTCGAAGGCGCCGGTCGCGGCGAGGGCGACCGCCCGCTCGGCGGTGGCGGCCTCGGCGACGACCTCGAAGTCCGGTTCGGTGTCGAGGACGGCACGCAGGCCCGCCCGGACCACCGGGTGGTCGTCGGCGAGCAGCAGCCTGATCGGGCCGGTCATGGGGTGGTGTCCTCTCCGTCCGCGAGGGGCAGTGGCAGGGTGACCGCCAGCGCCGTGCCCTGTCCCGGCGCCGACTCCACACTCAGCGTGCCGCCCAGCGAACGGGCCCGCGAGCGCATCGCGGGCAGGCCGAAGCCCCCGCTGTCCGGGCCGTGCCGCATCCCGTCCGATGACCCGGGGTCGAAACCGCACCCGTCGTCCACGACGTCCAGCGACACCGACGTCTCCATGAAACTGAGGGTGATCTCGGCGTGCCGCGCCCCCGAGTGCCGCACCGTGTTGGCCAGCGCCGACTGAGCGGTACGGAGCAACGCCACCTCGTACGGGGTCGGCAGCTCCACCGGCGTGCCGCTGACCGCGAAGTGCACGGTGAGATCCGGTGCCGAGGTGCGGGACGACAGCCGGGACAGGGCCGCCGCCAGTGAGCCGTGCTCCAGGTCGGGCGGACTCAGCGCCCGTACGAAGCGGCGGGCCTCGGCCAGGTTGTCCTGGGCCGCCTCGCGGGCCCGGCGCACATGGGCGGTGGCCGGCGCGTCGGCCGGGAGTGTGTGTTCGGCGGCCCGCAGCAGGAGCTGGATGCTGGACAGGCCCTGCGCGAGGGTGTCGTGGATCTCGCGGGCCAGCCGTTCCCGCTCGGCGAGCGTGCCCGCGGTACGCTCCGCTTCGGCGAGCTCCGCCCGGGTGGAGACCAGCTCCTCGATGAGCTCGCGCCGCCGTTCGCTCTCCCGGAACAGCGCGTCGTATCCGAGTACGGTCGCCACGGCGACCGCCGCCCCGAGCAGCGGGCCGATGAACGTACCCGGCGTGATCTGCCGGCCGTGCAGCACGAAGCTGGTGATGGCGGCGGCCGCGGTGACCACCACGGCGGGCAGTCCCCACCGCACCGGGAGCAGGTGCAGCTGCAGGAAGTACAGCGGGAAGGCCACCCACAGTGCGTCGGGCGACAGGGCCAGCAGGGCCAGCCAGACCGCGCCCAGCGCGCCCAGCCACACGGCGGCGGCCCGGGTGTGCGGCTGTACGACGGGGGCCAGCGCGCCCGCGCCGTACAGCGTGGCCATCACTCCCGCCAGGACGACCACCGCGGTGTCGTCCGTCGCCCGGGTCGCGGCGAGTGCCAGCAGGCCCACCAGCAGCGCGTGCAGACAGAACCGCAGTGTGGTGGTGACGGGAGTGTGCGCACGCGGATCCATGGTCGTTCCAGCGTAGAGGCGACAACCGCGGAGCCGGTCAACCGAAAGGTTGATGTCCGCCCCGTCCGGCGCGCGATGTGAGCGAGGGCCCTGGGCCCGAGCCTGGATTCATGTTCGTTGCATGGAGAGATCTGAGATTCGCCAGGGGCCGGTTCGCGCTCATGGGCACGGTCGTGGTGCTGATCACGCTGCTCGTCGGGCTGCTGTCCGGTCTGACGGCCGGGCTGGCCAGGGAGAACACCTCGGCCGTCACGGGGCTGCACGCCGACCGCCTCGCGTTCGCGGCCCCGCCGGACGGCCGGTCGGCGGCGTTCAACGACTCCGTCGTGGAGGAGAGGGCCTGGCACACCTGGGCCGCGCTGCCCGGGGTGACCGCCGCCGAGCCCCTCGGGATCCGGACCCTGAACGCCGCCACCGGCGACGGGGACCGCACGACCGCCGTCTCGGCGTTCGGCGTCCGGCCGGACGGGGAGCTCGCACCCGGGACGGTCGGAGCAGGCCGGGTGGTGCTCGCCCGGCAGGCCGCCGACGACCTCGGTGCCGGAGCGGGCGACACCGTCCGGCTGGGCGCCGCCGAGGTGACCGTCGACGCGGTCGCGGGAGACGCCTCCTACAGCCACACCCCGGTGGTGTGGGCGTCGCTCGACGACTGGCAGCGCATCAGCGGCACCGGGCGGCAGGCCACCGTGATCGCCCTGACGACGCACGGTGCGGACCTCGCGGCCGGTGACGAGGCGGCGGGCACCCGCACACTCACCCTGGACGAATCCCTCACCGCGATCGGCTCCTACCAGGCCGAGAACGGTTCGCTCCAGCTGATGCGGGGCTTCCTCTTCGCCATCTCCGCGCTGGTCATCGGGGCCTTCTTCACCGTCTGGACCATCCAGCGCAGCGGCGACGTCGCCGTGCTCAAGGCACTCGGCGCCTCCACCCCGTACCTGCTGCGGGACGCCCTGGGGCAGGCCGTCGTGATGCTCGCCGCCGGGACGGGCACGGGCACCGCGCTCGCCACGGGCATCGGCGCGTTCGTCGGGGGAGGAGACGGCGCAGTGCCGTTCGTCCTCGACGCCTCGACCGTCCTCGTGCCGGCCGCCGTCATGATCATCCTCGGCGCGCTCGGGGCCGCACTGTCCATCCGGCGGATCACCGCCGTCGACCCCCTCACCGCACTCGGGAGCGCCCGATGACCCTCACCCTCACCGACGTCACCCTCACCTACCCCGACGGCGACACCCGGCTCACCGCCCTCGACCGGATCTCCCTGGACGTCCCCGCGGGCACACTCACCGCGGTCGTCGGGCCGTCGGGTTCCGGCAAATCGAGCCTGCTCGCCGTCGCGGCCACGCTGGTCACCCCGGACGGCGGGCGGGTCGTCGTGGCGGGCACGGACACCGCCGGACTCAGCCGCGCGGAGAAGGCCGTACTGCGCAGGGAGCGCATCGGCATCGTGTTCCAGCAGCCGAACCTGCTGCCGTCCCTGACCGCGGTCGAGCAGGTGCAGGTGATGACCCACCTGTCCGGCGGGTCGCTGCGTGCCGCCCGGGTACGCGCGCTGGACCTCCTGGACGCGGTCGGCCTGGCCGACAAGGCGGACCGCAGGCCGCACCAGTTGTCGGGCGGCCAGCGCCAGCGGATCAACATCGCACGGGCCCTGATGAACGAGCCCGCGGTGCTGCTCGTCGACGAACCGACCAGCGCGCTCGACCACGAGAGGGGCGCCGCTGTCCTGGACCTGCTGGCGGGGCTGACCCGCGAACGGTCGACGGCCACCGTCCTGGTCACCCACGACCGGGCGCATCTGGACCGGGTGGACGGGGCGGTGACGATGGAGGACGGCCACCTGACCGCATCAGCGCCGGTCTGAAGACGCGGACCGACTCCCCGGACCTGTGCCCCGGAGCCGTACCTGAACCCCGCAACCGATCCGGGCCCGGCGCCGGGCCCGGATCGGTTGCGGGGTCGAGCGCATCCGGCCGGACACCTCCGCCTCAGGCAGTCGGCCCGCTGCTCGCCAGGGCCACGGAGAGCTCCTTCGCGATCTCCTGAAGGATCGGCACGATCCGCTCGGTCGCGGTCTCCGTCACCCGGCCCGCGGGCCCGGAGATGGAGATGGCGGCCGAGGTGGGGGAGTCCGGCACCGATACCGCGAGGCAGCGGACGCCGATCTCCTGCTCGTTGTCGTCCACCGCGTAGCCCGCGCGCCGCACCAGTTCCAGCGCGTCGAGGAAGCCCTCCGGTGTGGTGATCGTCTTCTCGGTGGCGGCCGGCATGCCGGTACGGGCCAGCAGCGCCCGCACCTCGTCCGCCGGCGTGTGCGCGAGCAGCGCCTTGCCGACACCGGTGGAGTGGGGGAGCACCCGCCGGCCCACCTCGGTGAACATCCGCATCGAGTGCTTCGACGGCACCTGGGCGACGTAGACGATCTCGTCGCCGTCGAGCAGCGCCATGTTCGCCGTCTCGCCGGTCTCCTCGACCAGGCGCTGCAGGTACGGCCGCGCCCAGGTGCCCAGCAGCCGGGACGCGGACTCGCCGAGGCGGATCAGCCGCGGGCCCAGCGCGTAACGCCGGTTGGGCTGCTGGCGCACGTAGCCGCACACGACCAGGGTGCGCATCAGCCGGTGGATGGTGGGGAGCGGGAGCCCGCTGCTGGCGGAGAGTTCGCTGAGCCCGACCTCGCCCCCGGCATCCGCCATGCGCTCCAGCAGGTCGAAGGCGCGCTCGAGGGACTGCACGCCGCCGCTGGGACCGGCGGGCTTGGAGTCGGATGTGCTGGCGTGGGACGGCGGCACGTCAACGGTCCTTTCGAAGCGGAGGCAAGGCAGCAGCCTACCGGGCCGCTCCCGATCGGCCCACTGCTCCCGGTGCGGCGTCCTTGCCGGTCAGGACCTGTTTTGTCCCGGTGTCGGCGGTCCGGCCCGCGTTCGGCCCGAAGCACGGTGATGCTGCTCCTGGCTCATTCTACGTTCCGCCTGTCGAAAATGAACTTTTACTTCGTGGAAACCTCTAATCGAAGCTGCGACGTGTGGCCCGCCGGCCGGTGCGGCGGACGGGAGGGTCTTGACGGGCCGCTTTCCCGAGTGAAGACTCCTTCAACAAATCGTTGAATTCTGCGTGAGGAGCACAGGTGTCCGATGCGGACGTGAAGCTGGTACTCCGCTCGACCCGCGTCGTCACCCCCGAGGGAACCCGTGCGGCAGCGGTCCTCGTCGCCGGCGGGGAGATCGAAGCGGTCCTGCCGTACGACGCCGAGGTGCCGGGCGGGGCCCGCGTCGAGGACTTCGGCGACGACGTCCTGCTGCCGGGGCTCGTCGACACCCATGTCCACGTGAACGACCCCGGCCGCACCGAGTGGGAGGGGTTCCACACCGCCACCCGCGCAGCGGCGGCGGGCGGCATCACGAGCCTGCTCGACATGCCGCTCAACTCCCTCCCGCCGACCACCACGGTCGAGCACCTCGGGGTGAAACGGCGGGTGGCCGCCCCCAAGGCGCACATCGACACCGGCTTCTGGGGCGGTGCGATCCCGTCCAACACGAAGGACCTGCGTCCGCTGCACGAGGCGGGGGTGTTCGGATTCAAGTGCTTCCTCTCGCCCTCCGGCGTCGAGGAGTTCCCCGAGCTGGACCAGGAGCAACTGGCCCGCGCCATGGCCGAGATCGCCGGATTCGGCGGCCTGCTGATCGTGCACGCCGAGGATCCGCACCACCTGGCCGACGCACCTCGAAGGAGCGGTGGGAAGTATGCCGACTTCCTCGCCTCCCGTCCGCGTGACGCCGAGAACGCCGCGATCGAAGGCCTCATCGCCCACGCCGGACGCCTGAACGCCCGCGTCCACGTCCTGCACCTGTCCTCCTGCGACGCGCTGCCGCTGATCGCCGCGGCCAAGAGGGAGGGCGTACGCGTCACCGTCGAGTCCTGCCCGCACTTCCTCACCCTGACCGCCGAGGAAGTCCCGGACGGCGCAACGGAGTTCAAGTGCTGCCCGCCCATCCGGGAGGCCGCCAACCAGGATGCGCTCTGGGCCGGGCTCGCCGACGGCACGATCGACTGTGTCGTCTCCGACCATTCGCCCTGCACCACCGACCTCAAGACCCCTGACTTCGCCTCCGCCTGGGGCGGGATCTCCTCACTGCAGCTGGGCCTGCCCGCCATCTGGACCGAGGCGCGCCGGCGCGGCCACACCCTGGACGACGTGGCCCGCTGGATGTCCGCCGGACCCGCCGAACTCGCCGGACTCACCCGGAAGGGCGCCATCGAGGCCGGACGGGACGCGGACTTCGCGGTCCTCGCCCCCGACGAGACGTTCACCGTCGACCCGGTCCGGCTCTTCCACCGCAACCAGGTCACCGCCTACGCGGGGAAGACCCTGCACGGCGTCGTCAAGTCCACCTGGCTGCGCGGCACGCGGATCGTGTCCGACGGCGTACTCGCCGAACCCACCGGCCGCCTCCTCGAAAGGGACCACTGACCATGACGGCGACACCTCACTTCACCGGCGACGCGAGCCCGTACGGGGGAGGCGACCCGTACGCCGACTACCGGACCGCCGACTTCCCGTTCACCCATCTCGTGGACCTCGCCGACCGGCGCCTGGGCGGCGGCGTCATCGCCGCCAACGACGAGTTCTTCGCAGAGCGCGAGAACCTGCTGAAGCCGGAACCCGCGGCGTTCGACCCTGAGCGCTTCGGGCACAAGGGCAAGATCATGGACGGCTGGGAGACCCGCCGACGGCGTGGTACGGGTGCCACCGAGCCGCACCCCACCGACGAGGACCACGACTGGGCGCTCGTACGCCTCGGTGCACCCGGCGTGGTGCGCGGGCTGGTCGTCGACACCGCGCACTTCCGCGGCAACTACCCGCAGTCGGTCTCCGTCGAGGCGACCTCGCTGCCAGGCTCCCCGTCCCCCGAGGACCTCCTCGCGCCCGACGTGAAGTGGACAACGCTCGTCCCCCGTACGGCAGTCGGCGGCCACGCGGCCAACGGCTTCGAGGTCGCCGAGGAACAGCGCTTCACCCATCTGCGGGTCAACCAGCACCCCGACGGAGGCATAGCCCGTCTGCGCGTCCACGGCGAAGTGGCTCCCGACCCGGCGTGGCTGGCCGCCCTCGGGACGTTCGACCTGGTCGCCCTGGAGAACGGTGGCGAGGTCCAGGACGCCTCCGACCGCTTCTACTCCCCGGCCACCAACACCATCGCGCCGGGCCGCTCCCGCAAGATGGACGACGGCTGGGAGACCCGCCGCCGGCGCGACCGGGGCAACGACTGGATCCGCTACCGGCTGGCCGAGCAGTCGGAGATCCGCGCCGTCGAGATCGACACCGCCTACCTCAAGGGCAACGCGGCAGGCTGGGCCGCGATTTCGGTCAGCGACGGCGAGGAGGGGGAGCGTAGGGAGGTCCTGCCCCGCACCAGGCTCCAGCCCGACACGAACCACCGTTTCGTCCTGCCCGAGCCCGTACGCGGCACGCATGTCCGGATCGACATCTTCCCGGACGGAGGGATCTCCCGGCTACGGCTCTTCGGCACGCTGACCGAGACAGGAGCGGCACGGCTGGCCGCCCGGCACGAGGAGCTCGGCGGGTAGTCCCCCTGTGCTGCGCACGGTCCACGGGCGGGTGTGCCGGTTCACACCCGCCCCGAGGGGATATGGGACGCTGGGCGGACGCCGCCGTCCCTACCAGGAGTCGCCATGATCTTCATCGCCGTCAAGTTCACCGTGCGTACCGCCGAGCGGGACAACTGGCTCCCGGCAGTCGAGGAGTTCACCCTCGCGACCCGTCAGGAGCCGGGCAACCTCTTCTTCGACTGGTCCTACAGCGTCGAGAACCCGGACCAGTTCGTCCTGCTGGAGGCGTTCGCCTCGCAGGAGGCGGGCGAGGCGCACGTCAACTCCGAGCACTTCAAGACGGCGATCGACACCATGTCTGAGCTCGTCAGCGAGGTCCCCGAGATCGTCAACGTCGAGGTGCCCGGTGACGACTGGTCCCGGATGTCGGAGGTCACCCCGCGCAACCGGTGACCCTGATCCTCGTCGACCGGTGACCGCTCCCGCGACCGGCGCCGTCAGAACTCCTCGTGCGCCTCGGGGTCGCCACCGAAGCGCCGCGACGGCCGGGCGCCGATCCGGTCCAGCTCCTGCTGGGTCAGCTCGAAGCCGAACAGGTCGAGATTCTCCCGCCGGCGCCCGGGATCGGCGGACTTCGGGATCGGTACCGCCCCCAACTGGGTGTGCCACCGCAGCACGACCTGGCCCGGTGTCACCCCATGGGCCTCGGCGGCGGCGATCACCTCCGGGGTCTCCAGCACCTGGCGTCCCCGGGCCAGAGGGCTCCAGCTCTCCGTGACGATGCCCTTCGCGGCGTGCACCGCCCGCAGCTCCTCCTGCGGGAGCAGCGGGTGCATCTCGACCTGGTTCACCACGGGCAGCACACCCGTCTCCCGCTCCAGCCGGTCCAGGTGTTCCGCCGTGAAGTTGGATACGCCGATGGAGCGTACGAGGCCATCCTCGCGGAGCTTGATCATCGCCTTCCAGGTGTCGACGTACTTGTCCACCCGCGGCAGCGGCCAGTGGATGAGGTACAGGTCGACGTACTCCAGCCCCAGATTGCCCCGCGACTCCTCGAAGGATGCCAGCGTCTGCGCGTAGCCGTGGTGGCGGCCGGGGACCTTGGTGGTGACGAAGAGCTCCTGCCTGGGCACCCCGGACCGGGCGATTCCGCGGCCGGTGCCGGTCTCGTTCCCGTAGTTCAGCGCGGTGTCCACGAGCCGGTAGCCGAGCCGCAGCGCACCGGCGACGGCCTTCTCGGCCGCCTCGTCGTCGAGCGGCCAGGTACCGAGGCCCACCGCGGGGACGGCGCTGCCGTCGTGGAGGTTGCGGACGGGGGTCGGTGTCCGGCTCATCGTCTTGCCTTCCGGTCGCGTACGGTCCCCGCCAGCGTAGGGCGGGGCGCGCGACGCGGCCGGGCGGCACCAGGGTCTCCACCGGGCGTACCGGTGAGTTCCGTCCGACAGTGGGGTCTGTACGCGTGGAGGCGACCGCGGCTGCCGGCATCCACGGCGACGACGACGAAGGAGCGGGACCATGGCCGAACTGACTCTCACGACGTTCGTGTCCCTCGACGGCGTGATGCAGGCCCCCGGCGGGCCCGACGAGGACACCACCGGTGGGTTCGGTTACGGCGGCTGGATGGTGCCCTTCGCGGACGACGAACTGGGTGCCTTCGTCAACGAGGTCTTCGACCGCTCGGGTGCATACCTGCTCGGGCGGCGTACGTATGACATCTTCGCCTCCTACTGGCCCAGGGTCACCGACCCGGAGGACCCGATCGCGTCCCGGCTCAACACCCTGCCCAAGCACGTCGTCTCCACGACCCTGAAGGACCCGGACTGGGAGAACACCACCGTCGTCCCGGGCGACGTGCCGGCCGTGGTCGCCCGCCTGAAGGAACGCACGGAGGAGGGAGAGCTGCAGATCCACGGCAGCGGCACCCTGGCACAGTTCCTCATGGCGCATGACCTGATCGACGAGGTCAACCTGCTCGTCCACCCCGTCTACCTGGGCAGCGGCAGGCGGCTCTTCCCCGACGGCGGGAAGCCGACGGCCTTCGAGCTGACCGAAGCGCGGACCACGGGCAGCGGCGTCGCGATCCACACCTACCGGCCGATGGGGCGGGCGCGGTTCGGGAGCTTCGACCCCGGCGCGTGAGAGGAACCGGCGTCAGGGGGCCGGAGGCAGCGCCGAACGGTCCGTGGCCGCCGCGCGGAGCCGCCCCAGGATGGCCCGCGCGGCCTTGGTGTAGCCGGGGTTGTTGTTGTGCAGTACGGATTCCGCGTTGGCGAGCTCCATGAATGCGATGAGCTCGAAGGCCAGCTGGGAGACATCCGTGTCCGCCGCCAGTTCGCCCCGCACCCTGGCCCCCTCGACGGTCTCCTCCACGAAGGTGACCCAGCCGGTCTGCGTGGAGGCCAGCGCGTCGTGCACCTTGCCCTGCCTGGAGTCGAACTCCGCGATGGTCGCGTAGAAGAAGCAGCCGCCGCTGAACACCCGGCGCTGAGAGTAGGAGAGCCAGCTCTCGCACATCCGCCAGACGCGGCCCAGGCCGGGCTGGGCGGCCCTGGTCGGTGTCAGCACGTGCTCGACGAAGACCGCCACGGCGGCACGCACGGTTGCGAGCTGCAGCTCCTCCTTGGAACCGAAGAGGGCGAACACGCCGCTCTTGCTCAGCCTCAGCTCCGTGGCCAGCCGGCCGAGCGACAGGCCCTCCAGTCCCTCGGTCGAGGCGACGTGGACCGCGCGCCCCAGTACCAGTTGCCTGGTCTGGTTCCCCCGCTCGACCCGTCCGTCCAGCCGCGCTCCACCCATGTGCCAACTCCGTGTGTCCGAGCGTCCCAAGACCGACATTCTAGGAGGAGCCGGCACAACCGCGTGGCCGCTTCCAGGAGTGACGACCCCTGCGAACACGTGGCCGAGTCACCCTCCGGACGGAGGTTCCCGAGGGGGCCGGCCGTTCGATACGGTGACTGCTCCCCGTGTGAGCCGGAGAGGTCTCCACATCGTTCCCGCTGTGGAGAACCAGGAGAACCAGGTGTCCTCTGCCGTCCTGCCCGTGCTCGCCCCGACCCGCCGCGCGTGGGTCACCGACCTGCCGCTCCTCGTCGTCGCCGCCGTCTGGGGGGCCAGCTACCTCGCGGCCAAGGGCATCACCACGACGCACACCGTCATCGCCGTGCTCGTGCTCCGCTTCGCGATCGTGCTGCCCGCCCTGGCGCTCGCCGGGTGGCGCGGACTGCGGGCGCTGAGCGGCGCGCAGTGGCGTGGCGCGGGCCTGCTGGGACTCGTACTCAGCGTGATCTTCCTGCTCGAGACCTACGGCGTCGTGCACACGTCGGCGACCAACGCGGGTCTCATCATCAGCCTCACGATGATCTTCACCCCGCTGGCCGAGGCGGCGGTGACCCGGGTCCGGCCGCCGTCGGCCTTCCTCGCGGCGGCCGGCCTCTCGGTCGCCGGTGTGGTGCTGCTGACGCAGGGCGGCGGCTTCACCAGCCCCTCGGCGGGTGATCTCCTGATGCTGCTCGCCGCCCTCGCCCGCACGGTCCACGTCCTGGCGATGGCGCGGATCAAGGCGGTCCAGGACGCCGACTCGCTGTCCCTGACCACCGTGCAGCTCGGCAGCGCCGTCGCGGTCTTCGCCGTCCTGGCCGCCGTCCCCGGGACCGGGGCGGCGCCCTGGACCGTCGCGGCGGACTTCGGCGCCGCCGAATGGGCGGGGCTGCTCTTCCTGTCCGTGTTCTGCACGCTGTTCGCGTTCTTCGTGCAGATGTGGTCGGTACGCCGTACCTCTCCGTCACGCGTCAGCCTGCTGCTCGGTACGGAACCCCTGTGGGCCGCGGCCGTCGGCATCGCGATCGGGGGCGAACGCCTCGGCGCCGCGGGAGTGATCGGAGGGGTGCTCGTGCTGGCCGGCACCGCCTGGGGGCGCCGCCGCGCCGACGTCACGTCCTGATCGAGTCCGCCGCGACCATCACGGCCGTGCCCGTCACGACCAGCACGATGCTGACGAAGAGCCCGTAGCCGTCCAGGAAGTCCAGCCTCGCCACCACCGCCCAGAGACGGAACCAGCCCGTCCACTCGTAGAGGAGCCCGGCGGCACCCTGCGCGAACACGATGAACCCCGCGGTCTCCACGAATTTCTTCATGGGCCGAGCCTGGAGCCGGCCGCCCGGCGCCCGCGTCGGGCTTCGGTCTGCGGGCGGCCGACGGAAGTATCGGATCGCGCGACTTAGGTATCGCCCCCGGGACGAAAGCGCCGGGGCCGTCCACGGGCTGCGTACGTTGTCGGTATGACCCGTACGGAATACCCCTGGCTGCTGCCCTCGGCACTGGCCGATCACGAGCCGCCCGGCCACCCGGGCAGACCACGCCGGACCGTACGGGACTGGGCCGTCGACATCACGCTCTTCCTCTGCGCCGCCGGATTCGGGGTGGCCGCCCTCACCGCGATCGAAGCCGACCCCACGACCTCCGGCGGGGTCGTCCTCCTGGACTCACTGGCCGGCGCGGCGGCGTGCTGCGGAATCTGGGTCCGGCGGAGGTGGCCGGTCGGGGTAGCCGTGATCCTCACGGTCGTCAGCCTCGTCGAGCCCGTCGCGGCGGGAGCCATGCTGATCGGCATGTTCAGCCTGGCCGTGCACCGGCCCTTCAAACCGGTGGCGTTCGTCGGTGCCGGTGCCCTCGTCGTCGCCCCCGTACAGCCCATGCTGCGCCCGGATCCAGCGGCCTCCTTCGTCGTCTCCACCGTCATCGGCGTCCTGCTCATCCTCCTCGTGCTCAGCTGGGGCATGGTCGTACGGTCACGGCGACAGGTGGTCGTCACCCTGCGCGAGCGGGCACGGCGGGCGGAGACCGAGGCCGCGCTCCGGGCCGAGCAGGCCCAGCGGCTGGCGCGGGAGGCCATCGCCCGCGAGATGCACGACGTCCTCGCACACCGGCTGACCCTGCTCAGCGTCCATGCCGGCGCCCTCGAGTTCCGGCCCGACGCGCCCCCGGCCGAGGTCGGCAGGGCAGCCGGAGTCATCCGGGACAGCGCCCACGAGGCACTCCAGGACCTCCGCGAGATCATCGGCGTGCTGCGTGCCCCCGGCGACGGCGACGAGGGCAACCGGCCGCAGCCCACCCTCGTCACGCTGGACGCCCTGATCGACGAGTCCCGCTCGGCCGGCATGGAGGTCATCCTCGACAACTCCGTCGCCGACCCGGCCCAGGCGCCGCCGGCCACCGGGCGAACGGTCTACCGCATCGCCCAGGAAGCGCTGACCAACGCCCGCAAGCACGCACCCGGAGCCCCCGTGGGGGTCACGGTGGCCGGCGGACCGGGCGACGGGCTGAGCATCGAGATCGTCAACCCGGCACCCGACGGACCCTTCGAACCGGTCCCGGGATCCGGTCAGGGGCTCATCGGCCTCAGCGAACGCGCGAGCCTGGCCGGCGGCAGCCTGGAGCACGGGCCCCGGTCCGACGGCGGATTCACGGTCAGTGCCCGGCTACCGTGGCCGGCATGAGCACTGCTACGCCGCCGTCGCCGGAGGCACGACCGGTCCGGCTGGTCATCGTCGACGACGACCCGCTCGTCCGGGCCGGCCTCACCCTGATGCTGGGCGGTGCCGGGAACATCGACATCGTCGGGGAGGGTTCGGACGGCACCGAGGTCGCCGCCCTCGTCGAACGGTCGCACCCCGACGTCGTGCTCATGGACATCCGGATGCCCGGCATGGACGGGCTGGCCGCGACCGAGGCGCTGCGCCGCCTGCCCGGCGCCCCGGAGGTCATCGTCCTGACGACCTTCCACGCCGACGAGCAGGTGCTGCGGGCCATCCGCGCGGGGGCGGCGGGCTTCGTCCTGAAGGACACCCCGCCGGCACAGATCGTCGATGCGGTCCTGAGGGTCGCCGCCGGCGAGCCCGTCCTCTCACCCGCCGTCACCCGCCGGCTCATGGCCCGCGCGGCAGGGGACCCGGCGGACGACGGCCGGGACCGCCGGGCCCGCGCCCGGCGACGGTTCGCCGGACTGGGGGAGCGCGAGCAGGACGTGGCGTCGGCCGTCGGACGCGGCAGCTCCAACGCCCAGATCGCCGCCGAGCTCCATCTGAGCATCGCCACCGTCAAGACGCACGTCTCCCGGATCCTCGCCAGGCTGGACCTCAACAACCGCGTACAGATTGCCCTGTTGGTGCACGACGCGGGACTCCTCCACGAGGCCGGGGACGACGGCGAGGCGCGGGGCACCGGCCCGGCCTGAAACGGCCGCGCCGGGAAAGCTGGGGTGAGCGATGCCGGCGGCGCCGGTCCGGGGGTGCGTCGTCTCCCGGTGGGCCCGTGATGTGGGATGGGGGCCATGACCGAACTTTCGGCGGACACGGCACAGCAGATTCTCGACAGCCAGCCGTTCAGCGGGCTCGTCGGCGCGAGGATCACCGAGTTCGGGGACGGCGCGGCCGTCCTCGAGATCGACGTGCGCGAGGAGCTCACCCAGCAGAACGGGTTCCTGCACGGTGGGGTGCTGTCCTACGCGGCCGACAACGCACTCACCTTCGCAGCCGGGACCACGCTCGGCCCCGCCGTACTGACCGGTGGCTTCTCCATCCAGTACGTCCGTCCGGCGGGCGGCCGCACCCTGGCCGCCCGCGCACAGGTGGTCCACACCGGCCGCAGGCAGGCCGTCGTGCGCTGCGACCTCTTCACCCTGGACGACGAGGGGGCGGAGACCCTGTGTGCGGTGGCCCAGGGGACGGTGCTCCCGGCCCGGCCGGCCTGACGCCGAGCCGGTGCGGACTCCGCCGTCAGGACTCGGCGATCTCCGTCATGCGTACGGGCCGGTGCTGCCGGCGCGACAGCTCGCACGCCTCGGCGATGCGCAGCGCGTGCAGCGCCTCCCGGCCGTCGCAGGGGTTCGCCAGCTCACCGCGTACGACACCGAGGAAGGCGTCCAGCTCGGCCTCGTACGCCGGGGCGAACCGCTCGAGGAACCCCGGCCACGGCTTGGCCGGGGCGGGCGGGCCCTGCGGCTCGACGGACGTGACCGGCGCACGGTCGTCGAGCCCGACCGCGATCTGGTCCCGCTCGCCCGCCAGTTCCATGCGTACGTCGTAACCGGCCCCGTTGCACCGGGTCGCCGTCGCCGTCGCGAGCGTGCCGTCGTCCAGGGTCAGCAGCGCCGCCGCCGTGTCCACGTCGCCCGACTCCCGGAACATCGCCGGGCCCGCGTCCGAGCCCGTCGCGTACACCTCCGTCACCTCGCGGCCCGTCACCCAGCGCAGGATGTCGAAGTCGTGCACCAGGCAGTCCCTGAACAGGCCCCCGGAGAGCGGCAGATAGGCGGCGGGCGGGGGAGCGGGGTCGGAGGTCGTCGCCCGGACGGTGTGCAGCCGGCCCAGGGCCCCGCCGCGCACCGCGGTGCGCGCGGCGGCGTAGCCCACGTCGAACCGGCGCATGAAACCCAGCTGGAGCACACTCCCCGCGCGCTCCACCTCGCGCAGGGCGCCCAAAGTCCCCGCCAGGTCGAGCGCGATCGGCTTCTCGCAGAAGACGGGCAGCCCCGCCCGGGCCGCCCGGCCGATGAGATCCGCGTGCGCCGAGGTGGCCGAGGCGATCACCACCGCGTCCACCCGCGCGCCGAACAACTCCTCGGCGCCGGCGACCGGGGTGGCCCCCGTCCGCACCGCGACCTCCGAGGCCCGGGTGGAGTCGGGATCCGTCACCACCAGCGAGGCGACAGCGGGATGCCGTGCCAGGACGGCCGCGTGGAAGGAACCGATCCGGCCCGTGCCGATGAGTCCGATGCGCATGGACCCAACGTGCCGCCCGCCAGGCGCACTGTCAACTATATGTCCTGACAAATAGAAGGGTGTGGCGCGACGGTACGGGGTACGCTCCGTGCCGTGCCCAAATCCACCGCCGACTCCGCTGCCCTGGGGCTGGGCGTGGACCGCGGCAGCCCCGTCCCCCTCTACCACCAGCTGGCCCTGCAGCTGGAGGCGGCCATCGAGCAGGGACGGCTCGCACCTGGCAGTCTCCTGGGCAACGAACTCGAGCTCGCCGCACGGCTCGGACTGTCCCGGCCCACCGTCCGCCAGGCCATCCAGTCACTCGTCGACAAGGGCCTGATGGTGCGCCGGCGCGGTGTCGGCACCCAGGTCGTGCACAGCCGCATCAAGCGTCCGCTCGAACTGAGCAGTCTCTACGACGACCTGGAAACCGCCGGCCGGAAGCCGGCGACCCGGGTCCTGCGCAACACGGTCGAGCCGGCGACCCCCAAGGTCGCCGCCGCACTCGGCGTGGAGGAGGGCGGCGACGTCCATCTCGTCGAGCGGGTGCGGTACGCGCACGACGAGCCCATGGCACTCCTGCGCAACCACCTGCCCGTGCGGCTGCTCGACCTCGGCACCGAGCGGCTGGAGTCGACAGGCCTGTACCGGATGATGCGTGCCTCAGGGATCACCCTGCACAGCGCCCGGCAGACCGTGGGTGCCCGCGCCGCCACCGCGGAGGAGGGGGAACTGCTCGCCGAGCCCTCCGGGGCCCCGCTGCTGACGATGGAGCGCACCACCTTCGACGACGGCGGACGGCCGGTCGAATTCGGCTCGCACGTCTACCGGGCCTCGCGGTACGCCTTCGAGTTCCAGCTGCTGGTCCGTCCCTGAACCGCTCCCTCGAGGCCCGGGTCGGATTGTTCGGACACAAATGTTGACGCGGTCATGCAGTGTCGTTAGAACGGCGTGTGGGCGCGGCCCGCGCCCCTGCCGGGCCATGCCGGTCAGGCCTCGGGGATACTTGGCCCGCCGGGCGGCGAGTCCGCCGTCCCCGGCTCAGGCAGCACAGCGAGCAGCACTAGAAGGGCACGGCGTCGTGGCAAGGGTTCGGACAGGGGTACGCGCGATGGGCGCCGTGCTGGCAACGGTACTGGCGGCCTCCCTCGCGGGATGCAGCAGCACCGGCGGCAAGCGGGCGGAGGAACGCGCCGCCCAGCAGGCCGCCGAGGGCCGGTCCGCGGTGAACACGCCCCGCTGGACGTTCGCCATGGTCACCCACTCGGGTGATGGCGACACCTTCTGGGACATCGTCCAGAAGGGGGCCAAGCAGGCGGCCAAGAAGGACAACATCAACTTCCTGTACTCGCACAACGACGAGGGGCAGCAGCAGGCCGAGCTCGTCCAGACCGCGATCGACAAGAAGGTCGACGGCCTGATCGTCTCGCTGGCCAAGCCCGACTCGATGAAGACCGTCGTGGCCAAGGCCGTCAAGGCCGGCATCCCCGTCATCACGGTGAACTCGGGATCCGCCGAGTCCAAGGCCTTCGGCGCGCTCACCCACATCGGCCAGGACGAGTCCATCGCGGGCGAGGCCGTCGGCGACGAGCTCAACGAGCGCAAGCGCAAGAAGGTGCTGTGCGTCCTGCACGAGCAGGGCAACGTCGGCCACGAGCAGCGCTGCGCGGGAGCGAAGAAGACCTTCGACGGGACGATGCAGAACCTCTACGTCGACGGCACCAACATGCCCGACGTCCAGGCGTCCATCGAGGCCAAGCTCGACTCGGACAAGAGCATCGACGCGGTCGTCACCCTCGGCGCGCCCTTCGCCGCCGCCGCCGTCAAGGCGAAGCGGACCGCGGGCAGCCAGGCCGAGATCGACACCTTCGACCTCAACGCGAGCGTCGCCACCGCACTCCAGGACAAGACCCTCGGCTTCGCCGTCGACCAGCAGCCCTACCTCCAGGGCTACGAGGCCGTCGACCTGCTCTGGCTCTACCGCTACAACCAGAACGTGCTCGGCGGGGGCCAGCCCGTCCTGACCGGCCCCCAGGTCATCACCCGCGACGACGCCGACGCGCTGGCGGAGTACACGGATCGGGGAACCCGATGACGGCGACCGGCCAACCGGCGGCGCCCCGCACCGACGAACGCCTGCTGCGGACCTCCCCGCTGCGTAAGCTGCTCGGCCGGCCCGAGCTCGGCTCGGTCGTCGGGGCCGTGGCCGTCTTCCTCTTCTTCGCGATCGTCGCCGACAGCTTCCTCCAGGCCTCCAGCCTGGGCACGGTGTTGTACGCCGCCTCCACCATCGGGATCATGGCGGCCCCCGTGGCGCTCCTGATGATCGGCGGAGAGTTCGACCTCTCCGCCGGTGTGATGGTGACCAGCTCCGCGCTGATCTCCTCGATGTTCAGCTACCAGATGACCGCCAACGTCTGGGTGGGCGTGTTCGTGTCGCTGCTGGTCACCCTGGGCTTCGGCGCGTTCAACGGCTTCATGCTGACCCGCACCAAGCTCCCGAGCTTCATCATCACGCTCGGCACGTTCCTGATGCTGACCGGCCTGAATCTCGGCTTCACCAAGCTGATCAGCGGCACCGTGTCGACCAAGACCATCGGGAACATGGAGGGCTTCGAGTCCGCCCGTAAAGTCTTCGCGTCCTACCTGACCATCGGAGACGTCGAGCTGAAGGTCACCATCCTGTGGTGGGCCGCACTCGTCGCGATCGCCACCTGGATCCTGATCCGCACCCGCTTCGGCAACTGGATCTTCGCCGTCGGCGGCGAGGCGGACGCCGCCCGCGCGGTCGGCGTCCCGGTGATCCGGACCCGCATCGGGCTCTACCTGGGTGTCGCCTTCGCCGCCTGGGTCTCCGGTCAGCACCTCCTGTTCTCCTACGACGTGGTGCAGTCCGGGGAGGGCGTCGGCAACGAGCTGATCTACATCATCGCCGCCGTCATCGGCGGCTGCCTGATCACCGGCGGTTACGGCTCCGCGATCGGGTCCGCGATCGGCGCGATCATCTTCGGCATGACCAGCAAGGGCATCGTGTACGCGGAGTGGAACCCCGACTGGTTCAAGTTCTTCCTGGGGGCGATGCTGCTCCTGGCCACCCTGCTCAACGCATGGGTTCGCAAGCGCGCGGAGGCGACGAAATGACGGCCACCCAGGCTCCGGATCCCCGGGACACGGCCGGCCCGGCGCTCGTCGAGCTCGACGGTGTGAGCAAGTACTACGGCAACATCAAGGCCCTGGAGAACGTCTCGCTGGAGGTGCGCGCCGGAGAGATCTCCTGTGTCCTCGGTGACAACGGCGCGGGCAAGTCCACCCTCATCAAGATCATCGCGGGACTGCACCGGCACGACGCCGGGACGTTCCTGATCGAGGGCGAGGAGACCACGCTCGCCAACCCGCGCGACGCCCTGGACCGGGGCATCGCCACCGTCTACCAGGACCTGGCCGTCGTTCCGCTCATGCCGGTCTGGCGCAACTTCTTCCTCGGCTCCGAGCCGACGAAGGGCTCCGGCCCCTTCAAACGCCTCGACGTACGGCGGATGCGCGAGACGACCCGCACGGAACTGCTGCGCATGGGCATCGACCTGAGGGACGTCGACCAGCCCATCGGCACCCTGTCGGGCGGCGAGCGCCAGTGCGTGGCCATCGCCCGTGCCGTGTACTTCGGTGCGAAGGTCCTCGTCCTCGACGAGCCGACCGCCGCGCTCGGCGTCAAGCAGTCGGGGGTCGTGCTCAAGTACGTCGCGGCGGCCAGGGACGCCGGGCTCGGAGTGGTCCTCATCACGCACAACCCCCACCACGCCTATCTCGTGGGTGACCGGTTCGTGCTGCTCAAGCGTGGTGCGATGTCCGGAAGCCACACCAAGCAGAACGTCACTCTGGACGAACTGACCCGCCAGATGGCGGGTGGCAGCGAGCTCGACGAGCTCAGCCACGAGCTCGAAAGAGCCCCCGCACCGGACCACCTCGGCGGCCGTGCGACCGGGGACGACGCCCCATAAGTTCGATTTCGCACCCCCCGTCCCCGACCCGAAGACCGGTTCCGGGGGCGGGGGAATGGCAGAATCGTGCACGGCGGGCGCCGTCCGCCGCCGGACGGACCACCGACCGGCCCCCCGACCTGCGCAGGGACGATGAGCACGTACCGCGACTTCACACACCGCGGCTCCGCCCGCGCCACCGTCCTGCGGACCGTCGGCACCAGGGAGCGGCGCTCGCACCTCACGGCGCCGAGAGTTCCCACCGTCGGCATCGACATCGGCGGGACGAAGGTCATGGCCGGCGTCGTCGACGCCGACGGCAACATCCTGGAGACCCTGCGCACCGAGACGCCCGACAAGTCCAAGAGCCCGAAGGTCGTCGAGGACACCATCGTCGAACTGGTCCTCGACCTCTCCGACCGGCACGACGTGCACGCCGTCGGGATCGGCGCGGCGGGCTGGGTCGACGCGGACCGTTCCAAGGTGCTGTTCGCCCCGCACCTCGCGTGGCGTGACGAACCCCTCCGCGACGCCATCGCCTCCCGGCTGGTGGTTCCCGTGATGGTCGACAACGACGCCAACACCGCGGCCTGGGCGGAATGGCGCTTCGGCGCGGGCCGTGGCGAGGACCACCTGGTCATGATCACGCTGGGCACCGGCATCGGCGGCGCGATCCTGGAGGACGGGCACGTCAAGCGCGGCAAGTACGGGGTCGCGGGTGAGTTCGGCCATATGCAGGTGGTGCCCGGCGGGCACCGCTGCCCGTGCGGCAACCGCGGCTGCTGGGAGCAGTACAGCTCGGGCAACGCCCTCGTGCGTGAGGCCAGGGAGCTGGCCGCCGCGGACTCCCCGGTCGCTCACGGCCTCATCGAGCGGGTCAAGGGCAACATCCCCGACATCACCGGGCCACTCATCACCGAGCTGGCCCGCGAGGGCGACGCGATGTGCGTCGAGCTCCTCCAGGACATCGGCCAGTGGCTCGGAGTCGGCATCGCCAACCTCGCGGCCGCCCTGGACCCGTCCTGCTTCGTCATCGGCGGCGGTGTCAGCGCGGCCGACGACCTGCTGATCGGTCCGGCCAGGGACGCCTTCAAGCGCCACCTCACCGGCCGCGGCTACCGGCCGGAGGCCCGGATCGCGAAGGCGCAGCTCGGTCCCGAGGCGGGTATGGTCGGCGCCGCCGACCTGGCGCGCCTGGTCGCCCGGAGGTTCCGGCGGACCAACCGCCGCCGGGTCGAGCGCTACGAGCGGTACGCGCAGTTCTACGACCAGGCCGCCACCACCATCCGGAACACGCGGGGCACCCGTAGCGCCGACTGAACCCGGGGGCGGCGCGCCGCGGCGCCAGGCCACCCGCGTCCGCTCCGAACCGCAGCTTCACTCCGCTTTGAACCGCAGCTTCGAGGGATGACCGACCATGACCGCAGCCGAGCACCACATCGTGCCGCGCCAGCCCCCTTCGTCCGGCCCTTCCGGGGCCTCCGGATCATCCGGTTCCTCGGACTCCGCCGGTCCCACCGGTTCCTCAGGTCCCACCGGTACCTCAGGTGGGGACGGCGGCGGGACGCCTCCTCCGGACCGGCGCAGGGTGATCCGACGGCGCCTGATCACGTTGACGATCATCGTCCTGCTCATCGGCATCCCCGCCGGATACCTGGTGATCTCCGCAGGTCAGAGCCGTCGTTCCGGTAAGGACAAGGAGGCCGAGGCGGCCGCTCAGGGACTCCGCGAG
This sequence comes from Streptomyces sp. NPDC005752, assembly GCF_040630715.1. Classification (NCBI taxonomy): domain Bacteria; kingdom Bacillati; phylum Actinomycetota; class Actinomycetes; order Kitasatosporales; family Streptomycetaceae; genus Streptomyces; species Streptomyces sp. NPDC005752. Next base: position 55,587 of record NZ_JBEXYB010000031.1, on the reverse strand, counting down.
GACTGGCCGTCCGGCATGCAGCGCCGGATCTTCGAACTGCCCATTCCGGGCAATGCGCAGGGAGTCCAGTACTACGAGACGAACAACTGGAAAGCCAGCCGTATGTACGTGAAGTTCCGTACGACCTCGGCCGGACTCGACCGCTTCCTGAGCGGTGTCGGTACTGGGCGCGCCGCGCTGGAGACCGGCAAGGTGACCATCAGCGGACGGGACATCAAGATCACCGGCTGGTACTTCGGGCCCGGCGTCGACTGGGCGGGCACGGTCCACAAGAACAAGGACCCGCGCCCCACCCAGAACATCACCGTCAACATGACCGACCCTGGGGCCCCGGTCGTGTACGTGGTCTCCGCGTCGACCCCCTGACGGGATTGGGCGGTCCGCCCGTCCCCCGGGGACATCCCGCCGAGTCGGCCCGCTTCTACAGCGCGGTACTCGGCCTGCCCGTCGCCCTTCCCACCGATGGTTTCGTGCTGGTGGGCCATGAGAGTTCTCCCGGTCTGGGTTTCTACCGCCTGGACGACCACCGGCGCCCCACCTGGCCGGACTCCTCGCTACCGAAGCGGTGCCATCTCGAACTGGGCGTGGATGATCTGGACGCGGCCCAGGCCCGCCTCGTCGCTCTCGGAGCCGTCGAAGCCGACGCGCAACCCATGCCCGGCCGACGCCGCGTCCTTCTGGACCCCGCGGGCCATCCCTTCTGCATCACCCTCTGAAGCGGACTGCGACGGGCACCTCGCCGCGCTCACCGCACTTCGCGGTCACGTACGCCACGGCGTGACGGCTCAGGCCCGGCCGTCATGCCGCGCCGTCTGCTCAGGACATCGACGACCGCGGTGGCTGACGGATACAGGCGGGCAGCAGGGCGAACAGGCGGCCCGCGATCTCAGCGGGGTCGCAGTCGGTGTCACCCCCGACGGCGGCTGAGAAGACTCCGTGCACCCCGGAGGCTGGGTAGACGTCCTCGACCGAGTTGTGCGGGCCGGATTCCCACTCGTCGGTACCGAGGTCGCGCCGCAGGGCGTGGAGCTGCTCCAGGAGGAGGTCGCCGATGCCCATCAGGCCGCTCGGTGAGCGCCAGGTCGAGGCCAGCAGGAACAGGCTCCTGCGCTGCCGGAGGGAGTCGAGCATGGCGTCCAGTGTCGCCACGGCCACCTCGGTCGGGTCCGCGCCCCGCTGCCTGTCGCCGATGTTCAGGTCGTGAAGGGCGCGGAAGTCGTCCGCGATCACGTGCACCGCGGCCTCTTCGACCGAGTCGAAGTGGCCAGGAGTACCCGCCGATCAAGGGGAGGGAGACCATCGCCACGGCCCTGCTGGGCTCACTGGGTCACCTGGACACCACGCACTCGCTGAGCAACCCGCGGGTGAGCCTCGACGGTGACACGGCGCACCTCGAAGGCATCATGGCGTGCCAGCATCTGCCGCGGGAGGACCACTCACGTCATGTCCTGATGACGAACCGCTACGACGTCGACCTGGCGCGACAGGGCGAGGTGTGGGTCATCCGGCACGTCACCGTCGACAATGCCTGGACCAAAGGTGACCCCACCGTCCTCTCCGGCATCTGAGAACGGGACCGTTCGCCGTCACCGGTCCTCGCACCACACGCCGTGGCCGCCCCATCCGGACCTGCGCTCCAGCAGTCACGGCACAGCCGCAGGTCGGGCCGGGTGCTCCGCGCCGGACGCATCCCGAAAAGTCCTCGGGCGGGGGGCGACCATGTCTCCCGGCGCGAGGCCCTCACTGCGAGGGGGCCGGGCGTGAGGGCGGACACCGACCTACGGAACGTGGTGGCGAGTGGGGTGCCGACGGCTTGGCGATCACGGGTCCTGCCGCACTACGTCCTTGACAGGCCTGGTGCTGGAAGACCCGGCTCCGTTCCGGGGCTGGGGATCAGCGGCGGGACATGTAGAGCCCGAGGGCCTTGTGCAGCAACTTGTTGAGCGGAAAGTCCCACTCGCCGAGGTATTCCACGGCCTGACCGCCGGTGCCGACCTTGAACCGAAGCAGGCCCAGGAGGTGGTTGCTCTCCTCCAAGGTGTCAGTGATGCCACGGAAGTCGTAGACACTCGCGCCGAGTGCATGAGCGTCGGACATCATCCGCCATTGGATTGCGTTGTTCGGCTGGACCTCGCGCTTGCGGTTGGTGGAGGCTCCGTACGAGTACCAGACGTGCTCGCCGACGGTCAGCATCGTCGCTGCCGCGAGCACATCGCCCTCGTGGTGGGCGAGGTAGAGCCGCATGCGGTCGGGGTCCTCGGCCGTCAGCGCCGTCCACATGCGCTGGAAGTAGGCCAGTGGGCGCGGGATGAACCGGTCGCGTTCGGCCGTTTCCACGTAAATTTCGTAGAAGGCGGGCAGGTCGTCGTAGTTGCCGACGACGACCTTGACACCGGCCTTCTCGGCCTTCTTGATGTTGCGGCGCCACTGCTGGTTGAGGCCGCGCTGGATGTCTTCCAGCGAGCGTCCGGCGAAGGGGACTTGGAACACATAGCGCGGCTGACCGGCGGCGAAGCCATCCCCGTTGCCTGGCTCGGTCTGCTGCCAGCCCATCCGCCGAAGCCGCTCAGCGATATGGAGGGCCTGTGGCTCGTCTGCCGTGGCCTTGACATCACGCAATTGTCCGGCTTGCGGGTCGGCGATCGCGGTCTTGACCGCATCCGCACTCCAGCGTCGGGCGACGATGGGCGGGCCCATCTTCACCGACAAGGCGCCCTGGGTCTTCAGATGTGCGAGCATCGGCTCCAGCCACTGCTGAAGATCTGCCGCGTCCCAGTCGATGACCGGCCCCTCCGGCAGGTAGGCGAGGTACCGCTTGAGCTTCGGCAATGGCCGGAACAGCGCCAACCCCACGCCGACGAGCCGGGCATCGTCGTTGAACCAACCCAGACTCTCCGCCCGCCAGTCCGGCTTCACATCCCCCCAAGAGGGAACCTGCATGTGACTTGCCGAGGGCATGGCCATGATGAAGGCCAGATGCTCCTCACGGCTGATCGCCTTCATGCGGAAACTCATGTCCAGTGCTCCCTTGCTCGACGCGTCAGCCAACTGAGGGTCTTGCAGTGCCTGAGTCCCGTCTGCTCATGCACTGCAACTGCGGGCGTCCGGGGCCTCCTGCGTCGTGCCGATCGCCGTCAGGTACTCGTCGAGAGCGCACTATTCCGTGTACCAGGCCCCCTCACGCGCCCTGTACGCCCACGGGCTCCTGACGCGACCGGGATCGACGCAGCACAGCGTGACCGGCCACACAAGCCCGCAACCTCGATTAGGCCATCAGCGGCATGTTGCAGGCCATCAGGCAGACGAGCCCGGTATGCCGTTGGCCGTAGGTGCTTCCTCTACGTCGAAGGCGCCACCCGCGGTGCCCCGCAAGCTTCGCGGAGCGGACCCGCGTGGGTCCTACTCGCCGGCTGAGCGGTCGCCTCCCGAGCGCAGGTCGTGGATCACGAACGTCGCAGGTGAGGGATGTGCCTCGCATCCTGTTCCGTGTAGTTCCTCTGCTCTCAATGCCCAGCCGATGGCCTCCCCGGGACCGAAGTACGAGGGATCGAGGTGGAACGTGGTCCTGGTCCCGTGCGGCCTGTGCGCGCGGAACTCCTGCCAGGCGCCCGTAGGAGCCGCCCCGGCCAGCTCCTGGCGGTAGCCACGGTTGTCCAGCCAGACCTCAACGACCGTCCGGGCGCTGAGTGCCGCGGCTGCTGCAGGAGCCCATCGATCCTTGTCGAGCAGCGATTCATAGAACCCGGGCAGGGGGCGTCGGTGCTCGTCGGCACTGTGAGGTCGATCGTCCTCCACCGTGAAACCGAGGTCAGACGTGATCTCCACACTGATCAGCCCATGCGTGCCGTCACGGCGGTGCAGCGCATCCCGGACCACACGCTGAAGCACCTCGGTGGGAAGCTCGGGGCTGTCCCGCTCGACACGGAAGTACACAGCCGGACGGGCCCGCACGTGCTCCTCGAACGAAATTCCTCGAAGCTGATCGGCTGTGCAGCGATCCACTCGTCCTCCCCGTCCCGCCTCGTGCGCCAAGGGCAGGATCATTGCACCCCGCCACGTCATGCTCCGCGCTGCCCACTCGCGCGAACCCGTGACGGACTGTCACGCCATCAGCAGAAGTGGACCAGAGCCGGCGATCACCCCATGACCTGCCGCACCCGCTGACCTCAGCCACCGCACCGGTCGCCCCGGCGGCTTGTGGTGAAGCCGCAGCCGGGGGGCAACAGCTCAGGCGCGGCGGACCCGCCAGAGCCATGTCGCCGTGCCGGCCAGCAGGACGAACGTCACCAGGTTGGCCAGGAGGGCGGGAATGTCGCCTGCCGGGCCGCCGTCGGACAGGTTCCAGGTGGCGATGACGGCACTCGGCAGGATGGCGGTGAGAAGTACACCGGTGGTCTTCTGGACGGCGGTCCAGTGCACGGAGGTGCAGAGAAGTACCGCGCCGGTGATGCGGAAAATGACGCCGAACAGTGGGCCGGGTTGTTCGGAGAAGACCATCAGGAAGGGCAGCGAGAGGGTCAGCATGAGGAGCGGGACCAATGGGTGCACCTTGCCGCGCCGGGTGGTCGCACCGGCACGGTCCGGGAGCCCGGCCCCGGTCGCCCCGTTCCCTGACTCGGCCAGCGCCGTCGCCGCGATCGTGCGGGGGTCTCCCAGTGCTGCCAAAACCTCTCCGGGCGGGGCGTCCGGGCGTTCGGCGCGCGTCACCTCTATGTGTTCGGCGAGGTCGGCAAGGAGTTCCTGGCGACGGTCGGCGGGGAGCGCGGAGGCCTCGCGCTCGACGGCGGAGAGGTAGTCGCGTACGGGGTCGGCAGGCGTCTTCATGCGAGGTCTCCGGTGGAGGGGGGTGGGGTTGCGAGGAAGGTGTCGACGGCGTCGCGGAAGCCTGGCCAGACGCGGGTGAACTCGTCGAGCGCGGCCCTGCCGCTGTCGGTGAGCGCGTAGTAACGACGGGGTGGTCCGGAGGCGGACTCCTGCCAGGTGGTGGTGACCAGGTCGTCGCGACGGAGCCGGGAGAGCAGGGGGTAGACCGTGCCCTGGCTGGTGGCCAGGGCACCGGACTCCTCCAGGGAGCGGAGGAGTTCCACGCCGTAACGGGGACGGTCCCGCATCAGGGCGAGTACGCAGTACTCCAGGACGCCCTTGCGCAGCTGGGCGGCTGCCCGGACCTGCTTGGTCGAATCGCCTGGTTCCATGCAATGCAAGATACCTGGCGGAGCAAGTAAATGGCTAGCGGCCTCCCGCGACCAGGCCGAAGCGGGCCAGTGGCGTGCCGGGCGTCGCAATTCCCTGAACCGCGGGCTGATCTGCCGATCTTGCGTCGCTCCGCCTGCTGCCCGGCCCCGGCCCCTCGAGGTCGCATCGGGGCTTCGTGGAGCTGCCCCACGTGGGGCGGTGCGCAATCCGGGTCGGGGGTCCTGCCCTTTCATCTGGGTACGAGACAGAGGGGTGGGCCCCCTTGGTGACCTGAGTCGAAAATTTTTCTGCCTGTTCTGGTGAAAATGGACCTCATGCATCGTCTGCTGCACCTGGACCGGACACTCGATGAACTGGATCCACCCTGCTGGGCGCCCCCTGCCGCTGACGCGACCAATCTGATGCGCAAGGTGCATGAGTTGCGGCGTGTGCGCCAGAGGGAACTCGGCCCGGCGGACCTGCGCATCCTCATCTCACAGCAGGTGGCGCTGCCCTGCGTCCTTCCACTCACAGTGCGCCTGCTGATCGAGGAGCCGCTGCTTGACGCTTCGTTCTACGAAGGGGATCTGCTGCTCGCTGCCGTCAGCGCCCCTGCGTCAGCCTGGGCGCTGCTACCCGACCTGAATGCGAGGCTGCGCGCCGTGATTACTACGTTGCCGGAGACAGCGGTCATTGACCTGCCCCGCGGCGGAGCCGAGACGCTTGCCCGCTTCGTCGCGCGGCCCGAGTCCCTTCGCTGACCTGATGAAGACTGAGAGAGGGGATCCGCAGGCGTTCAACGTTCTGAACCATAGATTCGCCGGCAGTAGGCGGCTACTTTGCCGAGGAGCTCGTCGGCGGTCTTGGTCCAGATAAAGGGCCGTGGGTGGTCGTTCCAGTCGGCGACCTAGGCCCGGATGTCACGTTCCAGTGCCTGGACGGATCGGTGGACGCCGCGTTTGAGTTTGTTCTGCGTGAGTTCGGCGAACCACCGTTCCACCAGGTTCAGCCCGGATGAACTGGTGGGTGTGAAGTGCAGGTGGAATCGCGGGTGGGCCAGCAGCCACTTCTTGACCGAGCCTGCCCGCGTGGCTGAGACAGGGGTCGAAGAGCAACTGGTCGCGGACGGTTTCGAGCGTGTGTACGCCGAGTTGGAGTGGTACGACGGGCCTCGTCGAGTCGGCCTCGCGGACATCGATGGCAAGCCCCACTACTTCCTGAACGACGACTACAACCACGCCGACGTGACCGACGAGCACCGTGTCTGACCCGCGAGCAAGGCCGTGGTGGAGCTGGAGCGCGAGCAGTGGGCGATCTTCGCCAGGTGGAAGAGGGCTATGAAGCCGGGACGGCCGGGCCGGAGAGCCATCCGGGTCACGGCGGGATCCACACCCGCGCCGACGAACTGGACCTGGCCTGGCGTAGCACCGCCATGCGCCGGACGCGACGCGGCGGCTTGTGGCCGAGCTGTGGTTCGATGCCGGCGCTCGCTACCGGATCGAGGGGCTCAACTACTGGTTCCGGTGGCAACCGAGCAGATGAGGCGCCGTTGATCACTAGGTGTTGTGTGGACAACCAATGATCACGCGGCGGCCTCGGGCGCCAGCGTAGTGCCTGCCCACTGGCAGGAGGCATGAGCTTTGAGTATGAGGGGGACGCGGAATCGCTGTTTCACGTCGGAGCCATTGAACGTTCCTGGGGACTGCTCCGTCGGATGACCAGGAACAGGGGAGCGAGAGGACGATCGGTTGATAGCACGCAGGCACAGATCCGAACAACTGCTGGAGCCTTCCGACGTTGAGCTCGTCCGCGCAATGCTGGCCCTCGGAGGTGTGCCTTGGGCAGAGCTTGAGGACGGCGTACAACAGATTCGGGTCAAGCTGCTCGAAGTGAAGGGAGAGATCCGGAATCTGCAGGCGTGGCTGTCGGTTGTCGCGTCGAGGGTCGCTGTCGACTGGCACCGGTCCCGTTCCAGGGACGAGTCGCTGCGCGAGAAGCTCGCGGCGCGCTGGAGCGACCGGCGGTCGCTGGATCAGCCGGAGGACGCGCGGCTTCTCGCGCTCGCCGTGGCCAGGGGCCTGGACGACCTCCCGGCAGCTCAGCGGCAGGTTCTCGCGCTGCGTCACTACGCCGACCTGACCGTGCGGGACATTGCGCAACGTCTGTCCATTCCAGAAGGAACGGTCAAGAGCCGACTGCATACCGCTGTGGCCGCTCTCGGCCAGCGGTTGCGCGATATGGAGGTGCTCTAGCTATGGCCAGTCGGAACGAGATGGACGAGCAAGTCGTGGCACGCGCCCTGAGGATGATCGGGCAGGAAGCGGGACGACCGGATCCCGGGTCCACTCCCGCAGAGGCACCGATTCCTTTCGGGCGGCCCCGTCGTCGGCGCCGCATGGCAGTCGTGTCGCTCGCGGCGGTCGCGGTGGCCGCGACCATTACCGTGATCCTGCTCGTCCCCTCAGGAGACGAGTCTCCAGCACAGCAGAGCGGGCAGGGGCAGACCCTTACGGAGTGGATTTCCTGCGCGAGCACGATCGCTGTGGGGGACGTCACCGCAGTCCAGGACGATCGGTCCAGGGACGGCCGCATCACCGTCGAGTTCAACGTCACGGAGCGGATCAAGCCACACGAGGGAAAGGAGAAGATAACCCTCGACGTCGTCGATCCCGCTCAGGCCGACGAACAGAAAAGGGTCGAGCCGGGTCAACACGTACTGATTGTCGTCCCTCGTCGCTACGATGAAGAGCTGGGCATCTTCCAAGGCGCCGAGCTGGTCAAGTACCGGGCCCTCGTCAAGGGTCACCTGGACGAAGCGGCGCACACCCCGTGCCCGGCGTTCTGGAGCCAGACCCACCCGTAAAGGATGCCTGCCTGTTCGCCGCTCTGGCCGGGAAAGTCCTAGCGTGGGGTTGCCTGCTGATGTGGTAATTGGTGCTTGTAGTGACGGTGTTTCCGAGCCGGGCACGGCAGGCAGATCGCCTCCACTCGGTGGGGCGTGTCATGCCGTGTCTACGACTCTGGGTGAAGCAGGCTTTGGGACGTTCGGGGCCGGGGCATACTGGTCGGCCTGTGTGTCGAACATGGCAGCATATCGGCCACGTGCGGCGATGAGGTCGTCGTGCGTGCCGTGCTCGGCGAGGCGCCCTTGGTTGAGGACGTAGATGTGGTCGGCATGGCGGACGCCGGACATGCGGTGGGTGACCAGGACAACGGCCCGGTGCGGGGCGGCGAGGCGGCGGATGCGGTCGAAGGCAGCGATCTCGGCTTCGGGGTCGAGCGCGGAGGTCGGCTCGTCGACGATGAGGATGCTGTCCTCCTGCGATGTCGAGCTGCGCCAGTGGGTGCGGGCCAGGCCCACCTTCTGCCATTCGCCGCCGGAGAGTTCGATGGCTCCGCGGAACATGCGGCCGAGCATGCTTTCCAGGCCGTTGGGGAGTTTGGCGGTGACGGATCCGGCTCCGGCGTAGTCGACGGACGTCTGCAGGTCATGCGTCGAGGCGTCGTGGCCGGGGCGGCCGATGCGGATGTTCATCGCGGCGGTTACGGGCCAGCGCTGGAAGTCCTGCGTGAGAAGCGAGACGCGGTCGAAGACCTGGGAGCGCTTCAGCCCGGATACGTCGGACTCGCCCCACCTCACCGACCCGGCGTGAGGAAGGAGCAGACCGGACAGGATCTTCATCAAGGTGCTTTTGCCGGAGCCGTTCTCGCCCACCACGGCGACGACCGACCCCATGGGGAAGGTGAGCGTCACGTCGTCCAGGGCCGGCACGTCGCGGTCGGGGTAACGGTAGGTGACGTGTTCAAGGGAGACCTGCTTGACCTGGGTGGGGACGGGACTGCCGGTCTGGGGGATGGCGCGTTGCGCAGCTTCGACCAGGAACTGTCCGTGGTCCCGGACGTAGAGGGATTCCTCGTGCAGCTGGTTGATGTTCATCACCAGGGCACCCAGGCTCGCTGACCCGGTCCGTACCGCGATTACAGCGGTGCCGGCGACGGCGAGGCTCATGTGTCCGGCCATGATCAGCCAGATCATCGTTCCGTAGGTGGCGGCCATGGCCAGTCCGGACAGTGCGGAGGCGACCCATTCGGTGACGGCCTTGCTGGAGGCCAGACGTTCCTGCTCCGTCTCTGCGCTGTCGGCCATGCGCCGGTACCGGTCGAGGAGGAAGGGACCGACGGCGTGGATGCGCACTTCTTGTGCGGCGGTGCGTTCGGTGAGGAGGTTGCCGATGAGGCGGCTGGCCCGCACGTGCTCGATCCAGCTCATCATCGACACGTAGCGTTCCTGTGCCACCCGCATGGCGCCCCACCCGCGGGGCGCGGCGATGACCAGCAGCATGGGCAGCAGTGCCGGATGCAGGACGGTGAGCACACCGGCCGTGGCGATCAGCGAGATACTGCTGTTCAGCGCGGAGACACAGGCGCCGATCATCCGCCGAGCGGAGGCAGGACCGTACTGGGCGATGTCGATCAGACGACGGAAGTCCGGGTCGTCGATGGCTTCGAGTTCGACCGAGGTCGCCGCGGCCAGGTACTGGGTGGTGGCGATCCGCTCGACCTTTGGCTCCAGGCGGCCGGCCCGAGAGGTCGACCAGCCGGCCAGGGCAGAGTTGACGACGGCCACGCCTGCGGCGGCGAGCAGTCCCGGCAGCAAGGCGTGCAGCCGCTCGACAGCGTCTCCTCCCCCTAACAGCGCGTGCATGACCGCGTTGACGGCAAGGAGGCCGACCGCGGCGGCGATGCCCTGGCCGAGTTCGCTGATCGCCACTGCCACGAGCGCGCGGCGATCCGCGCTCCAGGCCATCCGCAGGGCAGCGCCGACGAGTCCGGGCATCTGGCGCAGAGCGGATCGCATGGTCAAGTCCAGGCCCGCATGCTCATGTTGGGACCAGCCCATGTCGTAGCGCAACGGCCCGCCGAAGAGCTCGCGTTCTGCCTCGGATACCTGGGGCTCCGCCATGCGGACCTTGCCGAAGAATCGCTTCACTCGTTGCCTCCCGGCGTCGGCCGGTTCAGAGCCCGGTGGGACGGGCCGTGGGTGATCATGTGGAAGATGGCGGTGGTGTACGGGTGGCAGTCCGGCGGGGGCTTCTCCATCGAGACTCGGAACAAGCCCTCGTGCTTGTCCGGCTCGGCGTTGTGCGGCTCGCCCGCCCGCGACTGGGCGACGAAGACGGCGGTGATCCGATCTGGGCCGTCGCCGCGGTCGTGGTGGTGAATGAGGCCGCAGAACTCCTGTTGCCCCACGCTGATGCAGACCCCCGTTTCCTTTTCCGCTTCGCGCCGCGCGGCGTGGTTGTGCGGTTCGCCGACGGCGCGGTCGGAGTCGAGGTGAAGGCCGACGCCCGAGGAGGCAGCGGTGTTTTCGAACTCACGATGAACGAGCGCAGGGCGGCGTACGGGATGCATGTGGGCTCCTCGGGGTGGATGCGGACAGGTGATCGGGTAACGGCGGGTCTGCTGTCGCCGTAACGGGTGGGCGCGGGCGAAATCTGGAACCTGATTTCGAATAGCGGGTCCTCTCCTTCTGTGGTCGAGTGGGGCCGGTTGTGATGCTGTGTTCGATCACTCGTGTGGGTTGCGGTACCTCCTGCGGGGGATTGCCGGGGGCTGCCAGGAGGGTGCGGCGGTCGAGGAAGATGCCGTAGACGTGTCCGGTGCGCATCGACTCGCACTGGATGTGGTGTCGGACGCGCTGGAAGGGCGGCACGGCCCGGACCTGGAGGCCCAGGTCTTCGCGCAGGAACGCCTCGAAGCTAGAAAGGTGGAGCGGCAGACCGTACTCGCGCCTACAAGCTCATGGCAGACATCGGACTCCGCCAGGTGCGTCTCCACGACGCGCGTGCATCGTGCTTTACCCACCTGGCCAACAATGGGGTGCCGGATCACCTACTGGCACGATGGGCGGGGCACACCACGTGAAGATCACCAAGCGCTGGTACGTGAGGCCGGACGTAGAGGATCTTCGTGGAGCTGCTACGACATGGGGCGGTCTTCACAGTGCTCAGGAGGGCGGTGTGTGAGACGGCTGTGAGACGTGGGAGCGTGTGAGTGTGAGCGAGACAGGCAACAAGACGTTGAAGTACCAGGTAGATGGGCCAGAGGACGCACCCGTGCTGGTGCTGGGGCCCTCACTCGGTACCACATGGCACATGTGGGACCGCCAGATACCCGAGCTTTCCAAGCACTGGAGGATCTTCCGCTACGACCTGCCGGGGCACGGCGGAGCGCCCGCCCGCCCTGCCGCCGCAGTCACCGACCTCGCCGACCGGCTCCTCGCCACGCTGGACAGCGTCGGCGTGCAGCGCTTCGGCTACGCGGGCTGCTCCATAGGCGGTGCCGTCGGTGCCGACCTCGCGCTGCGCCACCCGCACCGGGTCGCCGCCCTGGCGCTCGTCGCCGCGTCACCACGCTTCGGTACCGCCGACGAATTCCGGCAGCGCGGAGTGATCGTCCGTACCAACGGCCTGGAGCCGATCGCCCGTACCTCCCCGGAACGCTGGTTCACGCCCGGCTTCGCCGCCGCCCAGCCGGCCATCGTCGAGTGGGCCGTCCAGATGGTCCGCACCACCGACCCCGGATGCTACATCGCGTCGTGCGAGGCCCTGGCCGCCTTCGACATCCGTACGGAACTGCCCCGCATCGGGGTACCGACCCTCGTGCTGGTCGGTGCCGAGGACAAGGTCACCGGTCCTGCCGAGGCCCGCACCCTGGTCGCGGGCATCCCGGACGCCCGGCTGGCCCTCGTTCCCGGGGCCTCCCACCTGGCACCGGTCGAGCAGCCGGCCGCCGTCACCGACCTGCTGCTGATGCACTTCTCGACCGCTTGGCAGGACACCCAGGCGTCGATCCCCGTACCGCCGCTCCCCGGCTTCGCCGCCCCGTTCGCCCCGGTCGTCCCCGTCGCGGAGATCGCCGCCGCGGCCGAGCTGCCCGACGTTTCGCCGACGGGGCGCAGTGACCGGTACGACCAGGGGATGAAGGTCCGGCGCGAGGTGCTGGGCGATGCCCACGTGGACGCCGCCGCAGCCGCCTCCGACGGCTTCACCGAGGACTTCGAGGAGCTCCTCACCCGCTACGCCTGGGGAGAGATCTGGAGCAGGGAGGGTCTCGACCGCAGAGCCCGCAGCTGTGTCTCGCTCACCGCGATCGTCGCGTCCGGACACCTGGGCGGCCTCGCCCAGCACGTCAGAGCGGCGCTGCGCAACGGGCTCACACCCGTCGAGATCAAAGAGGTGCTGCTCCAGACCGCCGTCTACTGCGGCACCCCGGCGGCGGGCGCAGCGTTCGAGATCGCCCGGTCCGTGATCCAGGAGGAAACGACCCCGCCCGCGTAGCAGTATGGGGGCATGAACGCTTCCTCTCTGACACTCACCAAGAAGACCCACTCGTGCGTCCGTCTGGAGCGGAACGGGCAGTCGCTCGTCATCGACCCCGGCGGCTTCACCGAGGACGACGCCGCGGTCGGTGCCGACGCGATCCTGGTGACGCACGAACACCCCGACCACTTCAACGAGGCGCGGCTGCGCGCCGCGTTGGAGTCCAACCCCGCCGCACGCGTCTGGACACTGCGCAGCGTGGCCGAGCAGGTGTCGGCCGCGTTCCCGGGGCGCGTGCACACAGTGGGCCACGGCGACACGTTCACCGCCGCGGGGCTCGAGGTCCAGGTGCACGGCGAGCTGCACGCGGTGATCCATCCGGATATCCCGAGGATCACCAACATCGGTTTCCTCGTTGACGGTTCGGTCTTCCACCCGGGCGACGCCCTCACGGTGCCCGACCAGCCCGTGGACACGCTGATGCTGCCGGTCATGGCCCCCTGGAGCAAGCTGTCCGAGGTCATCGACTACGTGCGCGAGGTGAAGCCGCGCCGCGCCATCGACATCCACGACGCGCTGCTCACCGACCTCGCCCGTCCGATCTACGACAGTCAGATCGGAGCCCTGGGCGGAACGGACCACGGCCGGCTGGCCCCGGGTGACGAGACCCGCCTCTGACCCCCGCTGTCAGTGGGAGCGGTTAGGTTGACTGCATGCGCATCGCCACGTGGAACGTCAATTCGATCACCGCCCGGCTTCCGAGGCTCCTGGCCTGGCTGGAGAGCAGCGGCACCGACGTGCTGTGCATCCAGGAGACCAAATGCACCCTGGAGCAGTTCCCCGCCGAAGCGCTGCGAGAGGTGGGTTACGAGTCGGCGGTCAACGCCACGGGCCGGTGGAACGGCGTCGCGCTGCTCTCCCGCGTCGGGGTGACCGACGTCGTGACGGGCCTGCCCGACGGTCCGGACTACGAGGGGGTGCAGGAGCCGAGGGCGATCTCGGCGACCTGCGGGGGCGCCCGCGTCTGGTCCGTGTACGTCCCCAACGGCCGCGAGGTCGACCACGACCACTACGCCTACAAGCTGCGCTGGCTGGAGGCCCTGCGGAACGCGGTCGCCACGGACGCGGCGGGGACGCTGCCGTTCGCCGTCCTCGGCGACTTCAACATCGCCCCGGCCGACGAGGACGTCTGGGACCCGGAGCAGTTCGTGGGCGCCACACATGTCACGCCCGCCGAGCGGGCGGCGCTCGCCACCCTGCGCGGGACAGGGCTTTCCGACGTGGTGCCGCGCCCCCTCAAGTACGACCACCCCTACACCTACTGGGACTACCGCCAGCTCAGCTTTCCCAAGAACAAGGGCATGCGCATCGACCTCGTCTACGGCAACGCCCCCTTCGCGGCGGCGGTCAAGGACAGCTACGTCGACCGTGAGGAGCGCAAGGGCAAGGGCGCATCCGACCACGCCCCGGTGGTCGTGGACCTCGAGGTCTGACGGCGCCGTAAGGAACGCCGGACCTCGGCTGTCGGTGTGCCGCGCCGGCCGCACCTCAAGGCATGGGCGGCTGACGTCCAGGGGTGTCAACTCAAGGTTGACGCCTCTGGAGTGTCAACCTAGGGTTGCCTCATGACGAAGCCGCTGCGCGCCAATCCGCCCATCCGTCTCGACGACCTGATCGACGCGATCAAGGAGACCCACACAGACACGCTGGAGCAGCTGTCCGGAGCCGTGGTCGCCGCGGATCACCTGGGCGAGATCGCCGACCACCTCATCGGCCACTTCGTGGACCAGGCGCGCCGCTCCGGTGCGTCGTGGACGGACATCGGCCGGAGTATGGGTGTCACCCGGCAGGCCGCTCAGAAGAGGTTCGTACCCAAGACGCCCGGTGAGGCCTCGGACCTGGATCCGAGCCAGGGATTCGGTCAGTTCGACACGCAGGCCAGGAACGCCGTCATGGGTGCGAACAACGAGGCCCACGCCGCCCGCAACGACGAGGTGGGGGTGCAGCACCTGGTCCTGGGTCTCCTGGCTGAGCCGGACTCCCTCGGCGCCCAGGTGATCGAAGGGCAGGGGGTCCCGCTGGAGGCCGTCCGGGAGGCGGCGGCACTCGCGCTGCCGGCCGCGGCCGGCGAGGTACCGGAGCTGATCCCGTACGACGCCGGGGCCCGCAAGGTGCTGGAGCTCACCTTCCGGGAGGCGCTGCGACTCGGTCACCCCTTCGTCGGGACAGGGCACATCGTTCTGGCCGTGCTGGAATACGAAGGGGGTGCGGGCGTCCTGTCGGGTCTGGGCATCGACAAGGACGTGGCATCGTCCGACGTCGCCGCCGCGGTCGCCGCCGCGACGGAGGGCGCGACGCCGGACGCCGAAGGCTGAAGCGGCCGTCCGGCGCCCGGCGCGGAGAATGTCCGCGCCGGGCGCCGGATCACCTCAGTGCACCGAGAACCCGCCGTCGACGAAGAGCGACTGCCCGGTGACGTACGCGGAGGCGGCGCTCGCCAGGAACACCGCGGCACCCGCGAAGTCCCCGGCCAGTCCGTTGCGTCCCACCATCGTGCGTGCGGCCAGTGCCGCCACCCGCTCCGGGTCGGACGACAGCTGCTCGTTGAGCGGTGTCATCACGAACCCCGGCACCAGCGTGTTGCAGGTGACACCGTGCGGCGACCAGGCCTCGGCCTGCGAACGGGCCAGTGACTCCAGCGCGCCCTTGGAGACGCCGTACGCCCCGCTCCGTACGAACGCCCGGTGCGCCTGCTGGGACGTGATGTGGATGATCCGCCCGAAGCCGCGCTCGGCCATGCCGGGGCCGAACCTGCGGCCCAGCAGGTAAGGCGCCTTGAGGTTCACCGTCATCGTGGTGTCCCACACGTCCTCGTCGAGCTCACTCATCGGCGGACGGAGATTGACGCCCGCGCAGTTGACGAGGATGTCCGGCTCACCGAACGCGGCCACCGCCCCGTCACCGGCCGCACGCACGCCCTCGGCGGTCCCGAGGTCGGCGCTCACCCAGGCCGCCCGGCAGCCGTCGGCGTCGAGTTCGCCGACGGTGCGTACCAGTTCCGCCTCCCTGCGCGCCACGACCACCACGCTCGCTCCGGCGTGCGCGAGTGCCCCCGTGATGGCCCGGCCGATGCCGGAAGTGCCACCGGTCACCACGGCGACCCGGCCTTCCAGCGAGAAGAGTTCGGAAAGATAGTTCTGGGACGTCATGCTCGTACCCTAGATGCGTGACCAGGCCATGTCCGGGGGAGGTACCGGAACCGGCACGGTTGCGCGCCCTGCGATGCGGAAGGCGTCAGGGATGGGATCCTGGTGGCATGAACATCCCTTTTCTGGACAACTGGCGTAAGCGCCAGGGCGGTACACGGGAGATGGCTCTCGCGGCCGCCGTCGAGACCGATCCGGACGGCGTCGCCGAGCTGTTCGCGGAATGTGAGCTGCTGCGCGCCCGGGCAGGGCAGTGCGGCCTCGAGCTCGACGACAGTCCCGTCTCGTTGTCCGCGCTCGACCAACTGCCGCCCATCTGGCGCGACGACCCGGAGGAGCTGCCCTGGGTGGGCAACGACGCCGGGCTCTACCTCGGCACCGTGCTGGTCCGGACCGTCCCCGGAGCCGCCTGGGACATCCTGGCGGGTGGAAGGCCGGTCGTGCGGCTGACTTCGGGGCGCGAGATCGATGTGGTCGCCGCAGGTCTCGACTGGGCGATGTCGGGCAGCCCCGAGCTCTCCGAGATGTACGCGGAGTCCGCGGAGAGCGGCCCCGAGGCCAAAACGCGATAAACAGCCTTATGCTCCGCCGGTGCGTGTCGGCCCCGAAGTGCGTGTCCACCCCGGATAGTTTGCGCTGACTTCGACACAAGCGATAAGTGGGTAGGGCAGCGTATGGCCGTCGATCCGTTGATCGAACTGCGGGACGTCAACAAGTACTTCGGGAAGTTGCACGTACTTCAGGACATCAATCTCACCGTCGGCCGCGGGGAGGTGGTGGTGGTCATCGGCCCCTCCGGATCGGGTAAATCAACGCTCTGCCGGACCATCAACCGACTCGAGACGATCGAGTCCGGGCACATCGCCATCGACGGCAAGCCGCTTCCCGAGGAGGGGAAGGGACTCGCCGAGCTCCGGGCCGAAGTGGGCATGGTCTTCCAGTCGTTCAACCTGTTCGCCCACAAGACCGTGCTGGCGAACGTCTCGCTCGCCCAGCTCAAGGTCCGCAAGCGCAAGAAGGACGAGGCCGACCAGCGCTCCCGGGAGCTGCTGGAGCGCGTCGGGCTCGCCTCGCAGGCCGACAAGCTTCCCGCGCAGCTCTCCGGCGGTCAGCAGCAGCGCGTGGCCATCGCCCGCGCCCTCGCCATGGACCCCAAGGCACTCCTCTTCGACGAGCCCACCTCGGCGCTCGACCCCGAGATGATCAACGAGGTCCTCGAGGTCATGCAGCAGCTCGCCCGAGAGGGCATGACCATGGTGGTCGTCACCCACGAGATGGGCTTCGCCCGGTCCGCCGCCAACCGCGTCGTCTTCATGTCCGACGGATGCATCATCGAGGACCGCACTCCGGAGGACTTCTTCACCTCACCGGAGAGCGACCGCGCCAAGGACTTCCTGTCCAAGATCCTCAAGCACTGACAGGAGGCACCGTTGTGCGTACGAGGAACATCGCGGCCGTGCTGGTCTGCCTCCTGATCGCCGCGCTCTCCGCCGGCTGCGGCAGGGAGGGCAGCCCCCCGGTCAAGGGGCCGAAGGCCGAGGAGCTGCCCCAGTACAAGGTCGACACAGGCTTCGAACTGCCGGAGTCGAAGACCTGGAAGAAGGCGAAGAAGCGTGGGTATCTCGTCGTCGGGGCCAAGGAGGACCAGCCCTACCTCGGGGAGAAGGACCCGGCCACCGGCGTCTACTCGGGCTTCGACATCGAGATCGCCCGCATGATGGCGGCCTCGCTCGGCTTCGAGCCGGAGACGATCCGCTTCCGGACCATCGCCTCCGCCAACCGGGAGACGGCACTCCAGAACGGACAGATCGACTACTACGTCGGCACCTACACGATCAACGACATGCGCAAGAAGCTCGTCGGCTTCGCCGGGCCGTACTACATGGCCGGACAGGGGCTGCTGGTGCGTACGGACGAGAACGACATCCAGGGGCCGCAGGACCTGGCCGGCAAGACCGTCTGCTCGGCTGCCGGTTCCACGCCGTACCAGCGCATCGCCGCCGACTACCCCGAGGCGGATCTCGTCGCGTACGACACCTATTCGATCTGCGTCGACAACCTGCTGACCTTCCAGGTCGACGCCGTGACCACGGACGACGCCATCCTGCTGGGATTCGCCGCAAAAGCGCCGGACGAGATGAAGGTGGTCGGCAAGCCCTTCTCGGAGGAGCCGTACGGCATCGGCGTCCCGCGCAGCGACAACGCGCTGCGTTTCGCGCTCGACGACGCACTCGAGGAGAACGAGAAGAACGGCAACTGGAAGAAGGCGTTCGAAGCGACTCTCGGCCTGTCCGGGGTACCCGCGCCGACACCGCCGCCCATCGACCGCTACCCGGCGAACTGAGGGGCGGGCCACCACCATGGACGTACTGACAGACAACTGGTCCCTCTACGGCAAGGGCTTCCTCGGCACCGTCGAACTCACCGTCTACGCCTCGATCCTGGCACTCGTACTCGGCTTCGTCATGGCGTCGTTCCGGGTCGCGCCCGTCGGCTCGCTCCGGGTCATCGGCACCGTGTGGGTGGCGGTGCTCCGCAACACCCCGCTGACGCTGCTGTTCTTCGCCGTGCTGCTGGGGCTGCCGCGCTTCGGCCTGGTCCTGCCCTTCCAGGTCTTCGCGGTCCTCGCCCTCGGCTGCTACACCTCGGCCTTCATCTGCGAGGCCCTGCGCTCCGGCATCAACACCGTGCCCACGGGTCAGGGTGAAGCAGCCCGGAGCCTCGGGATGTCCTTCGGACAGACGCTGGGCAACGTGGTGCTGCCACAGGCGTTCCGGTCGGTGATCCCCCCGGTGGGCTCGACACTCATCGCCCTCGCGAAGAACAGCGCGATCGCCGGGGCCTTCAGCGTCACCGAGCTGCTGGGCACCTACAAGACGCTCAACGAGCTCGGCTACAGCATCATCTGGTCCTTCGTCTGGATCGCCGTCGGATACCTGATCATCACCCTCGCCATCAGTGCGCTCTTCAACGTGTTGGAGAAGCGCTGGGGAGTCGCCCGATGACCCACGCCACCGCCTCCGCGACCGCGCTCTACGACATCCCTGGGCCGGTCACCCGCAAGCGGCACTTCCTCTACGGAATCCTCGCGACGGCCGTGATCCTCGCGCTGCTCGGATGGATCCTCTACCTGCTCTTCGACACCGACCAGTTCACCAGCGAGAAGTGGACGCCCTTCACGTACAAGGGCATTCAGGAGCTGCTGCTGCGCGGGCTGGGCAACACCCTGAAGGCCTTCGCCTACGCGGCGGTCCTCTCGCTGGCACTCGGAGCGCTGCTCGCCGTCGGGCGGCTCTCCGACCACAAGCCCGTGCGCTGGATCTCGACGCTGTTGGTCGAGTTCTTCCGGGCCATGCCCGTGCTGGTGATGATCTTCTTCGTCTTCGTCGCGCTGAAGGTCCAGCCTCTGCCGGCACTGGTGACCGGGCTGACCCTGTACAACGGGTCCGTGCTCGCGGAGGTCTTCCGTACGGGGATCAACTCCGTGGAACGGGGGCAGCGTGAGGCGGCGTTCGCGCTGGGCATGCGCAAGACACAGGTCACCACGCACGTCCTGGCCCCGCAGGCCGTCCGCGCGATGCTGCCCACCATCATCAGCCAGCTCGTCGTGGCACTCAAGGACACGTCGCTCGGCTATCTGATCACCTACGAGGAGTTCCTCCACGCGGGCAAGCTGATCGCGTCGAACCTGGACTACGATCTGCCGTTCATCCCCGTCGTGATGGTGATCTCGCCCATCTACATCGGCATGTGCATGCTGCTCTCCTGGTTCGCGACCTGGGTGGCGAAGAGACAGCGGCGCAACCCCAAGACGGAAGGGACGGGCGTCGCCGCCGCCGAACCGGGCACGCTGCTGCCGGGCCGTCCGCAGTAGCCTTCGGATGCTCCGCCCGGCAGCAGCCGGTGATCACTCCCCGCACCGCGGAACCGGTGCAGTACCGGGTCCGTGCCCGGTGCGGGAGAAGGTCAGCTGCGCGCCGGCCGGGACGCTGCCGATGCGATGAGGGCCGGCGAAGGGCACAGGGTGACATCCGGGAGCGCCGCACGCCGTGGGCATGGAGTCGGACTCCACGCTCACGGGGGGACGGCCGTCCGGGACCCGGCCCGTGGAGAGGTGAGGGGGCGGTCGCAGGGCAGTCCGCCGGAGCAGAGCGGCCCCGTGTCGTCCGAAGGGACGCACGGGGCCGCTCCGCTCCTTCCCGCACACGGGACGCGACGGAGGGCAGACCGGTGTGCCGTAGCCACGGCCCGGGGTGACGATCGTAGGATTCTTCCCGCGGCGGCGGCGAACGACCGCTGTCGCTGGGGGAGTTGTTGAAATGCGCTACGCCGACGGGCCCGGCACGCGTCGTGAGGTCCGGATCTGCGCGAGCCCTGAGCGCGTCTGGGGGGTACTGGCCGATGTCGAGGCCATGGCCGGGTGGAGTCCCGAGCTGATGGCAGTGGAATGGCAGGACGGCGCCACCTCGCCGGCGGCGGCGGCCCGCTACATCGGGCACAACGAGAATCCCGTGAACGGCCGTTGGCGAACCATTGCACATTTCACCGAGTTCGATCCCGTCCGGACCCTCACCTGGTGCGTCCTGGACGTCGACGGCCGCTACGGCGAGCCGGCCGAGGACCCGGATCGCCGGATGGCCACCTGGTCCTTCACGCTCGCCCCGGACGCCGACGGCGTCGTGCTGAGGCAGTCGGTCACGATCGGTCCCGGTCCCAGCGGAGTCAACGCCTACATCGAGCGCACGCCCGAGAAGGAGGAAGCGATCATCGCCTACCGCATCGGGGAGCTGGGCAAGGGCATGGACGCGACCCTCCAGGGCATCAAGAACGCTGCAGAGCAGCAGGACTGACGGCGCCGCCCGCCGGCACGTGGCGCCGCGGTGCCACGTGTCTCACCCGGTGGCCCGGTGCGACGTGCGGGGGCGGTGGGCAGCTGAGCCTGTGCCGCCCGTGTCACATCGCCGACCAGCTCGACGACATCGGGCCCGTACGCCTGGGAGTTGACCACTTTCAGGAGCAGCACGAAGGAGTTGTTGCGGTGCTTGCGCTGCGACTTCTCGTGGTTGCGCGTCAAATATCGCGATGCCGGCCTGGTTGGTGATGGCGCGCCGGCCGCAGAGAAGGAAGACGGGACGGGCGTCCTGGCCGCCCGTCAGCCACGCGAGCAGCACGTGCTCGGACGTTCCCGGCTCCAGCCGGTAGCGCTCCGAACCCACCTGGAAGGCCGGCCGGGCGGGACCCGGCTCGGGCCCGGTGTCGGCCTTCACGCCCGGCAGCAGGGACTGCAGGTGCGAGGCCGTGCGGCGGTTCGGACGCGTTCCCAAGGTCCCACCTTGAACTCGGCTTCGTGACAGGCGCCTGACCTGCGGAATCGCGAGGCTCCCGCTTCGGCGGGAACATGATCATAGGGCGCCGTCGGTGGGAGACAGTCCTGGTCAGCCTTCGACCCGTTGTCCTTGGCGGTGACGTGACGAGGCTACGCCGGCGCTGAGGCCGCTCCTGCAGGCCCGGCGGCCCCCTGCCGCTGCGCCGGAGCCTCACGCCTCGGTGAGAGTGGCGCTCACAAGGTGCGCCAGCGGCGGACGGAGTGGCCGTGGATGGTCAGCCAAGTGCCGTCGCCGAGAGCCAGCGGGTCGAGGCAGGTCGTGCCGGGGTAGTGGAGCTCGCCCACGGGCTGGAGTGACAGGGCGTCGAGGATGAGGTGTTGGGCGACGTCGGACCACTGCTCTTCGGCCACGGCTGCCAGGACGCGGGTTGTGTCCAGGAATCCCGGGCGGTGGCCGACGAAGCGCCTTCCTTCGGGGAGGACATCCTCCGCGTCTGCGCTGACGTCGGGGCGGCCGGCTTGGTAGAGGCCCAGCCATTCACCGCCGACGTCGAGCTTGAGGGCGGCGCTGCCAAGGTTCAGGCCGGCGAAGGGTTCATCCTCCAGCCCAACCGGCTCGGCATGGAGTGCGCCGGGTTCGACCCGGACGGCCAGGGAGTAGAAGGTGTCGCCTTGGGCGGCATCCAGGAGCAGTCGGCCGGGGTCTGTGAGCGACTGCTGGAAGATGTATCCGGCCGAGGCGGAAGGCAGCACCGTGTGGCTCACCGGCTTGCCGCTCTGGATGTCGAGGGCGAGGCAGAGGTCCCCCGCGTACGAGGCGTTCCTTGTGGGGCCGGGGGCGGTGACCAGGAGCAGATGTCCGGTTCCATCCGGTGTACAGGCGCTCGAGGCGATCTGGGGGTCGTCCCAGGTGTCGAGTGGGTGTGTCCAGCGCACGCGGCCGTCCGCGTCGTACGCCGTCACGAGTCCGGCCGTTGTCACGGCAAGGCCGCCGTCGGGGAGTGGGGAGGTGAAGCCGGGGCCTTGCGGGCGCGGCGAGGGCCAGCGGCGTTGCTGGGCGAAGACGCGGGAGGTGTTCGTGTCGACGTGCCCGACCAGGATCTGGCCGTCGGATTCGCTCACCAGCCAGCAGGCGCCGTTGCGAACCAGAAAGCCGTCGTTGCGTCCCAGGGCCTCGCCGACGTTCGGCAGTTCGTCCTCGGCGAGCAGTTCGGCGGCAAGGGGCGTGTATTCCATGTGGTCTGTCTACCCTGGTGAGTGTCGTGCTGGCCCTTGGGCAGGGGCACCAGCCCCATTGACTTGGCCAGCTTGACCTGCGCAGGTGTGAGCTTGCTCATGCTGGTTCCCGAAACGAAGGTGGTCGGCCCCTCGGGAGTCTCGGCGTGGATGATGGCGACGACCTGCTTCTGGCGTGCTTGTCCCTCAGGAAGCACATTGTTGAGCTTTGTCGCGAGGTCCAGCATGGTGTCCATGCACGGCGCGAGTCCCATGGGGTCGGCCGTGGTGGACGGGGCGTGCACGTATCCGGCCGGGTTGGCCGCGGGGGCCAGGCCGAGTGGGTCCGGTGTGACGTAGCGGCCGGCCTCGGGGTCGTAGTGACGGAGTAGTTGTAGTGGAGCCCGGTCTCTGGGTCGGCGTACTGGCCGGGGAACCGGAGCGGTGTATACGCAGTGGCTGTGCGGCTCCATGCGGTGCTGCCCCACTCGGCCCTGCGGCTTTGCCAGGTGATGGTCCCGTCGTCATCGACGAGGTCGGTGGGTGTTCCGACGAGGTCTGTGACGATCGCGAAGAACCGCGCGTCGGTGTCGGACCCGGCGGACTCGGCGTCCGGTCGTTCTTCGGGATCCGGCGCGCCGCGGGGTGGCGGGGCGGTGATGCGGTGTTCGGTCTGGACAATTGGGTGGCTGCCCTCGTACTCCCAAGTCAGCCTGGTCCGGGTGGCGCTGTCGGTCTGCTCCGCGAGACGGCTGCCGTCCCATGTGAACCGGGTCTCCTCGACGATGCACCCGTCGGCGTCGTGCTTCCGTTTGGCGGTCCGTCGGCTGAGGGCGTCGTAGGTGTAGGTCCACAGCACTCCGTCCGGGGTGGTGCAGGAGACCAGTCTGTCCTCCGCGTCCCAGGTGTAGCGCCAGTTGTCAGGCTTGCGGGACAGGCGCTTCTTGCGGCGCTCGATGATGCGGCCGGCGGCGTCGTAGGTATAGCTCAGTGCGCCGGCGGTACGTAGCCGTGTTCCGTCGTACGAGCGGAGACCTCGGGACTCCGGGTGCGGCGCCCGGTCGGGCCACTCTGCCACGGTCTGGTTGCCTTCGCTGTCATACCGATAGCTCTCTCGCCAGCCGGGCTCCTCGATGTCGAGCGGCCGTCCGCGGGCGTCCGAAAGTTAGGTACGGGTATGGCCCTTGACGCGGTCGGTCGTCGCCGTCAGGTAGTCGCCGTCGTAGGTGTACGCCTGGTGGCGCAGGGTTCGCCCCTGGGCGGCCAAGGAGTGTTCGCGGATCCTGCCGAGCGGGTCTCTCTTGGTGGTGAAGGTCAAGGAACCTTCGGTGGTGCCAGTGGTGCGGCCCACTTCCTGGCCCAGGGCGTCGTGGGTGAAGTCGAGGGGGCGGCCGGCGACGGTCATGCGTATGCGGTTGCCGGCCGCGTCGTAGTCCTCGGTGGTGATGATTCCGCCCGGCGTCACCCGGCCGGTGCACCGGCCGATGGGCGTCGTATGTGGCAACCTCGTCGCAGCCCGCTCACCCCACTCGAACCTGATGATGGAATACGACGGGATGGGGCGCCTGGCCGCAGAAACCGTCGACGGCCACGCCACCCGCTCGCCGGCAGATTCCTCGCCAGGACCAACGCGCTCGGCCAGACCGTCACCCACTGGCTGGACGCCGCCGGCCGCGTTACTTCCAAAGACGTTGACGGCACCGTCACTTCCTACTCCCACGACCGGGCGGGCGGGGTTCTTCGCGGAGAAGGTGGAGTTGCCGCGCGCGGTGGGTCTTCGGGCAGAAATGGTCGAGCCGCGCCCAGGTCTCAGCCGGTGGCGCGGTGCGAGGCCCGGGGTGCGGCGGGGGGCGTGGCCTGCCCGGCGCGGGTCACGTCGCCGACCAGGCTCGACGACATCGGGGCCGTACGCCTGGGGAGTTGACGACCTTCAGCAGGAGGACGAAGGAGCCGCCACGGTGCTTGCGTTGCAGCTTCTCGTGGTTGCGCATGAGACAGCGGGACGGGGCCGGGTGTGATGGCACGCTGGCCGCAGAGGAGGAAGACCGGGCGGGTGTCCTGGCCGCCCGCGAGACGCGACGCGCCAGCAGGACCGGCGTTCCCGGGCAGCCCGAGGCGGAAGCGCGGCCGAACAGACCCTCTGGCAGCGGCAGTTCGGCGGACGGTTATCGAGGTGCTGAGCCGGGAGAGGAACGCCGTCGGCGCGACCGGCTGCACCGCCGCGCACGAACCCGCCGACCGCGTAGGGGGAAGTAGGGGCTGCGGCCCGAGGGGAGCGTTCGTAGGCTGCCGACCGAATCCCGCCACCCGACGCCCTGAAAGCAGGCGGTTAACCATGACGTCGGTCCTCATCACCGGTTGCAGCAGCGGTATCGGCCTGGAGACCGCCTTGGCGTTCGCCCGCAGGGGGGACCGCGTCCACGCTTGTGTACGCGATCCCGCCACCGCAGGTGAACTGCTCGGCCGTGCCCGGGCCGAGAACCTCACCCTGGACGTGCCCCGGCTCGATGTCACCGACGACGCCTCTGTCGCCGCCGCCGTCCACGGGGTGCAGGAACAGCACGGCGCCATCGACGTGCTGGTCAACAACGCCGGCATCGACCGCACAGGGACCGTCGAGACCATGCCGCAGGACGATGCGCGCGCGGTGCTGGAGACCAACCTCTGGGGGCCGCTGCGCACCGTGCGGGCGGTACTGCCGGGCATGCGCGCACGTGGCAGCGGCGTCATCGTCAACGTCTCCTCCCTCGCCGGCCGTACGTTCGCCGTGCCGCACGGCGGTTTCTACGCCGCCAGCAAGGCTGCCCTGGGCACGCTCAGCGAGGCGCTCTCCGCGGAGGTACGGCCCTTCGGGATCCGGGTGGTATGCCTCGAGCCCGGCAGCTTCGCCTCTCGCATCAACCGCGACAGCTCCGTGGGCACCGTCCCGCCGGGCCCGTCCGCGGCCGACCCGTACACCGCCGACCGGGCGTGGACCGCGCGGTTCCTCGCCCGGGTGCAGGAGGGCGCCGGTGACTGCGGCGAAGTGGCCGAGGCGGTCGTCGCCGCCGTCGACGACCCCGGGACGCCGCTGCACACGCCCGTCGGCAAGGACGCGGAGACGGCACTGGAGTACCTGGGCACCGCTTCCTACGAGCAGTGGCTGCCGCTCTTCCTCCAGCAGGCCCAGTCCCTCGTCGGCCCCCGGCCCGGAGCGGGCGGCCCGGAGTGAGGCGCCTCCGCGCCGGTCGTGCCGGCCGCGTGCTCCGGCAGGCCCGACCCGTCTGACGTCCGGTCAGACGGGACCGCTCGGTGCACATGTGCCCCAGATCTCGCGCAACGCGTCGCAGACCTCGCCCACGGTGGCCCCGACGGACAGGGCGTCCTTCATCGGGTACAGCACGCTGTCGTCCCCGGCCGCCGCCTTCTGCAGGCCGGCGAGGTGGCGGTCCACCCGGTCCTGGTCCCGCCAGGCGCGGAGTTTGGCGAGACGTTCGGCTTGGCGGTCCTCGATGCAGGGGGCGATGAGGAAGGGCTCGTGGAACTCTCCCTCGCCGAGCCGGAAGCGGTTGACCTGGACGGCGAAGTGCTCGCCGGAGTCGGCCTCCTCGACGGCGCGGCAGGCGTTGCCCTCGATCTCGCCTGTCTGGTAGCCGTGTTCGATGGCTGCGACGGCCCCACCGAAGTCCTCGATTCTCCGCATCAGTTCGACCGCTGCCGCCTCGACGTCGTCGATGGTCCCGCCGATGCGGGACACGCCCGGCTCCTGCGGGGCGACCCGGACCGGATCGGCCTCGGGCCGCCGCGCGGTGAACTGCCCGCCCGCGGCCTGCGCCCGGAAGCGCGGCATCAGGGATCCGGGGTTCCTCGCCCCGAACTCCTCCCGCATCACCCGCGCCCAGATCCGGCGCGCGGCACTGAACATGGCGGCTTCCTCCTGGAATGTCGTGCGGGCCATGAAGAGGAAGGAGAGCCGCGGCGCGAACTCGTCGACGTCCATACCGGCCGCGACCGCCGTGCGCACGTACTCGATGCCGTCGGCCAGGGTGAACGCGATCTCCTGCACGGACGACGCGCCCGCCTCGGCCATGCGGTGGCCGGAGACCGAGATCGTGTTCCACTGCGGGATCTCGGCCCTGCAGTAGGTGAAGACGTCAGCGGCCAGCCGCAGCGACGGTTTCGGCGGGAAGATGTACGTCCCGCGCGCGACGTACTCCTGCAGCACGTCGTTCCGGACCGCGCCCGTGAGCAGACCGGCTGCGACCCCCTGCTCCTCCGCGACCAGTTGGTAGAGCAGGAGCAGCAGCGGCGCGGGGGCGTCGACCGTCAGCGAGGTGGAGACCCTGTCCAGCGGTATCCCGCCGAAGAGGACGCGCATGTCGTCGATGGAGTCGACGGCCACGCCGGTCCTGCCGACCTCGCCGGTGGCGACGGGGGCGTCCGAGTCGTGACCCATCCGGGTGGGCAGGTCGAAGGCGACCGACAGGGCCGTCGTGCCGCCGGCGATCAGCTGCCTGTACCGGGTGTTGGACTCCTTCGCGGTGCCGGAACCGGTGTACCGGTCCAACCCGTACGGCCGGCCCGGCCCGGTGCCGGGCGCGTGGACCGGCTCGACGGGCAGTCCCGATGCGGAGGAGCGAGGTCGGTTCGTCACCACGGGTCACGTCCTCGGTCGTCGTCGTCGTGCGCGCCGTGATGCCGCACCCGCGCCCTGGTGCCGGGCGACGCCCGCACGGCACCACGGCGCGCCGAGTCCGGGGTCGGGTCAGCCGGTCACGTGGATGGACTGTGACGGGCACAGTTCCGCCGCGCGGTGGACTTCTTCCAGCAGGTCCGCCCCCGGCTTCTCCTGGAGGACGACGACGAGACCGTCGTCGTCCTGGTCGAAGACCTCAGGGCTCTGCATCGCGCACTGGCCGGAGCCCACACACCGGTCGTGGTCCGTGGTGACACGCATGGCAGTCATTCCGATCGGATCGGCCGTCACCAGGTGACGGGCAGCTCGTAGACGCCGTAGACCATGGCGTCGTCCTTGTACCGCAGTTCCTCCGCGGGCACGGCCAGCCTGAGGCCCGGAACACGGCGCAGCAGGGTGCCGTACACGATCTCCAGCTCCGCGCGGGCCAGGTTCGCGCCCATGCACTGGTGGATCCCGTACCCGAAGGCGAGATGGCTGCGCGCCTCCTTGCGGTGGAAGTCGAGGGTGCCGGGGTCGGCGAAGACCGTCTCGTCGTGGTCGGCGGCGTTGTTCAGCGCGAGGATGCCCTCACCGGCGCGGATGGTGACGCCGCCCACCTCGATGTCCTCGACCGCGACGCGTGCGGTGCCCGAGTCCGAGATGGAGAAGACCCGGAGCAACTCCTCGATCGCGTTCGGCAGCAACGAGGGGTCCGACCGGAGCTCGGCCATGTGGTCCGGGTGCTCCAGCAGGGCCAGCACACCGAGCGCGATCATGTTGGCCGTCGTCTCGTGGCCGCCCACCAGCATCATCCGGGCCATGGTCACCACGTCGACGTGGTCGGCTGCCTGCTCGGTGCGGTTCTTCTCCAGGAAACGGCTGATCAGGTCGTCACCCGGCTCGGTCTCCTTGAGGGTGACCAGCTTGTCGAGGTACATGTCCAGGGCCTGTACCGCCGCCCCGTACTCCTCGGGGCTCAGGTCGTGGTTCATGAGGGCCGCCGACCACTCCTCGAACTGGGCGTGGTCCCCGTAGGGGACGCCGAGCAGTTCACAGATGGTCAGGGAGGGCACGTGCAGGGCGAGGGCCTGGACCAGGTCCACGGGGCCGCCCGCGGCCAGCATGGCGTCGATGCGCTCGTCGACGATCTCCTGGATCCGCGGGCGCATCTCCTTCGTCCGCCGCGCCGTGAACTCCGGTATCAGCATGCGGCGTTGCGCGGTGTGGTCCGGCGGGTCCATGGACAGCAACATCAGCCGGACATGGGCCAGCATTTCCTCGGAGATGTGGAACTGGTGCGGGTAGCCGGGGCGCTTGAGATTGGAACTCACGCGCGGGTCCCCGAGGACCTGCTTGACGTGCTCGTGCCGGGTGACCAGCCAGGTTTCCTTGCCGTTGACCTTGAGCGAGGCACGCGACACGGGCTCGTCCGCGCGCAGCCCGGCGTACTCACCCGGCTCGCTGAACGGGCAGGTGCGTCGCATCGGGAACTGCGGATACGGCGACGCCGTCTCGTGCGCCGGGTCTGCGGACTGGGTCATGGCTGCCTCTCGAACGGAACGATGGGGAAAGGGGTGCTCATCGGGGTACCTGGCGTCACCAGGTGACGGGCAGCTCGTACAGGCCCCAGACGATGGCGTCGTCCTTGAAGCGCAGTTCGTCGGACGGCGTGGCCAGGCGCAGCGTCGGCACCCGGCGCAGCAGCGTGGAGTAGACGACGTCGAGTTCCATCCGGGCGAGGTTCTGGCCGACGCACTGGTGGACGCCGTACCCGAAGGCCACGTGGCTGCGGGCCTCACGGCGCACGTCCAGCCGGTCCGCGTCGGGGAAGACCGTCTCGTCGTGGTTGGCGGCGTTGTTCAGCGGGAGGATGCCGTCACCGGCTCGGATGGTGACATCCCCCAGCTCGATGTCCTCCATGGCCACGCGCGCCGTACCGGCGTCCGAGATGGAGAACAGACGCAGCAGCTCCTCCACCGCGCCTGGCATCAGCTCGGGATCCTCGCGCACGGCGGCCAGCTGGTCCGGGTGCTCCAGCAGGGCCAGCACACCCAGCGCGATCATGTTCGCCGTGGTCTCGTGACCGGTGACCAGCATCAGCTTGGACATGCTGGCGATGTCCGAGTGCTCCACCGCCGGGGTCTCCCTGTTGAACGCGATCAGCCGGCTGATCATGTCGTCGCCGGGCTCGCTCTCCTTCGCGGTGACCAGCCCGTCGACGTAGCGGTCCAGCTCGTAGTGGGCCATGCCCCGGTCCTCGTCGCTGACCTCGTGGTTCATGATGGCCCACGCCCACTGCTCGAACCGGGCGTGGTCCTCGTAGGGGACGCCGAGCAGCTCACAGATCACCAGGGACGGCACCGGCAGCGCGAGCGCCGTGACGAGGTCCACCGGGCTGTCGCAGCCCTTGGCGAGCATCTCGTCGATCTGCTCGTCCACGAGCTCCTGCACCCGGGCGCGCAGCTCGCGCATCCGACGCACGCTGAACTCCGGTGCCAGCATGCGGCGTTGCACGGTGTGGTCGGGCGGGTCCATGGAGAGGAAGGTGAGGGGGACCGACTGGAGGATCTCCTCCGGCACCGGCACCTGGAGCGGGTAGCCCGGCAGCTTCAGGTTGGCGCTCACCCGCGCGTCACCGAGCACCTTCTTGTACAGGTCGTGGCGGGTGACCAGCCAGGTCGGCTTGCCGTTGACCTTCAGCTGCGCCCGGGAGACCGGTTCGTTCTCGCGCAGCTCGGTGTAGGCGGCCGGCGGACTGAAGGGGCAGGCCCGGCGCATCGGGAACTCCGGGAGGGCGCCCTCGGCGGCCGCTTCGGCAGGTGCAGTCATGGTGTCCTCTTCGCACGGGAGGGGGCGGGCCGCGCCGTTCACCACGGGGGAGGGCTCCGGGCTCGGCGCCGGCGCGGCTTCCGCCGGCCGTTTCCCGCACGCTAAGGAGCGGCGCCGGGGGCGGCCCACCCCTATGTGCCCCTAGCGGCACGGCCCCCGAAGGTGTGCGGCCGTGGTACCGGTCACTCCCCCTACCACTAGGGGCGGTTAGGGGTCCGTCGAACGTCTGGGCCGCGGTTAGCGTCGGCTGCGGACCACGGCGGAAGCACGGTTCGCCCAGCACCACACTCCGCGGTCCCGGCCGGCCCTCCGACCGGACGGCCGTCGCACTCCGCAGCCGAGCAGAGGTGATCAGCGTGTCCCCGAAACCCAGTGCGCAGGGTCTCGTCCCCAGCGTCAAGGGCACCGTCCCCTTCGGGGAGTACCGGACCTGGTACCGGGTCACCGGGGAACTCGGGACGGGACGCCCCGCGGTCGTCGTCGTCCACGGCGGCCCCGGCAGTACGCACGACTACCTGCTGTCGCTGGCCCGCCTCGCCGAGGACGGCTGGCCGGTCGTCCACTACGACCAGCTGGGCAACGGCGGCTCCACCCACCTCCCCGACAGCGCACCGGACTTCTGGACGGTCGACCTGTTCCTCGACGAACTCGGCAATCTCGTGAGGGAACTGGGCATCGCCGACGACTACGTCCTGTACGGCCAGTCCTGGGGCGGCCCGCTGAGCGCACGGCACGCCATGGGCCGTCCCCCCGGACTGCGCGGCCTGGTCGTCGCCAACGCGCCCGCCTCGTACCCCATCTGGCTCCAGGAGATGGCGCGGCTGCGGGCCTCCCTGCCGCCGGACGTACAGGCGACTCTGGTGCGCCACGAGACGGCCGGCACCTACGAGTCCGAGGAGTACCTGGCCGCGATGCGCGTCTTCTACGACCGCCACGTGTGCCGCCTCACGCCGTGGCCCCGCGACTTCCTCTCCTCCTTCATGGAGACCTACAACGACCCGACGGTCTACTACGCGATGAACGGTCCCACCGAGTTCCACGTGATCGGTTCCCTGAAGGACTGGTCGATCGTCGACGAACTGCACACCATCAGCACGCCCACGCTGCTCCTGAGCGGACGTCACGACGAGGCCACCCCGGCTGTCGTCCAGCCCTACATGGACCGTGTCCCCGGGGCCCGCTGGGAGATCTTCGAGGAGTCCAGCCACCTGCCGCACCTGGAGGAACCGGACCGGTTCTTCGAGGTGCTCACCGACTTCCTCGCCGGCCTGTGACACGCCA
This sequence comes from Streptomyces sp. NPDC005752, assembly GCF_040630715.1. Classification (NCBI taxonomy): domain Bacteria; kingdom Bacillati; phylum Actinomycetota; class Actinomycetes; order Kitasatosporales; family Streptomycetaceae; genus Streptomyces; species Streptomyces sp. NPDC005752. The sequence goes on along the minus strand of NZ_JBEXYB010000031.1, from coordinate 24,576 downwards.
CGCCACGACGCCGGCCCGGACGTCGCAGACCACCGTGAGAGGAGGCGGGGACACCGCCATGGCGTACGACACCGCTCTCGTCTTTCCCGGCATGGGGCCCGTCCCGTTCGCCGAGGTGGGCCGCTTCATGGTGGCCAACCCCGTGGCCCGGGACCTGGTCGCCGTCGCCGACGACGCCCTCGGTTACTCGCTGGTGGACGCCTTCCGCCGCTCCGAGGGCGACTACTCGGAGGCCGCCCAGGTCGCCTTCTTCGTGAACTGCCTGGCCAGCGCGTACTGGGCGACCGAGCACCTGGACGTCGCCCCCGACATCGTGGCCGGCCCCAGCTTCGGGGAGAAGGCGGCCCTCGCCTACACCGGCTCCCTCGATCTGGCCGACGCGGTCCGGCTCACCGCCGAGATCGCGCGGTGTCTCGAGTCGTACTTCGCCGAACACCACGAGGACATCGTCACCCTGTCCTTCGTCCGCGCCCCGCGCGAGGAACTGGACACGATCCTCGCCGAACTCGACGAGGCGGGCGAGTGGCACGAGATCTCCTGCCACATCGACGACGGCTTCTGGATGGTCTCCCTGGCCGAACACCGCGTGGAGTGGATGTGCGAGCGGCTGCGAGGCATCGGGAGTCTTCCCCTCTACACCATGCGGCCCCCCATGCACGCGTCGGCGTTCGCGCCGCTGCGCGCCAAGGCGGAACGCGAAGTCATCTCCCGCTACACCTTCGCCGACCCCGCGCTCCCGGTCGTCGCCGACCAGGACGGCAGGCTGCTGCACACAGGTGTCGAACTGCGCACCATGCTGCTCGACGGCTTCGACCACCCCATGAACTGGCCGAGCGTCACCACCGCCCTGCGGGACGCCGGAGTCCGGCGCGTGTGCGTCGCCGGCCCCGACAGTCTCTTCGGCCGGGTCCCCTGTACCACCAGCACCTTCGACGTCGTCGCCGCGCACCCCCGCCTGGCGATGACCCCACGGCGCCGTTCGCGCGCCGCCTGAACCGTTTGATCCGCCCCGACCACAGGAGGCACACCCATGTGGGACGCCCAGTTCGAAGAGATACTCCGCACCTTCCTGCCCTTCCTGCCCCCGCAGGAGCCGCTGACCACCGACGAGGAGCTGAAGGACCTCGGCCTGGACTCGCTGGGCATGGTCCAGCTGCTCGGCACGCTGGAGGAGGCGTACCAGGTGCGCTTCCGTGACAGCGCGCTGACCATGGGCACCTTCCGCAGCGCGGGCGTGCTGTGGGAGACCGTCGAGAGCATGCTCCAGCGCACCACGAGCTGACGGGACGGACCCCTTGGACGCCACCATGGACGGAGCCCTGTCCGGACGGTTCCTGCGCGGGCTGGCCCTGGCGCCCGACCGGCCCGCGCTGCGGGCCGACGGCGCCGCCCTCACCTACCGCGAGCTGCACGAGCGGGTCCTCCTGCTCGCCGGCTCCCTGCTGTCCGGCCTTCCCGGCCGGCCGCCCGCCGTGGGCGTGCTGGCCGGCAAGGGACCGTCGGCCTACACGAGTCTGCTGGCCGGCCTCTACAGCGGGGTCACCGTCGTCCCCCTGCAGCCGGCCTTCCCCGCCGCCCGCACCCGGCAGATGATCGAGACCGCCGGTGTGGGCGCCCTGCTCGCCGACGACGACGCCCTGCCCGCGCTGACCGCGCTGCACCGGGACGGCGTCACCCTGCCCACCCTGTTCGCCCCCGGCGGGCAGCCGATGCCGGAGCTCGCCGTCGACCCCGGCAGTGTGCTGAAGGCACCGATGCCCTCCCGCCCGGACGACACCGCCTACGTGCTGTTCACCTCCGGCTCCACCGGCCGGCCCAAGGGCGTGCCGGTCACCCACGCCAACACCGCGCACTACTTCTCCCTGCTCGACGAGCGGTACGACTTCGGCCCGGAGGACGTCTTCTCGCAGACCTTCGACCTCAACTTCGACTGCGCGATGTTCGACCTGTTCTGCGCCTGGGGGGCCGGAGCCACCGTCGTACCCGTCCCCGCGCGGGAGTACGCGCGGCTGCCCGAGTTCGTGGCCGAGCAGGGGATGACCGTGTGGTTCTCCACACCCAGCGCGATCTCCCTGGTGCGGCGCACCGGCGGCCTCGCACCCGGTGCGCTGGCCTCGCTGCGCAGGAGCTTCTTCGCGGGGGAGGCGCTCAGCTGCCGGGACGCCGAGGACTGGGCGGCCGCGGCCTCCGGCACGGTGCTGGAGAACATCTACGGGCCGACCGAGCTGACCGTCACCGTCACCGCGCACCGCTGGCAGCCGGGCCGCCGGCACCTGCACGGAATGGTGCCGATCGGGGCCGTGCACCCGGGCCACGCGGTACTGCTGCTGGACGCCACCGGCTCGCCGAGCACGACCGGCGAGGGCGAACTGTGCATCGCGGGGCCCCAGTTGACCCCCGGCTACCTCGACCCGGCCGACGACACCGGACGCTTCCTGGAACGGGACGGTCTGCGCTACTACCGCACCGGCGACCGGGTCCGCAGCACCGACAGCGACGGCCTGCTGTACCTGGGCCGCCAGGACGCCCAGGTCCAGGTACACGGCATACGGACGGAACTGGCCGAGGTCGACGCCGCGGTACGCCGCTGCCCAGGCGTCGAGGACGCGGTGACCGTCGCGGTCCCCGTGGACGGCACGGTCGAACTCGCCGTCTTCCACACCGGCGACCCGGTGCCGCCCGCCCGGCTCGCCCGTCACCTGAGGGAACTGCTGCCGGCCGCGGTCGTCCCCCGGGCCTACCACCACCTGGACACACTTCCGCTCAACCCCAACCGCAAGACCGACCGTAGGAAGCTCACCTCCCGCGCCGCGGCCCTGCGACAGCAGCCCGCCGGAGCCGGGACCAGGACCGAAGGACGGCAGGAGTCGCAGTGAACGGTGAACCGACAGCGCAGGCCCGCACCGACGCCCGGATACACGACCTGCTCGACGAGGCCACCGCCGAGCACCCGGACGCGGCGGCGGTCGCCGACGGCACCGGGCGGTGGACCTACCGGGAGCTCACCGCCTGGAGTCACGCCGTCGACGCGTGGCTCCAGGCCCAGGGCGTCGGCCACGGCGACCGCGTCCTGGTGCAACTGGCCAGCACCCGTGAGCTCGTCGCCCTGCTGTACGGTACCGCCCGCCGCGGCGCCGTCCTCGTCCCCGTCAACACCGGCATGAAGGACTACCACCTCAGGGCCGTCGTCGAGAACTCCGAGCCGTCACTGGTGGTCGTCGACGGTACCGCCGTGTCCCGCGTCTCCACGCTCGCCGGGCCGGTCACCGTCCTCGGCCTGGACGAGGTCTGGCAGGCGGTCACCGACCTGCGCGACAAGGAGGCCCGGGGCGACGGCGCTCCCGTCCACAGCGACGACCTCGCCGTCCTCGTCTACACCTCCGGCTCCACGGCGGCCCCCAAGGCCGTCGTCTGCCCGCACGGCCGGATGGTCTTCGCCACCGAGGCCATCAACCTCGAACTCGGCTACCGCCCCGACGACGTGGTCTTCTGCCGCTTCCCCATCTCCTGGGACTACGGCCTCTACAAGGTGCTGCTCACCGCGGCGGGCCGCAGCGAGATCGTGCTCGCCGACGGCGAGTCCGACCTGGTGCTGCTGCGCCGCATCCGGGAGACGGGGGCCACCGTCGTCCCCATCGTGCCGTCCCTGGCCACCATGATCTGCGCGCTGGCCGAACGTGAACCGCGGCAGGACTCCACCGTCCGCATGTTCACCAACACCGGGGCCGCGCTGCCCAAGACCACCGCCGACGGCCTCCGCACGGCCTTCCCCGGATCCGAGGTGGTCATCCAGTTCGGCCAGACCGAGTGCAAGCGCGTCTCCGTCCTGCCGCCCGACCAGCAGGACGCCCGCCCCGAGTCCGTCGGCCGTCCGCTGCCCGGCACCCGGGCCTTCACCGTCGACGACGAGGGCAACGCGCTGCCGCCCTGGCAGACCGGGGAGATCGTCGTCGAGGGCCCCCATGTCATGCCCGGCTACTGGCGCGCGCCCGAGCAGACCGCACGCGCCTTCCGGCCCGCGCCCGACGGTGGACTGCGGCTGCACACCGGCGACTTCGGACACGTCGACGAGGACGGGTTCCTGTACTACGAGGGCCGCCGGGACGACGTGTTCAAGCACAAGGGCGTCCGCATGAGCACCACCGAGATCGAGGCCGCGGCCACGGACGTACCCGGTGTCCGCGCCGCCGCGGTCCTGCCACCCGCCCCCGGCCGCGACCTCGCGGTCTTCGCCGAGGGCGGCATCGACCCGCACGTGCTGCTCCGGGAACTGTCCCTCCGGCTCGAGCCCGCCAAGGTGCCCGGCGTCAGCCGTGTCGTCGACGAACTGCCGCTGACCGCGCACGGAAAGCACGACCGCAAGCAGCTCCTCAGCCTTCTGGAAGGAACCACGCCGTGACCGGCACCACCGACCTCGCCCGGCGCTTCGGCACCCCCTCCTACGTCTACGACCTGGACCGGGTCGCGGCGGCACGGGACGAACTGTTCGCCGCGCTGCCCGACGAGGTCGCCGTGTACTACGCGGCCAAGGCCAACCCGCACCCCGAGATCCTGCGCGAGATGCGGGCCGGCGGCCCCCGTGTCTGCCGCGCGGAGATCAGCTCCGTCGGGGAACTCGACGCCGTGCTGCGGGCCGGCTACGAGGGAAGCGAGATCCTGTACACCGGCCCCGGCAAGACCACCGAGGAGCTGGCCGAGGTCATGACCCTGGGCGTGCGGACGTTCTCCGTGGAGTCGCCCGGCGACCTGCGGCGCGTCGGCGACACGGCCGTACGGCTCGGCATCGACGCCGACTGCCTGATCCGGGTCAACAACCCCACCGGGGCCGCGGCCACCAGCATCCGCATGACCGGGGTGCCCTCACAGTTCGGTTTCGACGGCGAGCACCTGCCCGGCCTCGCCGCGGAACTGCGCGACGTACCCGGCACCACCCTCGTCGGGCTGCACTTCTTCCCGCTGAGCAACGCCAAGGACGAGGCGAGCCTCATCGCCGAGTTCCAGCACACCATCGCCACCGCCGCCGCACTCCAGCGGGACCTGGGCGTCGACTTCCGCATCATCGACCTCGGCGGAGGCTTCGCCGCACCGTACGCGGTACAGGGACGGCGGCCGGTCTACGGCCGACTGCGCGAAGCCCTGGCCACGTCGCTCGACGAGCACTTCCCGGGCTGGCGCGACGGCGCCCCGCGCATCGCCTGCGAGTCGGGACGGTACCTGGTCGCCGACAGCGGCACCCTTCTCACCAGCGTCGTCAACGTCAAGGACAGCCGGGGCACCCGCTACGTCGTCCTCGACGCCGGCATCAACACCTTCGGCGGCATGTCCGGTCTCGGCCGCATCCTGCCGGTCTCCATCGAGCCGCACGAGTCCGTCGGAACCGACGGCGTCCCGGCCCACCTCGCCGGACCGCTGTGCACGCCGGGCGATCTGCTCGGACGCCAGGTACCGCTGTCCGACCCGGCCCCCGGCGACCTACTGACCGTCCCCAACGCCGGTTCCTACGGGCCCACCGCCAGTCTCCTGATGTTCCTCGGCAGGCCCGCCCCCACGGAGATCGTCGTCCGCGGTGACGACCTCGTCTCCGTCTCCCGCATCGAGCACACCCGAACCTACGAACACGGACAGGCCCTGTGATGAGCAATCCCCCCACCCCCGGTGACCAGCCCGTCCTCGTGGCGGGCGGCATCTCCGACTCGCACACCTGGAACCTCGTCTACCTCCAGCTCCTGATCGAGGAGCACGGCCACCGCGTGGTCAATCTCGGCCCCTGCGTCCCCGAGGACCTGCTGATCGGTGAGACTCTCGTGCGCGACCCCGCGCTGGTCGTGATCAGCAGCGTCAACGGGCACGGTTACCACGACGGCATGCGCACCGTCACCCGGCTGCGCGAGCACCCCGGCCTCAGTGGCGTGCCCGTCGTCATCGGCGGCAAGCTCGGCATCGCCGGACCCTGTGGCGACGAGGAGGCGGCCGCACTGCGCGCGGCCGGTTACGACGCGGTGTTCGAGGAGACAGCCGACGGCATCGCGGCCTTCCGCCGGATGCTCGACGCCCTGCCCCAGCGGGCCCTGGTGTGACCGGTGCCGGATTCGGTGCGTTCGTGCGCCGGGCCCACGACGCCGGCCGGCTCGTGGTGCAGCCCCGGATGGGAATGAGCAGCCCGCAGCGCATGCGCGCCGGGCTGCTCGCCACCCGGGACGCCGACGCGACGACCGTCGGCACCCTCACCCTGGACAGCTACACCCGGGTCGGCGACCTGGAGTCGGCTCAACTCGCCGTCCTGGAGGGGGTCGACCTCAACGGCTATCCGCTCGTGAGCCACGAGACGGCCACCACCCGCCGGGTCCTCGACGGCATCCACGGTCCGCGGTTCCCGGTACAGGTGCGGCACGGATCGGCAGCGCCCCAGCACATCTTCCGGGCCCTGACAGCCGTGGGGCTCGACGCCTCGGAGGGCGGGCCCGTCTCCTACTGCCTCCCCTACGGCAGAGTCCCGTTGCGCGAGTCCGTCGTCCACTGGACGGAATCCTGCGAACTGCTCGCCACGTTCCGCCGGACCGGCGCCGAACCGCACCTGGAGACCTTCGGGGGGTGCGTGCTCGGCCAGCTCTGCCCGCCCGGCCTGCTCGTCGCGGTCAGCGTGCTCGAGGCGCTGTTCTTCCGCCGGCACGGAATCCGGAGCATTTCGGTGAGTTACGCCCAGCAGACGAATCGGCGTCAGGACTCCGAAGCGGTCGCAGCGTTACGCAGCCTGTGCACGCTGTTCCTTTCGGACACCGAATGGCATGTAGTCGTCTACGCCTACATGGGATTGTTCCCGGAAACCGAGCAAGGCGCCCGCGGGCTGCTCGCGCAGGCCGCCGAACTGGCCGTCGAGAGCGGCTCCGAGCGTCTTATCGTGAAGACCGTCGCGGAATCCCGTCGTATTCCGTCGGTGGCGGAGAACGTGTCCGCACTGGAATACGCGGCCGCGGTCGCCGAGCGCACCGCCCAAAACCCCTTGGAAGGCACCGGGACGGAGACGTACGCCGAGGCATACGCGCTGGTCGACGCGGTGCTGAACCTGGACGACGACCTCGGCACCGCACTGCTGAAGGCGTTCTCCGAAGGCCGGCTGGATGTGCCCTACTGCCTGCATCCCGACAATGCCGGACTGAGTCGGAGCTATATCGCCGAGGACGGCCGGCTGTGCTGGTCCGATGTGGGAAAGATGCCGCTGTCCGGTGTCGTCGAATCCCGCCCGGCCCACACAGTCACCTCCGCGGGGCTGCTCGATTCCCTGTCCTACGTACGCCGTTCGTTCGATAACCCCAACGCCCTTCCGTGATGCGGGGAACAGCCCGGACCCACCCCTAGGGGTGCCTAAGGGTATGGGCTTTCCGGGGTCGTCATTACCGTGAGAAAAGAGGTGGGAAACGGTGTCGGTCGAAAGTGGAGATGCGTGGATGAACGGGTCCGGATCCGAAACAGCCCTGGCGCGCCTGCTCGCCGAGGCCGCACCGACGCAGCACCGCAGACTGGTGACGGACCTGGTGCGCACGGCCGTGACCGAGGCGGTCGAGGCGGCCCGGCCGGGTACCTCGCAGGCACTCGACCCGTCCGCACCGCTGGCGGAACAGGGGCTCGACTCGCTCGCCGCGGTGGACCTGCACCGGAGGCTGACCGAGCGGACCGGCCTCGACCTGCCGGTCGGCCTCGCCTACGACTGCCCCACCGTGCGCGATCTCGCCGACCGGCTGCTGGCCGGGGACCGGGCCGCGGACGAGGCCCCGCCCGAGCCGGCCGGTGACGGCCGCCCCGACGAACCCGTGGCGATCGTCGGCATCGGCTGCCGCTTCCCCGGGGGCATCGAGACTCCGGCCGACCTCTGGCGCCTGCTGATCGACGGCGGCGAGGTCCTCTCGGACTTCCCGCAGGACCGGGGCTGGGACCTGAAGCAGCTCTTCGACGAGGACCCGGACGTCCCCGGCAGCTCCTACGCCCGTACCGGCGGATTCCTCGACACGGCCACGGAGTTCGACGCCGAGTTCTTCGGCATCAGCCCCCGCGAGTCGATGGCCATGGACCCGCAGCAGCGACTGGTCCTGGAGACCTCCTGGCTGGCCCTGGAGGACGCCGGCATCGACCCCACCACACTGCGCCGCACCGCGGCCGGCATGTTCTTCGGGGCCGAGGTGCAGGAGTACGGTCCGCGCCTGCACGACGCGCCGGACGGTCTCGACGCCCATCTGCTGGCCGGTAACGCCTCCAGCGTCATCTCCGGCCGCGTCGCCTACGTGCTGGGCACCGAGGGGCCGGCGGTCACCGTCGACACCGCCTGCTCCGCCTCCCTGGTCGCCGTCCACCTGGCCTGCCGCTCGCTGCTGCAGGGCGAGTCGTCGCTGGCGCTGGCCGGCGGGGTGGCGGTGATGGGCGGACCAGGTGTCTTCACCGCGTTCAGCAGACAGCGCGGCCTGTCCGCGGACGGCCGCTGCAAGGCATTCGCCGCCGCCGCGGACGGCACGGGCTTCGCCGAGGGCGTCGGCGTCCTCGTCCTCGAACGGCTCTCCGACGCCCGCCGCAACGGCCACGAGGTGCTCGCCGTCGTACGGTCCTCCGCCGTCAACCAGGACGGCGCCTCCAACGGGCTCACCGCCCCCAACGGCACCGCGCAGCAACGGCTGATCCGCCGGGCGCTGGCTGTCGCCGGGCTCGGCCCCGCCGACGTCGACGTGGTGGAGGCGCACGGCACGGGGACCCGCCTCGGCGACCCCATCGAGGCGACCGCGCTCCTGGCCACCTACGGGCAGGGCCGTCCGGCCGGAGCCCCGCTGCTGCTCGGCTCGGTCAAGTCCAACCTGGGGCACACCCAGGCCGCCGCGGGCGTGGCCGGTGTGATCAAGACCGTCCTCGCCATGCGGCACGGGCAGGTCCCCGCCACCCTGCACGTCGACGCCCCCACCCCGCACGCCGCCTGGGCGTCCGGCAGCGTGGAACTGGTCACCGAGCCGACGCCCTGGCCGCGGACCGGCCGTCCGCGCCGGGCGGGAGTCTCCTCCTTCGGCGTCAGTGGCACCAACGCACACGTCATCCTGGAGCAGCCGGAGTCCGCGGACCGCGCCGAGGACCCGGCAGGTGTCCTGGTCCCGGACGCCGCACACCTGACCCCGGGGAACGACGCCGAGAACGGCCCGGAGTCCGACCGCGTCCACGTCCCGCTCGTCTTCCCGCTGTCAGCCCGCGGCGAGGCCGCCCTGCGGGCCCGCGCCGCCGACCTGCTGCCGCTGGCCGGCACCACGGAACCGGCCGACCTCGCCCACGCCCTGGCCACCACCCGCGCCGCCCTGCCCGACCGGGCCGTCCTCGTCGCCGCCGACCGCGCCGAGCTGCGGGCGGCGCTCACCGGCGTGGCCTCCGGCAGCACCCCCGCCGCCCCACGGGCGGGCGGTGAACTCGGCTTCCTGTTCACCGGGCAGGGCAGCCAGCGCCCCGGCATGGGCCGTGAACTCGCCACCACCCACCCCGCGTTCGCAGACGCCCTCGACGAGGTCTGCGCCCACTTCGACCTCCAGCTCCCCAGGCCCCTCAAGAGCGTCCTGTTCGCCCTGCCGGACACACCCGAAGCGGAGCTGCTGCACCGCACCGAGTACGCGCAGCCCGCCCTGTTCGCCGTCGAAGTCGCCCTCCACCGCCTGCTGGAGAGCTGGGGAATGCGACCGGACCACCTCGCCGGGCATTCCGTCGGCGAGATCGCCGCCGCGCACGTTGCCGGGGTCCTCACCCTGCAGGACGCCACCATCCTGGTCGCCGCGCGCGGCCGGCTCATGCAGGCGCTGCCCGAGGGCGGCGCCATGGTCGCGGTCCGGGCAGCCGAGAGCGACGTCGCACCGCTGCTCACCGAGTGCACCGGCATCGCGGCCGTGAACGGTCCCGCCTCCGTCGTGATCTCCGGTGACCTCGACGACGTCGAGCGCATCGCCAGCGAACTCGCCGCCCGCGGGCACGACACCAAGCGCCTGCGCGTCAGTCACGCCTTCCACTCGCCGCTGATGGAACCGATGCTGGACGAGTTCCGCCGGGTCGTACAGGTGCTGGACTACGCCGAACCCACCGTGCCGGTCGTGTCGACCGTGACCGGCGCCCCCGTCGGCCGCGAACTGTGCGACCCCGAGTACTGGGTGGAGCACGTCCGCGCCCGGGTCCGCTTCCACGACGCGGTGCGGTGGCTCTCCGACGCCGGTGTACGGACGTTCCTGGAGATCGGCCCCGACGCGGTGCTGACCGCCATGGGTCCCGACTGCGCGGACGCGCCCGGCACAGCCTTCCTGCCGGTTCTGCGGCGTGAGCGGCCCGAGGCCCGCGAGGCCCTCACCGCGTTCGCGGCGGCCCACGCCCGGGGCGTTCCCGTCGACTGGGCACGGCACCACGCCGGCCGGGACACCCGCCGCGTCGAGCTGCCCGGCTACCCCTTCCAGCGGCGTCGCTTCTGGCTGGAGCCGGGCACCCCCGCCGACGCGGCCGGACTGGGGCAGACCGCGGCCGGACACCCGCTGCTGGCGGCCGTGGTCGCGGTCGGCGCGGAGGGCGTGGTCCTGACCGGACGCCTTTCCACCCGCACCCATCCCTGGCTCGCGGAGCACGTGATCGCCGGCCGGGTGCTGATGCCCGGCACCGCCTTCGTCGAACTCGCCCTGCGGGCGGGGGACCACGTCGGCGCCACCGTGCTGGAGGAACTCACCCTCGGCGCCCCGCTGGTGCTCGCCGCGGACGAGCACGTCGCCGTCCAGGTGGCCGTCGGGGAACCCGACGACTCCGGACGCCGCACCGTCACCGTCCACTCGCGGGCCGACGAGGACGCGCCCTGGACCCGGCACGCGGCCGGCCTGCTCACCGACGCCGGCACCGCACCGGCCGCCGGCACCGCACCGGCCGCCGGCACCGAGCCGGGTTCCTGGCCGCCGCCGGACGCCGAACCCCTGGACACCACGGAGGTCTACGCGGACCTCGCCGACCAGGGCTACGCCTACGGTCCCGTCTTCCAGGGCCTGCGCGCCGCCTGGCGGCACGGCGAGGACGTCCTCGCCGAGGTCGCCCTGCCCGGGGACGCCACCGCCGACGCCGCGCGCTTCGGACTCCACCCCGCGCTGCTGGACGCCGCACTGCACGCCGCCGACCTCGACGCCCCGCCGCGCGGCGAGGTACTCCTGCCGTTCGCCTGGACCGGCGTCCGGCTGCACGCCACCGGAGCCCCGGCCCTGCGCGTACGCATCACCCGTGGCGACGGCGACACCATAGGACTGCACCTCTTCGACACCACCGGCGCACCCGTGGCCGACGTCGAGGCCATGACCTCCCTGCCGGTACCCGACGAGGACGTCCTGTACGCCGTGCGGTGGGTCACCCACCCCCGGCCGACGACCACCGCACCCCTGCGCACCGCCGTCCTGGACGGCGGTCCCCACCCGGCCGCCCCGGCGGGCGACGCGCTCGCCCGCGCCCTGGACGCGCTGCTCGACAGCCCCGCCGTGGACGCCGTGGTGTACCGCCCGGCCGGTCCGGCGGGCGACGACGCCGCCGAGGCACGCGCCCACGTCCTGGACACCCTGCGTCTCCTGCAGACCTGGCAGTCGGACGAACGGGCCTCCGGGACCCGCCTCGTCCTCGTCACCGAGCCCGGCAGCCCCGCCCACGCCGCGCTGCGCGGTCTGGTGCGCTCGGCGCAGGCCGAGAACCCGGGCCGCTACGTCCTCGTCGAGCACGAAGGCCTGCCCTCCGAGGCGGAGCTGCACCAGGTCCTCGCTGCGGAGGAGCCCGAACTCTCTCTCACGGAAGGCCGGTTCGCCGTGCCCCGGCTCACCGTCGAGCCGGCTGGCGCACCCCGGCCGGCCGCCGACTGGGGGACCGTCCTGATCACCGGCGGCACCGGCGGACTCGGCGCCCTGCTCGCCCACCACCTGGTGCGCGCCCACGGCGTCACCCGCCTGATCCTCGTCGGCCGCCAGGGGCACGCCCCCGAACTGCACGCCGAACTGACCGCGCTCGGCGCCGAGGTGACCGTGGTCGCCTGCGACGTCGGAGACCGGGAGGCGCTGCGCGACCTGCTGGACCGGCACCCGGTCGACTCCGTCGTCCACGCCGCGGGCACCGTGCGCGACGGCATCGTCGAGAGCCTCACCGACGACATGATCGACGAGGTCTTCCACGCCAAGGCCGTCGGCGCCTGGCACCTGCACGAACTCACCCTCGACCGGGACCTGTCCCACTTCGTGCTGTTCTCCTCGCTCGCCGCCGTCCTCGACGGGCCGGGCCAGGGCAACTACGCAGCTGCCAACGCCTACCTGGACGCCCTCGCCGTCCACCGGGCGGCGCACGGACTGCCCGCCACCGCCCTCGCCTGGAGCCTGTGGGCCACCGGCACGGGCATGGGCGCCGCACTGGACACCGCCGCCCTGGAGCGCGTGGCCGCGTACGGAATCCCCGGGCTGCCCGCCGAACAGTCCCTGCGGCTCTTCGACGCCGCTGTCCGCTCCGGCAGCCCCCACCTCGTCCCCGTGGAGGTCGACGCCGCCGCCGTACGCCGCCGGCCCGACGGACCGCCCCCGCTGCTGAGCGGCCTCGTCCGCCCCGTCACCCGCCGGGCCGCCGCCCACACCGCGGCCCACCAGGAGCGGGGGATGGCCGACCTGCCCGCCGCCGACCGGGAACGCGCTCTGCTGGACCTGGTCCGCACCGAGGTCGCCGCGGTCCTGCGGCACGACTCCCCGTCCGCCATCGACCCCGGACGGGCCTTCACCGAGCTGGGATTCGACTCCCTGGCCGCCGTCGAACTGCGCAACCGGCTCAACACCGTCACCGGACTGCGGCTGCCGGCCACCCTCGTCTTCGACCACCCCACCTCGCGCGCCCTCGCCGACCACGTCCAGGACGCCCTCTTCGGCACCTCACGGCCTGTTGGTGAGCCCGCCACCGGACCGCGCCCCGCCGCCGGCGACGACCCTGTCGTCATCGTCGGCATGGGCTGCCGCTACCCCGGAGGCGTCCGCTCCCCGGAGGACCTCTGGCGCCTCGTCGCCGACGGCGTCGACACGGTCGGCGACTTCCCGGCCGACCGCGGCTGGGACACGGACACCCTGTACGACCCCGAGCCCGGCACCCCCGGCCGCACGTACACCCGGGAGGGCGCCTTCCTCTACGACGCGGCCCACTTCGACCCCGGCTTCTTCGGCATCGGCCCGCGCGAGGCCACCGCCATGGACCCGCAGCAGCGCCTGCTCCTCGAGGTCTCCTGGGAGGCCCTGGAGCGCTCCGCGATCGACCCGGCGGCCCTGCGCGGCTCCCGCACCGGAGTGTTCGCGGGTGTCATGTACCACGACTACGGCACCTGGCTGACGGACGTACCCGACGACCTCGCCGCCTACCTCGGCAACGGCAGCCTGGGCAGCGTCGTCTCCGGCCGGGTCGCCTACGCCCTCGGACTGGAGGGCCCGGCCGTCACCGTCGACACCGCCTGCTCCTCCTCACTGGTCACCCTGCACCTCGCCGCGCAGGCCCTGCGGCAGGGCGAGTGCGACCTCGCCCTGGTCGGCGGCGTCACCGTCATGTCGACCCCGGACACCTTCGTCGACTTCGCCCGCCAGCGCGGCCTGGCCGCCGACGGCCGCTGCAAGTCGTTCGCCGCGGCGGCCGACGGCACCGGCTGGGGCGAAGGCGTCGGCATGCTCGTCGTCGAACGCCTCTCCGACGCCCGCCGCAACGGCCACCGGGTGCTGGCCACGGTGCGCGGCTCCGCCGTCAACTCCGACGGCGCCTCCAACGGCCTGACCGCTCCGAACGGCCCCTCCCAGCAGCGGGTGATCCGCGCCGCGCTGAGCGCCGCCGGGCTCACCACCGCCGACGTCGACGCCGTCGAGGCGCACGGAACCGGCACCACGCTCGGCGACCCGATCGAGGCGCAGGCCCTGCTGGCCACCTACGGACAGGAGAGGCCTGACGACGAGCCGCTGTGGCTGGGCTCCGTCAAGTCCAACATGGGGCACACCCAGGCCGCCGCCGGAGTCGCCGGCATCATCAAGATGGTCATGGCGATGCGGCACGGCACCCTGCCCCGCACCCTCCACGTCGACGCGCCCTCGCCCCAGGTGGACTGGACGGCGGGCGCGGTGCGGCTCCTCACCGACGAACGGCCCTGGCCCGCCCCGGACCGGCCGCGGCGCGCGGGGGTCTCCTCCTTCGGGATCAGCGGCACCAACGCCCACGTCATCCTGGAGGAGTTCACCGCCGAAGAGCCGGAGACCGCGGAGCCCGACCCGGCCACCGCGCCGCCCGTGCTCGTCCTGCCCGTCTCCGCGCGCTCGCCCGAGGCACTGCGCGGCCAGGCCGCCAGGCTGCGGGACCTGACCGGCACCGAACCCGCGGACCTCGGCCTGGCCCTCGCCACCACCCGCACCACCCACCCCCACCGCGCCGTCGTCCTGGCCACCGACGAGCCGCGGACCGCCGAAGCGCTGGACGCCCTGGCCCGGGGACACGAGGCGCCCGGCCTGCTCGTCACCGGCGCCGCCACCGACGGCACCCTCGCCCACCTCTTCTCCGGACAGGGCGCCCAGCGGCCCGGCATGGGCCGCGACTGGTACGCCACCTACCCGGTGTACGCCGAGCACTTCGACCGCGTCGCCGAACTCTTCGCCAAGCACCTGGAACGGCCGCTCGCCGAGGTGGTCCTCGGCGACCACCCCGACGTCCTGGAGCAGACCGCCTACACCCAGGCCGCCCTGTTCACCACCCAGGTCGCCCTTTACCGGCTGCTGGAGTCGTTCGGGGTGCGGCCCGCGTGGCTGGCCGGCCACTCCGTCGGCGAGTTCGCCGCCGCGCACGTCGCGGGGGTCTGGTCACTGCAGGACGCCGTGACCGCCGTCGCGGCCCGCGGCCGGCTGATGCAGGCGCTGCCCGGGGGCGGCGCGATGATCGCCGTACAGGCCTCGGAGGAGGAGGTGGAGCCGCTGCTGGACGATCGGTGCGGGATCGCCGCGGTCAACGGCCCGCGCGCCGTGGTGGTATCCGGCGAGGAGGACGCCGTCACCGCCGTCGCCGCGCACTTCGCGACCACCCGGCGGCTGCGTGTCTCGCACGCCTTCCACTCACCCCGCATGGAGCCCATGCTGGAGGAGTTCCGCCAGGTCATGGCGGCCCTCCCGGCCGCGGAACCGGCCCTGCCGATCGTGTCCACCCTCACCGGCGTCCAGGCGACGGCCGCCGAACTCGGCTCCGCCGACTACTGGGTGCGGCACGTACGGCAGACCGTGCGCTTCGCCGACGCCGTCGGGACGCTGGCCGCCCACGGTGTCGACACCTTCCTCGAGCTGGGCGCCGCACCCGTCCTGACGGCCATGGGCCCGGACTGCCTACCCGATGCCGAGGGGACCGAGTTCGTCTCCACGGCCCGCAAGGACACCGCCCAGGTCCCCGGCCTCCTCGCCGCGCTCGCCGCCGTGCACACCCGGGGCACGGACGTCGACTGGCCGGTCCTTTACGACGGTTACGCGGGCCGCCGCACCGAACTCCCCACCTACGCCTTCGAGCACCGCCACTACTGGCTGCCGACGACCGCGGCCAGGGGCGACGCCGCAGGACACGGGCTCGCCACCGCCGACCACCCGTTCGTCAGCGCCAGACTGGACCTGCCCGGTGACGGCGGACTGCTGCTCACGGGACGGATCTCCACCGCCACCCACCCGGTGCTCGCCCAGCACGCCGTGCTCGGATCGGTGCTGGTACCGGGCGCCGCTCTGGTCGATCTCGCCCTGCACGCCGGCCGGCTGACCGGCCGGCCCGTCCTGGAGGAACTCACCCTCCAGGCCCCGCTGGCGCTCCCCGGGGACGGCGCCGTACGCCTCCAGGTCGCCGCGCGGCCCGACGGCTCCGTGGACATCCACTCCCGGCCCGCGAACGCACCCGAGGACGAGGGATGGACGCTCCACGCGACCGGCACCCTCACCGCCACCGGCGCCCTCACCGGCACGGAAACGGCAACGGACGTTGCCTGGCCGCCCCCGGGCGCCGTCCCGCTCGACACCGGCGGCCTCTACCCGCGCCTGCACGGCGAGGGCTACGACTACGGGCCCGTCTTCCGCGGCGTACGGGCCGCCTGGCGGCTAGGCGACACCGTCCTGGCCGAACTGGAACTGCCCGCCGACGCACGGCAGGACGCCGCCCGGCACACCCTGCACCCCGCGCTGCTGGACTCCGCCCTGCACACCACCTCTCTCACGGAGGAGGGCCCCGGCGACGACACGCCCGCCGGTACGATCGCCCTCCCCTTCGCCTGGACCGGGGTCACCGCGCACGGCCGGGGGGCGCTCACCGCACGCGTCCGGGTCACCCCGGGCGAGGAGGGCACCCGGCTCGAACTCACGGACACCGAGGGCAGGCCGCTGGCCACCGTCGAGTCCTACGTCACCCGCCCCGTCACCGCCGACCGGCTCACCGGACGCGTACGATCCCTCTACGTCATCGAGCGCGAACCGCTGCCGGAATCCGCAGGCCGCCCGGAGCGCCGCACCTGGGCCGTGCTCGGCCCCGACGACGCCGGCCTCGGCGCCCCCGCCCACCCCGGACTGGCCGCGATCGACGGCCCCGTGCCCGATGTCGTCGTCCTCCCGGTACGCGCCCCCCACCATGACGCGGAGCAGGTGCCGGGGGCGGTGCGCGCCACGCTGGACGCGACGCTCGCGACCGTCCAGGAGTGGCTGGGCGACGACCGATGGTCCGGCTCGGTGCTGCTGGTCCTCACCGCCGGCACCCTTGCCGACGCCGCCGTCCACGGACTCGTACGCGCCGCCCAGGCCGAGGACCCGGACCGGATCGTCCTCGTCGGCCGGACCGGGCCCGACAGCTCCGTGCCCGACCGTGCCGCGCTGGCCGCCGTCCTCGACTCCGGCGAGCCGGAGGTGTTGTGGCGGGACGGCCGCGCCCACGCACCGCGCCTGACGCGTGCCGCGGAACCGGACGCCCCGCACACCGGCCGCCCCTGGGGCACCGTCCTCGTCACCGGCGGCACCGGCGGGCTCGGCGCCCTGGTGGCCCGCCACCTCGTCACCCGGCACGGTGTGACCCGCCTGGTCCTCGCCGGCCGGCGAGGACCCGACGCGCCCGGCGCCGCCGAACTGGCGCACGACCTCGCGGCCCTGGGCGCCCGCACCGACGTCGTCGCCTGCGACGTCTCCGAACGGTCCGCACTCGCCGCACTGCTGTCCGCCCACCCCGTCGACAGCGTCGTGCACACCGCCGGCGTACTCGACGACGGACTGGTCCCCGCGCTCACCCCCGAGCGCCTGGACACCGTGCTCCGGCCGAAGGCGGACGCAGCCTGGCACCTGCACCGGCTCACCCTCGACCGGGACCTGTCCCGCTTCGTGCTGTTCTCCTCGGCCGCAGGAACCATCGACGCCGCGGGCCAGGGCAACTACGCCGCCGCCAACGTCTTCCTCGACGCCCTGGCCGCGCACCGCGCCGAGCTGAACCTCCCCGCCACCTCGCTCGCCTGGGGCCTCTGGGCCGGCAGCGGCATGGGCGCCGGCCTCGACCAGGACGACGTACAGCGCATCGAACGGTCCGGTATCGGCGCGCTCGACCCGGCCGAAGCACTGGAACTCCTCGACGCGGCCCTGGAGTCCGGGCACCCGGCCCTGGTGCCGGTCCGGCTGGACACCGCCGCGCTGCGCCGCCGAGGTGACGACGTACCGCCCGTGCTGCGCACCCTGGCCGGTGTCACCGCCCGTGCGGCGCAGGACGACCGGACCCGCACACTCGGCGAGCGCCTGGCCGGGCTGCCGGAGGCCGACCACGGGCACACGGTGCTGGAAGCGGTCCGCACCGAAGTGGCCGCGGTCCTCGGCCACGACGGACCCGCGGCCGTCGACCCCCGGCGTGCCTTCACCGAGCTGGGCTTCGGCTCACTCGCCGCCGTCGAACTGCGCAACCGGCTCAACGCAGTCAGCGGTCTGCGCCTGCCCTCCACCCTCATCTTCGACTACGCCACCCCGACGGCCCTGGCGGACCACCTGCTCGACCGGTTCGCCCCGGACGCCGGCCCGGAGCCCGCCGACCCGCAGGCCGACGACGAGGTGCGGGACCTCATCGCCCGCATCCCGGTCGCGAGGCTCCGCGAAGCGGGACTGCTCGACGGACTGCTGAAACTCTCCGGACCCGCACCGGCGGTGGCCGCCGCCGAGCAGCCCATGGACATCAAGTCCATGGGCGTGGCCGACCTGGTGAGGGCCGCCCTGAACCGCAGCACCCCCCAGTGACCCGCCCCGGTGCCGGACGACGCGCCGCGTCCGGCACCGGCGATCCACGTCCGGCGCACCCCCACCGCACCTCCACCTTCACCGCATCATCAGCGCCGCCGAGTCAGCAGGGAGCGACACCGACCGTGGACACATCTGTCGAGCAGATCGTCGAGGCGCTGCGCGAGGCCATGCTCGAGAACGAGCGGCTGCGCCGGGCCAACGACCGGATCTCCGAAGCCGCGCACGAGCCCGTCGCCGTCGTCGCCATGAGCTGCCGCTACCCCGGCGGCGTCAGCACGCCCGAACAGCTGTGGCAGCTCGTCGACGCCGGAGTGGACGCCGTGGGCGACTTCCCCGCGGACCGGGACTGGGACGTCGACGCCATCTACGACCCCGACCCCGACGCGCCGGGCCGCACCCACGTGCGCGAGGGCGGATTCCTCCACGACGCACCGCGGTTCGACCCGGGGTTCTTCGGCATCAGCCCACGCGAGGCCGTCGCCATGGACCCGCAGCAGCGGCTCCTGCTGGAGACCGCCTGGGAGGCGTTCGAACGCGCCGGCATCGACCCGCACACCCTGCGCGGCAGCCGCACCGGCATCTACGCCGGCGTCATGTACCACGACTACGGCAGCTGGCTCACGGATGTTCCCGAGGGCGTCGAGGGTTACCTCGGCAACGGCAACCTCGGCAGCGTCGCCTCCGGCCGCGTGTCCTACACCCTCGGACTGGAGGGCCCGGCCGTCACCATCGACACCGCCTGCTCCTCCTCCCTGGTCGCCCTCCACCTGGCCGTGCAGGCCCTGCGCACCGGTGAGTGCGGCCTCGCCCTGGCCGGCGGAGTGACCGTCATGTCCACCCCCGACACCTTCATCGACTTCTCCCGCCAGCGCGGCCTCGCCCTGGACGGCCGCTGCAAGTCGTTCGCGGAGGGCGCGGACGGCACCGGCTGGGGCGAGGGCGTGGGGATGCTGCTCCTGGAGCGGCTGAGTGACGCCCGTCGCAACGGCCACAAGGTGCTCGCCGTCGTGCGGGGCACCGCCGTCAACCAGGACGGTGCCTCCAACGGCCTGACCGCCCCCAACGGCCCCTCCCAGCAGCGCGTCATCCGCGCGGCCCTCGCCGACGCCCGGCTCGAACCCCGCCAGGTCCACGCCGTGGAGGCACACGGCACCGGCACCCCGCTCGGTGACCCGATCGAGGCCCAGGCGCTCCTGGCCACCTACGGCCAGGACCGTGAGGAGCCGCTGTGGCTGGGCTCGGTGAAGTCCAACATCGGGCACACCCAGGCCGCCGCCGGAGTCGCCGGAGTCATCAAGATGGTGATGGCCATGCGCCACGGCCGGCTGCCCCGGACCCTGCACGCCGGACGGCCCACCACCCAGGTCGACTGGGAGGCCGGTGCCGTCGAACTGCTCTCCGAGCCGCGCGAGTGGCCGGCCCCCGGGGAGCTCCGCCGCGCCGCAGTGTCCTCCTTCGGGATCAGCGGCACCAACGCCCACGTCATCGTCGAGGCGGCACCCGACCCCGAGCCGCGCGACGAGGAGCCGGTCTGGGACCGCCCGTTGCCCCTGGTGCTGTCCGCCCGTGACGAGCCGGGACTCGCCGCGCAGGCCCGCCGTCTCCTGGACCACCTGGAGACCGGCACCGACCCGGTGCCCGACGTCGCCCACACCCTGGCCACCACCCGCGCCGCCCTGGACCGGCGGGCCGTCGTCGTCGGCGCGGACCCGGCCGCCGTGACCGCGGGCCTCACCGCCCTGGCCGACAGCGACCCGGCGTCCGGTGTGGTGCGCGGCGCGCCGGCGGGGGAGTCCCGCATTGCGTTCGTCTTCCCCGGACAGGGCTCCCAGTGGGCAGGCATGGCCGCCGACCTGCTGGACGCCTCCCCGGTGTTCGCCGCCACCATGGCCGACTGCGCCGAGGCCCTCGCGCCCTTCACCGACTGGGACCTCCTCGGGACCGTGCGCGAACGCCGCCCGCTGGAACGGGTGGACGTCGTACAGCCCGCACTGTGGGCGATCATGGTGTCGCTGGCCGAGGTGTGGCGCGCGCACGGCGTGCGTCCCGCCGCCGTCATCGGCCACTCCCAGGGAGAGATAGCCGCCGCCTGCGTGGCCGGCGCCCTCAGCCTCTCCGACGGGGCCCGCGTCGTGGCCCTGCGCAGCCGGGCGATCGCCGAGGCACTCTCCGGCCTGGGCGGCATGATGTCGGTGGCCCTGCCCGAGTCCCGGGCACGGGAACTCGTCGCCGCCCACGACGGGCGGGTCTCCGTGGCCGCGGTCAACGGCGCCTCCTCCGTGGTGCTCTCCGGGGACGCCGACGCCCTCGACGCCCTGCGCGGGACGATCGTCGCCGACGGCGGACGCGCCAAGCGACTGCCCGTGGACTACGCCTCGCACTGCGCCCACGTCGAGTCGATCCGCGAACGGCTCCTCACCGACCTCGCGGACGTGCGGGCGCGGCCCGCCGACGTGCCCTTCTACTCCACCGTCACCAACAGCGTGCTGGACACCACCACGCTGGACGCCGGCTACTGGTACACCAACCTGCGCCAGGGCGTCCTGTTCGAGCCGACCACACGGACGCTGCTGGCCGCCGGCTACGGGGTGTTCGTCGAGTGCAGCCCGCATCCGGTCCTGCTCAACAGCATCGAGGAGACCGCCGACGCCGCCGACGGGACCGTCACCGGCCTCGGCTCCCTGCGCCGCGACGACGGAGGCGCGGAGCGCCTGCTCACCTCGCTGGGCGAGGCGTTCGTGGCCGGCGTACCGGTCGACTGGGCCCCGGTGTTCGCCGGGATGCCGGTACGGACCGCGGACCTGCCCACCTACGCCTTCCAGCGTGAGCGCTACTGGCTCGGCCGGTCCGCGGCCACCGGCGACGTCACCGCCGCAGGCCTCCGGAGCGCCGGTCACCCGCTGCTGGGCGCGGCCGTCCCGGTCGCCGGCGGTGGCACCCTGTTCACCGGCCGGCTCTCGCTGTCCACCACACCCTGGCTGGCCGACCACGCGGTCTCCGGCACCACCCTGCTGCCCGGCACCGCCCTGGTGGAGCTGGCGCTGAGCGCCGGCCACGACCTCGGCTGCGGACACGTCACCGAACTCACCCTGCAGGCACCCCTGCTGCTGCCCGAGCGGGGCGCCGTCCAGCTCCAGCTGCACGTGGCCGCCGCCGACGCCCAGGGGCACCGCGCGGTGACCGTCCACTCCCGCCCCGAGAGCGACGACGAGGCCGCCTGGACCCAGAACGCGTCGGGCCTCCTCGCACCGCAGGCCGCTCCGCCCGCCTTCGACCTCGCGGCCTGGCCGCCGCCCGGCGCCGAACCGGTCCCGGCGGACGACGCCTACGGCCGACTGGCGGCCCTCGGCTACGACTACGGGCCGGCCTTCCAAGGCCTGCGCGCGGCCTGGCGACGCGGCGACGAGACGTACGCCGAGGTCGAACTGCCCGCCGAGGCGGGCGGCTTCGCCCTCCACCCCGCGCTGTTCGACGCCGCCCTGCACGCCGACGGCCTCGGCACGCACGGTCAGGGGACGGCCCGGCTGCCCTTCGCCTGGACCGGTGTGTCGCTCTACGCGGCCGGGGCCACCGCCCTGCGGGTCCGCCTCCGCGGCGGCGACACGCTGTCCCTGGAACTGGCCGACCCCACCGGTGCCCCGGTCGCCGCCGTCGAGGCCCTGGTCTCCCGCCCGGTCGACGGCGGAGCGCTGGCCTCCCCGGTCCGCGCCGACGACCTGTACCGGCTGGACTGGCCCGCGGTGCCCGTACCGGATGCCGCGACCCCCGCCCACGGCGTCCTGACCGAGGGCGGCACGGCCGCGCTCGCACCGCTGCCCGACTGGGTGGTCCTGCCCGTGGCCGGCGGCGACGACCCCGCGGCCTCGGTGCGCGAGGAGACCGGACGGGTCCTGAACGCGCTGCACGACTGGCTGGCGGACGACCGGACGGCCGCCGCCCGTCTGCTGGTCCTCACCGCGGGCGCCGTCACCACCGGCGAGGAGGGCCCCGTCGACCTCGCGGCCGCCGCCGTGTGGGGCCTCGTCCGCGCCGCCCAGGGCGAACACCCCGACCGCGTCGTCCTCGTGGACACCGCCCCCGGGACGGTGGACGGCGACGACCGGATCGCAGCCGCAGTCCGCGCCGCCGCCGCGAGCGCCGAACCGCAACTGGCCCTGCGCGGAGACACGGTCCGGGTGCCCCGGCTGGCCCGCGCCGTCGTACGGGGGAGCGCCGCCACGCTCGACCCCGACGGCACCGTACTGATCACCGGCGGGACCGGCGTGCTCGGGGCCGTGGTCGCCCGGCACCTGGCCACCGCACACGGCGTGCGCCGCCTGCTCCTGGCCGGGCGCAGCGGCACCTCCGCGGACGACTTCGCCGACCTCGCCGAGTCGGGCGTCCAGGTCGTCGTCGCCCGCTGCGACGCCGCCGAACGCGAGCAACTGGCCGCCCTCCTGGCCGAAGTACCCGCCGCGCATCCCTTGACCGCCGTGGTGCACCTCGCGGGTGTCCTCGACGACGGGCTGGTCACCGACCAGACCCCCGAGCGCCTGGACGCCGTGCTGCGCCCCAAGGCGGACGCCGCCTGGAACCTGCACGAGCTCACCCGGGACGCGGACCTGGCGGCGTTCGTCCTGTTCTCCTCGGCCGCGGGCACCGTCGACGGAGCCGGCCAGTCCGGATACGCCGCCGCCAACGCGTTCCTCGACGCCCTCGCCGCGCACCGCGCCTCCCTGGGGCTGCCGGCGCTCTCCCTGGCCTGGGGCTTCTGGGAGCAGCGCACCGGCATGACCGCCCATCTCACCGACGCCGACGTCGAGCGCATGACGCGCGCCGGGGTCCGGCCCCTGCCCACCGAGGAGGGACTGCGGCTGCTCGACACCGCGCTCGCCTCCGACGAGCCGCTGCTGCTGCCCATCGGCCTGGACCTGCGGGCCCTGCGCCGTGCCGACGGTGTACCCGCCCTGCTGCGCGGCCTGCTGCCCGCCCCCGTCCGCCGGGCCGCGGCCGCCCGTGCCGCCGGGTCCTCGCTCGCCGACCGGCTGGCCGCCCTGGGCGCCGCCGAACGGGACGCGGAGCTGATGGAGCTGATCCGTACCCAGGTGGCCGCCGTCCTCGGCCACGGCAGCGACATGGTGCTCGACCCGCGCCGCTCCTTCCGCGAAGCGGGGTTCGACTCGCTGACCGCGGTCGAGCTGCGCAACCGCCTGGGCGGCGCGGTCGGCCTGCGGCTGCCCGCCACCCTCGTCTTCGACCACCCCGACGCCGACGCCCTGGTGAGGTATCTGAGGACGGAACTCCTCGGCGCCGACGCCGGGGACGCCCCCGGGACCGTGGCACCGGGGACGGAACTGGCGGCGGACGAACCCGTGGCGATCGTCGGCATGGCCTGCCGCTACCCCGGCGGTGTCACCACCCCCGAGGAGTTCTGGCGGCTGCTGGCCGACGGCGGGGACGGCATCGGCGACTTCCCGGAGGACCGGGGATGGGACCTCGACACCCTGTACGACCCGGAACCCGGCAAGCCCGGCCACTGCAGCACCCGCTCGGGCGGATTCCTCCACGACGCCGCCGACTTCGACCACGACTTCTTCGGCATCGGCCCCCGCGAGGCCCTCGCCATGGACCCGCAGCAGCGGCTGCTGCTGGAGACCTCCTGGGAGGCCCTGGAGCGCGCCGGCATCGATCCGCACAGCGTGCGCGGCAGCCGCACGGGCGTTTTCGCAGGTGTCATGTACCACGACTACGGCAGCCGGCTGCGCGACGTCCCCGAGGCCGTCCGGGACTACCTCGGCAACGGAAGCCTCGGCAGCGTCGTCTCGGGCAGGGTCGCCTACGCCCTCGGACTGGAGGGCCCGGCCCTCACCGTCGACACCGCGTGCTCCTCGTCCCTGGTGGCGCTGCACCTGGCCGCCCAGGCGCTGCGGCGCGGCGAGTGCACCCTGGCGATGGCCGGTGGTGTCTCCGTGATGTCGACCGTCGACACGTTCGTCGACTTCAGCAGGCAGCGCAACCTCGCCGCGGACGGCCGGGTCAAGTCCTTCTCCGACGCGGCGGACGGCACGGCTCTGTCCGAGGGCGCCGGTGTGCTGGTGTTGGAGCGGTTGTCGGATGCGCGGCGGTCGGGGCATCGGGTGTTGGCGTTGGTGCGGGGGAGTGCGGTGAATCAGGATGGTGCGTCGAATGGTCTGACGGCGCCTAATGGTCCTTCGCAGCAGCGGGTGTTGGGTCAGGCGTTGGTGTCGGCGGGTGTGTCGGCGGCTGATGTGGATGTGGTGGAGGCGCACGGTACGGGGACGGAGTTGGG
>NZ_JBEXYB010000030.1:52823-98196 GCF_040630715.1 Streptomyces sp. NPDC005752 | reverse complement strand
AACCGTCCCGGGCACACAGGAGCTTGTCCATACAGCTTCGCACCGCACGTCGAGGCCGAAGGAGAGGCAACCTCGCGACGTGTGGCGCCTCACCCACATTGCATGGCGAGCGTCACGGAGAGTCGCGATGGGGTGGCAACACGCAGACTCTTGCGCGCATACTCTAGTATGCTTGCTATATGTCTTCAACTACTCGTATCACCGTTACGCTCCCCAGCGATCAGGTGGCGGAGCTCCGCAAGCTCACGGACAACGTCTCCGGCTATGTAGCGGAAGCCGTGGCCCGCCAGATCCGGCACCAGCTTCTGGGCGATGACCTTCGCCGGCACGAGGAAGAGCATGGAGGCTTCAGCGACGAGGAGCTCGCCGAGGCCCACGCGAAGATCTTCGGCGCCGTCAGTTCCTCCAAGGACGCGGACGCCGCGTGAGCGAGCGCATCGAAACCGTTGTCCTGGACTCGGAAGGACTCTCCGCCTGGATCACGCAGGATCGCAAGTTCCTCGCGATGTTGCAGGTCTTCCACGACATGGGAGCTGACCTCGTGATCGGGGCGAACACCATCGTGGAAGTCAGCCATTCCCGTACCAACATCCCCCGCCTGAACTGGGCCCTGTCCCGTATCAAGGTAGAACCGGTCACCGAGCGAGCAGCCAAAGCGGCAGCGGAGCTCCTCAAAGGCACCGGACTGCACGGACACAAGTACGCCATCGACGCAACGGTCGCCGAGGTCGCGCTCCGCCAGCCGAAACCCGTCGCCTTGCTTACGTCCGACAGCGACGACATGGCCAAGCTCTGCGGCAGCCAGGTCCGCATCATCCCTCTCTGACCCTCCAGCCCACCCGGAGCATGCACCTCGGCAGGTTCTGTTGCACTGCCGCCGCCCGTGCCCCATCCGTGCCCATCGGAGCGGACAACAGCGGTCATGTACGGCGCCCGGATACCACTCCAACCTCGCACGTTTCGACCAAAAATGCAGGTCAGAGCCGATGCGGTCGCGCGAGAGCCGTTGATTCCCAAGCTCAGAGCGCGAGTTCGATTCTCGTCACCCGCTCCATGAACAAGCCCCAGGCCAGCGGCCGGGGGCTTCTTTGTTGTCCGGCCACGCTACGTCTTACGGGGCCGGTCGGTTCATCCTGACCAGCCCGCGCCTCCGGTCGCACGCCCTGTCGATCCCGTCCATGCGTCGCAGGCCACCGGTCCACGGAGACCGCCCTGGGGTCGGCAGGGGCGGTGGAACCGCTGGTTCATACCGAGCGTGGTGTCCTACGGTGTTTCGAACCCGGGGACCGACACCGGGACCAGTGGACGGTGGCACGTGAACGGGGGCTCGATGGCTGAGGGGACAGCGCTGGCGGATCGGATCGCCGAGCGGCGGGCCGGCATCGGAGATCCGCGGGCGATGCTGGGTGAGTTGCGGCGGGCGTTGGTGCTGGTTCCGTTCGACGGTGGTGGGCTGTGGACCGCGGAGTCCGGCGGGATCCGCTGGGTCTGCGGGTTCACCGACGAGGAGGCTTTGGCCCGGTTCGCCCAGGCACGCAGCACCGGGAGCGAAGCCGGTGCTGTCGGGCGGTCATGGGAGTTCGCCGAGCTGCGCGGGGCGCGACTTCTGGACGAGATCATTCCGGCGATGGGGGTGCCGGCCGGGATCGCGATGAACATCGCCGATCCGGACGGCTCGATGCTCTTTCCTCCGGTGACGGGGATCGTGCCTGACGCGGTCGCCGTCGACGCGCAGGATGCGGAAGCCACGGTCGGTGCACGGACCCGGGACGGGGGACGGGGTCGATGAGCGGCGGTGACGCTGAGGATCTGAACGTTGACCGGGCCAGTGTCCAGCAGATCACCAGTGGTCTGCGGGCGGCGGTGGCCGAGCTGAAGGAGTTCGGTACCGGCACGGGGGCGGTGCTGGGCAAGGGACTGTCGGACCTGTCGATGACCGGCATGGAGGCGGGTCACCACGGCCTGTCGGTGGACTTCGAGGACTTCTGCGAGCGGTGGGAGTGGGGTGTCCGGGCCTTGGTCCAGGACGCCAACGCCATCGCGGCGAAGCTGGGCCTGGCCGCCGGAATCCTGTGGGAGGAGGACCAGTACGTCCAGGGCACCATGAAGGTCGTGGTCAACGCCGCCGTGGGCAACCCGCACGCGTCCGAGGACGAGATCGTCAAGCAGAACTGGGGCGACGTGTTCACCCCCGACTACCTCAGCCCGGACTACAGCGCGGAGTCCTTCGAGCGGGCGGCGGACGAGGCCGGGCAGACCTGGAAGGACACCGGGCGGGCGCTGCTGACCGAGGGGAACGGCGGCCGTCAGGCAGACCAGCTGAACGACCTGCTCGGCGTCGACCAGGAAGCCTTCGACCGTTCCGTGGACGAGACGTTCGGACCCTCGCCCGAGGAACGGGCCCGGCAACAGCAGCAGGACAACGGGGGGAACTGATCCATGGGACTCGGGGATATCGTCAGCGACCTCACTCCGGACGTCGTCGAGGACGCCGTCGAGGACGGTGTCGAGTGGGCCGGCAACCGGGTCGAGGACGCCGGGACCTGGACGGCCGACCGGCTGCAGGACGCGGGCTGGGATTCCGGCGCGGACTGGGTGCGCGAGCAGTCGCGTTCGGTGGCGAACCGGATGGGCGCCGAGGTCGACGAGATGGACCTCGGGCAGACCGAGGACAAGACGAAGCTGATCTACGGAAGCCCATCCGAGCTCCGCTCGACCGCGTCCCACCTCAAAGACCTGCAGGGCGCTTTCGACAAGGTCGGCGGCGGCATGAGGGGACTGGACTCCTCCGCTCTGAAGGGGCAGGCGGCAGACGCGTTCCGGGACTCGGTGTCCGTCGAGCCGCCGAAGTGGTTCAAGGCCGCCGACGCCTTCGAGAAGGCCGCTGGGGCACTGGAGTCGTTCGCCGGGACCGTCGAATGGGCGCAGGGGCAGGCACAGACGGCGATCGACACGTGGAAAGCGGGCGCCAAGGCGTCCGAGGAGGCGATGGACGCCCACAAGGAACAGTGCGACACCTACAACCGGGCCGCCGACAAGTACAACGCCATGCCCGCCGACGAGCGCGATCCGTCGACGCTGCCGCCCAGGCCCGGTGAGTTCAAGGACCCCGGCAAGGCCCGCATAGAAGAGGCTCAGCGGCTGCTGACGGAGGCACGGACACAACGCAACACGGCCGCGGCAACGGCCCGTACGGCGGTGGCGGCCGCACGGGACACCGCGCCGCAGAAGCCCAGGTACGCCGAGCAGGTCGCGGACGGGCTCGCCGAGTACGAGGTGGTGAAGACCCACTTCGTCGGCGGCATCGCCAAGGGCACAGCGGGCCTCGTCACCTTCGCGCGCAGCGTCAACCCGACGGACCCGTACAACCTCACCCACCCCGCCGAATACGCCCTCTCGCTGAACAACACCGCTGCCGGACTGGTCCAGGTCGCCAACGACCCCTGGGGTGCCGGCAAACAGATGGTCACCAACTTCATGAAGGACCCGGCCGAAGGGTTCGGGCGGCTCGTCCCCGACCTGGTCCTCACCGCCGCCACCGGCGGCGCCGGAGCCGGAGTCAAGGGAGCCCGGGTCGCCAAAGAGCTCGCGGACCTCGCACAGGACGCGAACAAGGCCCGCCGCCTCGTGGACGACGCCCCCGAAGGCACCCACAACAGGCCCGACAGCGAGCGCACCAGTGGAGGCACCGACCCGGTCGACCTTGCCTCGGGCCGCATGTTCCTCCCACAGACCGACCTGGTGCTGCCCGGGGTGTTGCCCCTTGCCTTCACTCGCCGGGTGGAGTCGGGTTACACCGCCGGCCGGTTCTTCGGCCCGTCCTGGTCCTCAACGGTAGACGAGCGTCTGGAGATCGATGCCAACGGTGTCATCCACGTAACGGACAACGGGCTGCTGATCAACTACCCGCACCCCGTGCCGGGACTGCCCACACGCCCCGAGAGCGGGACCTCACGCTCCACCCTGGACCGCGACGAGGCCGGCGACTACACGCTCACAGACCCCGACGCCCGGCTGACCAAGCACTTCGCCGGCCCTGGCGGTACGGAACCCGGTGACGACGGCGAAGCCTGGCTCGTCGAGGTCGCCGACAGCAATGGCAACACCGTCGCCCTGGACCGTGCGGACGACGGCACACCCCTGGCACTGGTCCACTCAGCCGGCTACCACCTGTCCGTAACCACGGCCGGCGGCCGTGTCACGGCGCTGGTGCTGGCTCCAGCACGTACCGGTGCGGACAACCGCCCGGATGACGGACCTGCCCGGCCCGTCATGGCCTACGGCTACACGGACGGCAACCTCACCGAGGTCACCAAGCCCTCCGGGGCCACCCTGACCTTCGCGTACGACGACCACCGCAGAGTGACGGGCTGGGTCGACTCCAACGGCCGCCGCTACGCCTACACGTACGACGATCAGCATCGGGTGATCTCCGAGGGCGGCGAGGCAGGCCACTTCCACGTCACTCTCGGCTACGGTCGGCCCGATCCTGCGACGGGGCACCGAACCACCACCCTGACCACCGCCGAGGGCCACACCACACGCCACCTCATAGGCGCGGGAAACCGCGTCCTCGCGACCACCGACCCGCTGGGCCACACCACCCGGTTCACCTACGACACACGCGGCAACCGGCTCAGCCGCACGGACCCTCTCGGGCAGACTACCGCGTTCGCCTACGACGCGAACGGAAAGCTCTCTGCGGTAGCACACCCGGACGGCAGCCGACTCGGCCTGCATCGCAACCGGCTCGGTCTTCCCACATCGTTCGTTGCAGCGGATGGCGCTAGTCGCGGCCAGGAGTTCGATGGTCGTGGCAATCGAACCACGGTCACCGACCCTGCTGGGCACGCCACTCGATATGCCTACGACGCCCGCGGCGGTCTCGCTTCAGCCACCGATGCGCTGGGCGCGGTCACTACCTTGAGCTGCAACACAGCCGGACTCCCCATGGAAGTCACAGATCCGCTGGGCGGCAGCCTGCGCTACGAGCGAGACGCCTTCGGCCGTCCCGTAAGCGTCACCGATCACTCAGGCTCGGTCACCCTATTCGAGTGGTCGATCGACGGGAACCTCAGCCGCCGCATAGGGCCAAATGGCATGAGCGAGTCCTGGATCTACGACGGCGAAGGAAACTGCATTCGCCATACGAACACCGCCGGCCGCACGACACGCTTCGAGTACACCCACTTCGACACCTTGGCAGCTCGCACAGAACCGGACGGTGGCCACTACGAGTTCAGTTACGACTCGGAACTCCGTCTGACCAGAGTCACCAACCCCCAGGGGGCGCCCTGGACCTATACGTACGACTCCGCCGGGCGGTTGATCTCAGAGACGGACTTCGACCAGCGCACCACCAGTTACACGTACGACCCCGCAGGACGGCTCGTACTTCGCACCACTCCAGTTGGCGAAACCATTTCCTATGCACACGACGCGCTGGGGCGAGTGATCCGCGAGGACGCCGCGGGCGAAATATCGACGTTCGAGTACGACGGCGCAGGCCGCTTGGTGCGGGCCGGGGGCCCCGACAGTGAACTGCTGTATCAGTACGATCGACGCGGACTGATCAAGACGGAGATGGCCGACGGCCGCACCACAACGTATGCGTACGATGCCCTGGGCCGACGCACACGCAGAGTCACTCCCACTGGCCACATATCGACCTACGCCCATGACGCCGCCGGTCGCCGCACCCACATGACGGCGGGCGCTCAGCACATCGATTTCACCCATGACACCGCAGGCCGTGAAATCGACCGGGCCTTCGGCACCGGGCTGAACCTAGCCTCATCCTGGGATGGGACCGGCCAATTGCTCGACCAAAGACTGATCGCGGGCGGCCGCTCCCTGAAGCATCGCACCTACACGTACGGCGCTGACGGCTATGTCGTTACTGTGAACGACACTCTGCACGGTACACAGCGCTTCGAGCTCGACCCCGTCGGCCGGATCACTAGCGCTACCGCAGGCAAGTTGACCGAAAGGTATACCTACGACTCTGTAGGAAATCAGACGGCAGCCGTTCTTTCGGGACATCACTTTGATAGCGACGCCATGGGCGACCGCACCTACAGCGGCAATCGCTTGATGCGAGCAGGAGCGAAGCGGTACGAGTACGACGATGCCGGACGGTTGGTGAAATGCACCAAGGCCCGCTTGTCAAAAAAGCCCGACACCTGGCATTACTCGTACGACGCTCACAGCAGGCTCACCGCCATAACAACTCCTGACGGGACCCGTTGGCGCTATTCCTACGACACACTTGGGCGCCGCCGCCGAAAGCAGCGCATGTCCCCGGACGGCATATCAGTGGCCGAGCAGACCGTGTTCAGCTGGGACGGTAGCGTCCTTGCCGAACAAACCACCACGCATCCCGGCGTACTGCCCACCCCGGTCACACTTACCTGGGATCACCAGGGCCAGATTCCCATTGCCCAGACGGAACGCCGAATCGATGGTCACACTCAGCGCGAAATCGATGCACGATTCTTCGCCATAGCCACCGATCTGATCGGCGCACCCACCGAACTCATCAGCACATCCGGTGAAATTGCTTGGCGCGCACAGGCCACCCTTTGGGGCTCCACGACATGGAACAGCAACGCCTACGCGTACACGCCGCTCCGCTTCCCCGGCCAGTACTACGACCCGGAATCCGGCCTCCATTACAATCACCACCGCTACTACGACCCACAGACCGCGCGATACACCACACCAGACCCACTCGGCCTCTCCCCGGCCCCCAACCCGAACACGTACGTAAAGAACCCGCACGCGCAGGCCGACCCATTGGGGCTGGCACCCACCGACTACCCGGACCTCGGCGACGACTGGAAGCCGCTGGACATCAAGGACCCGAGTAACTGGAACGGTTGCGAGGAAGTAGCTGTGCAGATCCAGGAGCGGCTGGGCGGTGGAACCCGCTACAGAATAAGCAACGCCATACCCGACCCGCTCGCTGAGAACTTCGCCATGGGGCCCTACAGGAATACCGACCCAGCATGGTTCCACCATGACGTAGTCATGCATAACGGGCGCGTCTACGACGGCTTCACCGGTCGCACCGGCCTGAGCAAGCAAGAATACGACGAACTATGGGACCCCAACTATCTCGATATCCTGCATTGGAGGCCACTCGATTGATGCTTCACGAAATCCTACCTCACCTCCGCAAAAGGCCGCTCATGTTTGGAGTGGACGGAACGTTCGCCACTCACGTTTCGTTCCTCTACGGATACTCTGCCGGCGATCCGCGAGGGGAGCTCCAGAAGTTTCACGCATGGCTCAATAAAGATTTCGAGGCCAGCTCGAATATGAGCTGGGTCTGGCTCGTACTAAAAAGGGCCTTTCCGGCAAGAAGCTCACTCTGGGATCCGGGCGCCCCCCGCACCTCGGAGGAAGAAGCCACTGCCGTGGTCGCCCTGCTGACATCTCTTGAGGAATTCCTCAACTCAGAGGAAGGGAAGCACCAATAGCCCGCCGAGTAGCCAAGGGGATTTTCACCCCGCGGCTACTCGGCGGTCCAGCCGGGTCCGGCCCGGTTAGGTTTGGCCCGAACCACCGAAGGCGCTCAACGGTGTTGTAGGCATTCATCGAAGTGGCATCGCTAGCACGGAGAGGGTTGCCGGCACGTGTGTGCGCCCGTCCCGGCGCTTCTGCGGAGGACGGACAGCGCAGGACTGATCTGCCAGGGCATCCCTCCCATGCTCTGTGAAGTCGGGAGCAAGGATGGTCCACGACGCCCGTCGGGTGGGCGGGGTGCTGACCGACCTCCTCCCGGAGCACTCCGACCGGCTCGCGGAGGAAATCACGGTCAACGGCAGGGGAATGACGGACTACGACCTGCCCACTGCGACGGACGAACGCGCGCCGTTCCTCGTACGGAGGTCCCTGGCCTACGTCGCCGCCTGCCTGCACGGCGCACAGGAGCACTTCGGCGACACAGCGGTGAAGTGCTACGTCTCGTTCTCCCTCGCCGACACCGACGAGGCACTACTGACCGCCAACGTCACCTTCTGCACCCCACTGCCCGACGTCCGCCCCTACATCCCGGACATCGAGCGCGTGGCGGCCGCAGCGGTCGCGGAGATCTTCGCGGAAGACTGCTCCCACTGGTCATGAGCGTGAGCGTGAGCGCGCACCGGCGTCCTCACCGACATCGGCGCGCACCGCAGCAGACATCCGCAGCACCGCCACCGCCCGTGCCCCATCCGTGCCCGGCGGAGCGGACAACAGCGGTCATGCACGGCGCCCGGAGACCGCTCCGACCTCGTACGTCTCGAGCAAATAGGCAGGTCAGAGCCGATGCAGTCGTTCAAGAACCGTTGATTCCCAAGCTCAGAACGCGAGTTCGATTCTCGTCACCCGCTCCACATAATGAAAGCCCCAGGCCAGCGGCCCGGGGCTTCTTCGTATGCGGCACCTTGTCACCGTCCGGTCGGCTTCTGTGGCCTCTCCCTGGATAATCGACGTATGGCATCACAGCCCAGCCTTTCCGATCTCCGCCGTGCCAAGTTCGCCCGGCGCGCGCCCGCAGCGCTCTCCGAGCTCGCCGGCCCCGAGCACGGCACAGTGAGCCTGCCCCTCCACCTGGCGTGGTCGGGACTGACCACGTTCGACCTCGACCAGCCCCGTCTTCGGATGAGCTGCTACCGCATCGTCCTGGCCG
The DNA here is from genome assembly GCF_040630715.1 of Streptomyces sp. NPDC005752. Classification (NCBI taxonomy): domain Bacteria; kingdom Bacillati; phylum Actinomycetota; class Actinomycetes; order Kitasatosporales; family Streptomycetaceae; genus Streptomyces; species Streptomyces sp. NPDC005752. The sequence goes on along the minus strand of NZ_JBEXYB010000030.1, from coordinate 89,522 downwards.
AGGGCCAGCACGACGATCTGATCCAGTACCTCAATCGCGACCTTCTCATCAGCCTGTGGCCCACACTGCGCACGCTGATCAGCCGTGATGTCCGTGAAGTCTGGGAACGCTCCTTCGACGAGCTGGCTCACCGTACCCAGGCCGCTGCGTGAACCTCACCGGTCTGCACCGTCGCCTGCTTGCAGACGTGCTCGCCGTAGGTGGCGAATATCCTCTGGCGCTTACCGGTGGCTACGCAGTCCAGGCGCACGGCCTGGTCGACCGGCTCAGCCAGGACCTCGATGTCGCGACCGAAAACCCCGAGCGCATGGACAACATTGCGACTGCCGTACGCACCGGCTTGGAGCAGCGCGGGTGGCAGGTCAGTGCTCTGGAAACAGACCCGCTGTCCGCGCGCCTGATCGTCACCGACCCTGTCAGCCGTGAAGAGTGCGAGGTCGACATCCTCAAGGAGGCACTCTGGCGGCCACCCGTACACACCGAGCACGGCTTGGTGTTGTCCCTCGAAGATGTCGTGGGCACGAAGGTCCGCGCCTTGGCCGACCGCGGACTCGCCAGGGACCTTATCGACGTGCAGGCCGCCACGGGCCGTTGGAACCCCGTCGAACTCGAGGAACTCGGCCGGCGCCATGCCCGGGACTCCTTCGATCTCAGCGAGCTCCAAGCTCGGCTGGGCGGAGCCGACTGGATCGATGACACGGAATTCGCCGCCTACGGACTCGGCGAGGAGGCGATCGCCGGGCTGCGTCAGTGGGCACAGACCTGGGCCGACGACATCGGGGAACGACTTCACGAGCTCGCGTCCCCGCACGAGGACTGATGGCCCGACGATGCCGAACACGCGACAGGTTGCGGTTCGCGCGAGGGGCTGATCGCCCCTCGGCCGTCGTGCCCCATCCGTGCCCTTCGGAGCGGACAGCAGCGGTCATGTACGGCTTCCAGAGACCTCGGCGCCCTCACCCGGACCGGGCAAACATGCAGGTCAGGGCGATTGCACCATTCCAAGAACCGTTGGTTCCCAAGCTCAGAGCGCGAGTTCGATTCTCGTCACCCGCTCCATGAAAAAGCCCCAGGCCAGCGGCCGGGGGCTTCTTTGGTTTGTGGACCAGTTCAAGGCCAGGTCCGGCAGGTTGCAACGCTCCCCCGAATCCACCGACAGTCCGGCGACTGCCCCACCAGGACCCACATGGGCACAGCGAACGATCGAACGCCGTGGTTCCTCAACCCTCTGGTCCGCGCCGCGCAGCAGAATAGCGGGGCGCTCGAAGGTGTCCCAGCTGTCCGACTGTCCTGTTGGAAGCGGACAGTCGGCGTGAGCGCTGTCCGGGGTGCCCGGTTACAGACGGCTGCAACATCCCCGGATCTTGCAGCCCAGTGACGAAGCCGGGGATGCTTCGAACCGCACGCGCCGTGTGACGGTAGGCGAGAACACCGCTCACACCGGGTATCAGATGCGACGGTCTCTTGATGAGCATGCTCAAGCCGCCCCCGATCTGATCGCGCGTCGAATCACAGCGACTGAAGCGACACTTGGGGAACACTGGGACGCTGCTTCAATCGCCTCAAAAGGCTTTCTACGGTATCCCCGCCCGGCGACAGCCCTCCGCACGCCTTTACACTCCGTCGCGATGCTTGGGTGCACGGAAGGTGTGCCCGGGGTGGAGGGGACTCAACATGAGAATGAACCGTGTTCTGACCGGGCGCAGGTGGAGAGCCGCCGCCCTGCTGGTCGCCGGTCTGGTCGGCGCCACGCTGCTGCCGGCCAGTCCCGCGGTCGCCGTGCACGGGGCGGTACCCGGTGACTTCAATGGCGACGGCTACCGTGACGCCGTCCTGCCCGCCCCCGGCGCCGACGTGACGGGCAAGGAGGCGGCCGGTGCGGTCGTCGTGATGTACGGGTCGAAGTCGGGACTGTCGACGACCCGGCGGAAGATCATTACGCAGAACACCGCCGGCGTGCCGGGCACCGCCGAGGCATACGACCGGTTCGGTGCCGCCACCGCCACGGCGGACCTGAACCGCGACGGGTACGCGGACCTGATCGTCTCGTCGCCCTACGAGGGCACGGCCCAGGGAATCGATGCCGGGGCAGTGACGGTGCTGTGGGGGAGCAGCTCCGGCCTCACTACAGGCACCAACCTGCCGACACCGGAGAGCGATCCGCTGTACTACGGCCTGGACCTGGCTGCTGTCAGCGCCGGCCCGGGAGTGAAGACCGAAGTCCTGGCGGGCGGCTGGCACGGGGCCGTCCGCTTCACCGGCCCCTTCAGTCGCACCGGATCGTTCGGCAACGCGGCAGGGCCGGCGGACAGGTCCTGGGGCGAGTCTGTGGCGCTCGGCGACTTCAACGGGGACGGAGCCCAGGACCATGTGAACGTCACCTACCGCTTCAGTGGTCTCTCTGGTGGCATGGTCTTCGTGAACCCCGAGAACGACGTCCACAAGCCCGGTGTCTCACCCGGTCTCCAGAAGGGCAACGGCCTGATCTCCGCAACCGGCGACCTCAACGGCGACGGATTCGCCGATCTCGTGGTCGGCGACCCGGACGAACCCGAAGTCGCCGGGGTCGACGGCGCGCTGGGCGGTCGCATCCTGGTCTGGTACGGCTCGGCGCTCGGCATCGCGGCCGACGCGGCACCCGTTCAGATCACGCAGGACACCGCTGGCGTCCCCGGCGGAAGTGAGAAGTACGACGCCTTCGGCGGCGCTTTGGCGGTGGCCGACCTCAACCGTGACGGGCTGGCCGACATCGTGGTCGGGGCGCCGTACGAATCCATTGGCAAGGTCGGCCGGGCCGGGCAGGTGTCCGTCATCCCCGGACGACGCACGGGCGCCCTCGGTACCGGGGCGTACGCTTTCAATCAGGACACAGCAAGTGTCCCCGGCGGCTCAGAGGTCGACGACTTCTTCGGTACGACGGTCGCCGCAGGTGATGTGAACAAGGACGGCAAAGCCGAGTTGTTCGTCGGAGCGGCCGCCGAGAACAACTCCACGGGCGCTGTTTGGGTCCTCCCCGGTGGCACCTCCGGACCGACAGCCGCGGGCAGTCGTATGTTCACCGCGTCCTCCGTCGGCCTCACCCAGCAAAACGGCACCCTCCTGGGCGGCAATGGGCTGCTCTGGGTGATATGACGCGCCAGACGGGCAGCAGCCCCCCAATGCCGTACCGCCCGTAGTTGCCCGGACGACGCCACAGTCAGGTACACGGCGCTACCGCGCACCACCCGTGCACCACCCGGGGCGGACAGCGTCGGTCAACAGAGGGCTGGACCGCAACGGCACCGACTGCACCGGAAGTCGAGTCTCCGCAGGTCAGGCCCAGGAAAGATGGCTGAGGGGACCGCACTGGCGGATCGGATCGCCGAGCGACGGGTCGGCATCAAAGATCCGCGGGCGATGCTGGGTGAGTTGCGGCGAGCCTTGGTACTGCGCCGTTCGCGGCACACCCTCTCGCCGAACTGGCCGACGTCCACCGGCTCAGTGAGACCGGCCGGATCCGGGGCAAGGCGGTTCTCACCCCGTGAGCCCGTCTCTGCCACGGCGGCCCAGAGGCAGCCCCGCACCGGCGGCGCCGAACCCGGTGGTGCGGGACGAGGGCTGTGAAGCGGACGGCTCGACGGCCTGGACGGACCTCCCCGCCGTACTCGACGCCCCTGTTCCCGAGCCGGTTCGGGCCGGACACACCTCACCGTGCGATGCGGACGGCTCCCGGTGCCGAGCACCTGGTCACCTGGCCTGCGCTACCGAAGTTCGCATGACGGCCGCACCCGCCGCTCGTCTTCGCTCCGGGAACGCCGGACAGGACGGCCGACCCGCCCCGCAGCACCGGTCGGCACAGGCTGCCGCAGACCGATCAGGACACCGGCGCCGACGAGCAGTGCGCCGGCAACATCTGCGAGGCCCGCCTCGCCGAGCCCGAGTGCGACTGTGGTGACCAGTGCACCCACCGGAACGAGTCCGGCGAAAAGTCCGGCACGCGCTGCGCCCAGTCGGCGCAGAGCGTCGTACCAGAGGAAGAAGGCGGTGGCTGTGACGAGTACACCGAGGTAACCGAAGGCAGCCGCTTCGGTGGGGGTGGGCAGGCGAAGGGAGCTCGTACCGTCCAGGGCGATGCTCGCGGCCAGCAGCATGGGCACGGCCAGCGCCGCAGGATAGGCGGCGACTCTCATGGGGCCGAGTCTGGGCAGCAGCGGAAGGGCGAGGAGCGAGAAGGCGACCTCTCCGGCGAGTGCCCCCAGAGACAGCAGCACACCGCGCAGGCTGCCGCCGCCGAGCCCTGCGGCGACGGCAGCGCCCAGGGTCACGACAACCGCGGCGACGACGGTGCGCACGGCCGGCCGACGGCGTTCCGTCAACGGCCCGACGAGTGCGAGGACGATGGGGATCGCTCCGACCACCGTGCCGATCGTGGCCGGGCTCGCGTGCCGGGTGGCTTCGACGAGGAAGATGTTGAAGCCCGCCAGGCCGGTGGCGGCCAGCGCGAGAAGGAGCAGGATGTCACGGGCGGTCAGGCCGGCGCGGGGTAAACGGCGGTGGCGTACCACGGCGAGGAGGATCGCAGCGGCGAGCGCGTAGCGCAGGGCCTGACCGATGAGGACGGGGTAATCGGCAATCGTCGCGGAGACGGCCGTCGAAGTACCGACGAGCAGCATCGCGGCGGCGGCACCCGCGGCCGGAACGGTGGAGGAACTCATGCCGCGTACTCCTTCGACTGTGAGGCGGTGCTCGCGGGGCTGAGGACCCTCCGGGTGACACGCTCGGCCAAGGCGGCGACCAGTGTGCGCGGCCGGCGCGGCAGCAGATGCGCGGCCAGGGCATTGCCGAGTCCGGGGGTGACGTAGCCGCGGTCGCGATCGAGCGCGCGCAGAGCGGCGCGCACAACCGGCTCCGGCGTGGTCATCGAGCCGTTGACGGCCGCCTTGCGGGTGCCGATGGCGTCGAAGAAGGGGGTGTCGACCGGACCGGGGCACAGAGTGAGTACGCGAACGCCGCGCCCGCGGTACTCCTGACGCAGGGCGAGCCCGAAGTTCAGCACGAAGCCCTTGGCCGCGCTGTAGACGGCGAAGTACGGGGAGGGCTGGAAGCCCGCGGTGGAAGCGACGTTCACGACTGCGCCCGTGCCACGCTCCAGCATGCCGGGGAGCAGTGCGTGGGTGAGGTCGACGAGTGCGACGACGTTGACCATCAACTGGTCGTGGTCACGGTCCGCCGCGATGTCCTCGAAGCGACCGCACGTGCCGAATCCGGCGTTGTTGACCAGCAGGTCGACGCTCAGGCCGCGGGCGGCGAGACGGCCGGCGATCTGCCGGGCCGCATCGGGCTCGGCGAGGTCCTGGACCAGGACGTGGGCGCGGATGCCGTGCTCCGCGGCCAGGCGCTTGGCGAGGGCGGTGAGCCTGCTCTCGGAACGCGCCACCAGGATCAGATCGCATCCACGGGCGGCGAGCTGCGCGGCGAACTCCGCTCCGAGTCCGGACGAGGCACCGGTGATGAGCGCTGCACTGCGCACGGGAAATCTCCTTCACTCGACGAGGATCTGCGACCAAAGAGTATCGACTCTGCAGCTAACTGCAACAGGTTCGATGCAGTTAATTCAAAGGTGACTCAATGATGTACCGTTTCGAAGCTCAAGCGGAGGGCCGGGAGGCGTCATGAGTGAGACAGCGGCACGACCGTTGCGGGCGGACGCGGAGCGCAGCGTGCGCGCGATCCTGGAGGCGGCCGAACGCGTGCTCTCCAAAGATCCCGGCGCGTCGATGGAGCAGATCGCGACCGCGGCGGGGGTGGCCAGGACGACGATCCACCGCCGTTTCGCCCATCGGCAGGCGCTGATCGAGGCGCTGGCTTCGTCCGCAGCCCGCCAACTCGCCCAAGCCGTGGAGGACGGCCGGCCGGACACCGCCCCTCCGCTGGTGGCACTGCACCGGATCACGGCCAACGTGCTCGAGGTGAAGGGCGCCTGGACATTCGCCCTGGAACTGCCGGCCGATCCCGACAGCGAGGCGGCCGCCCTCCACGAGGACATCGGCCGGCGTTGCATCACAGTGCTGGAACGGGCCCGGGCGGACAAGCTCATCGACGAGGCAGCCGACCTCCACTGGGTGCGGCGCGTCTACTACGCGCTCCTCGGGGAGTCCCTGCACGGGAGCCCGGACGACACCGGTATCGACACCGACACCCTCGCCGCCCGCATCATCGACACCCTGCTGCACGGCGCGGGCCCACGCACCTGAGCTCGCCGCGGACCCGGGCGACTATCGGCCGAACACCGCCATCCGGACCGCCACCGGAACCCGCGCGGCAGCGGTACTGCCTCGGCTCCCCGCGCCACAGCCGCATGAACGTATCCATCACCGCGCCGATGGGGCGGAGCAGCTCGCCCAGGCCATCGGTGCCAGAGCTGGCCGAGGCCGGGCGACCAGGAGTCCACCGGGCCCGATGACCTTTCGGACGAAGAGTTGAGGAACGCCGCGGTCAGGCTGATGCGGCAGGCGGAGTGACACACGGGTGAGACTTCATACCGTGATGCATACCAGCGGCAGTCTGACCGTCGAACTCCATCGACTCCGGGATCGCCCCGGTGCCGAATCCGCCCCGCCCGTCCTCTCTCGCTTCGTCGTCCATACCTACGGCGACGCCGCGGAGTACGAGCAGCGTCTGCGTTCGGTCCTCATGCCTGCTCTTCGACTGGGTGGCACTGCGGATTTCGAGCAGGAGAGCCTCCCGGTGGACGACGTTCCGGACTGGTTCGGGGTCATCGGTTCAGAGGACGAGGAGCGCGCCCCGCAGTTCGCCAGGACCGGCCGTGACGGGTACGTGGAGCACATGGAGGAAAGCCGGCCGTGGGAGTTGCAGGACTGGCTGTACCGCTTCGACCCCGACGAGGACTCCCGGGGCTGGGAGTGGTGGGACGCCACACAGGCCGGACCGTCCCGCGTGCACATCTGGGTGGACAGTTGGGGGGAATCCTTCTTCGGCTGCCGGGAACTGCTCTGGGCCGCATACGCAGCGGGCGCGGCCCGGGTCGACGGGCCTACGCTCCAGAAGTCCGCAGTATGGTCGGCAGAACGGGGACTCGCGCGCGCCGACGCCGCTGTGCGGGGGCTGGACATGCGAAGCAATGCTCGGATGAGGGCGCTCCTGCGGGAGACGGGCACCGCAGGACCGAGCCCTCAGGACATCCCTCCCGTGTTCCGTGAAGTCGTTGAGCGAGGATGGTCCGTGACACCCGCCGGCGGGCGGGTGCTGACCGATCTGCTCCCTGAGAACCTTCCGCGCTACTCCGACCGGCTCGCGGAGGAGACCACGGTCAACGGCAGGGGAATGACGGACCACGACCTGCCCTCCGCGACGGACGAACGCGCGCCCCTCCTCGTCCGGAGGTGCCTGGCCTACGTCGCCGCCTGCCTGCACGGCGCGCAGGAGCACTTCGGCGACACAGCGGTGAAGTCCTACGTCTCGCTCTCCTTCGCCGACACGGACGAGGCACTACTGACCGCCAACGTCACCTTCTGCACCCCACTGCCCGACGTCCGCCCTTACATCCCGGATCTCGAGGACGTCACGGACGCGGCGGTCGCGGAGTTCTCCGCGGAGAACTGCTCCTGCGGCAGCCGGGCGGTTGCCCTGCATGCCTCGGACGGCGACGACGACATGATCAAGCTCTGCGACAGCCAGGTTCGCCTCATCCCTCTCTGAGCCACCGGCCCACTTCGAGGAGTCTCGCCTCGGAGCGCCATCAGAGGCGGCGCAACTCAGGCACCTTGGCAGAGACCGCCCATCCGCGGCGCCTGTGCCCCTGAAAACGCCGATGCCCGGAAGACCGAGCGGTCGCACCGGGAACAGGCGGTCCGGCCTGCACGGTTGCATCGATCGAAGGACCGGCGCGGCACGGGCGGGGAAAACGGATACCGAAAGGCCTCCCCCACCAGGACCCGGTCCCCACGATCGCGGTGTGCCCGCCGCGTGTTCGGACCAGTACGTAGCTCTGCAGGAGGACTGTTTTCATGACTGACCGGCCCTTGACGCTCATGGCGGTACACGCCCACCCCGACGACGAGGCCACCGGAACCGGAGGCGTCCTCGCGCGGTACGCCGCGGAAGGCATCCGCACGGTTCTCGTGACCTGTACCGACGGCGGTTGCGGCGACGGAACGGCGGGCACCAAGCCTGGCGATCCCGGGCATGATCCGGCGGCCGTCGCGTCGATGCGCCGGCGGGAACTCGAGGCGAGCTGCGACGTCCTGAAGATCAGCGATCTGGAGATGCTGGACTATGCCGACTCCGGGATGATGGGCTGGCCCAGCAACGACGCCCCCGGAGCCTTCTGGCGGACCCCCGTCGAGGAAGGCGCCGCCCGGCTCGCGGAACTCATCGGGCACTACCGACCCGATGTGGTCGTCACCTACGACGAGAACGGCTTCTACGGCCACCCCGATCACATCCAGGCCAACCGCATCACGATGGCGGCGCTGGAGATGACCGCGCTGACACCGAAGGTGTACTGGACGACGATGCCCCGCTCGATGATGCAGCGGTTCGGGGAGACCATGCGCGAGTTCCAGGGGGACATGCCGGAGCCGGATCCCGCAGAGGCGGCCGCGTTGGCCGAGATCGGCCTCCCCGACGATGAGATCACCACGTGGGTGGACACCGCCGCGTTCAGCGATCAGAAGTTCGATGCGCTGGCCGCGCACGCCAGTCAGGGCGAGAACATCTTCTTCCTCAGGATGGGCAAGGAGAGGTTCGGCGAGCTGATGGGTACGGAGACCTTCGTACGCGTCAAGGACTCCACCGGCGCGGCCGTACCCGAGAACGATCTCTTCGCCGGACTGCGCTGATCCGCCTGCCCGCCCACCCGGCCCCGCGGCAGCACTTCGACCTCCAGGGCCCGACCTCCCCCTCTCACTCCGAGGAGAAGGCGCGTCCGCGTGGGCCGGCGTCGAGTCCCACGACCGGGCCGACCGCCCCCGACTCAGCACGAAGGGCCGTGTCACGAGGCTCCGGTGGCTTCGGTGGCCAGCGGTCTCCGGGAGCTTCACCGGGACCTTGAGCTCAGGGCCGCAACGACCATCACCCCAGATCAGAGGCCACATGCGGCCGAAGTCTGGGGTGATGCCCGGGCGACGGGAGCTGCGGCGCCCCGGTGAATGACAGCCTCGCGGTCCGTCGGCTTCACGCAACGGCTCCGATCGGACCGGACGTGGCGGGCGACCCCAGGCCTCAGTGCCGGCCGAGGGCGTTCCCGACGAGGTCGCGCGCGTACGCGGCGTCCAGCCGACTGGGGCGGAACAGAATCCGGTACATCATGGGAGCCACGACGAGGTCGATGACCTGCTCCGTGTCGGGGACGGCCTCGCCCCGCTCCGACGCGCGTGCCAGCACGAGGTCGATCTGATCGGCGGCGTAGGCCGAGCACTGTCCGGCGTTGCTGCCGTTCGGGTCTCCGAGGAGCGCGTCACGGATGTAGGCGCGACCCGGCGGAGAGTCCATCTCGTCCAGGAACTGCTCCGCCCATACGCCGAGGTCCTCGGGGAGGCTGCCCAGATCGGCCGGGGGCACCTCGGGACGCAGGCGCTCGACCGCGACGTCGGAGAGGAGCTCCTGCAGATCGCCCCACCGGCGGTAGACGGTCGACGGCGTCACCCCGGCGCGGGCCGCGACGAGGGGGACGGTCAGCGCGTCCCGCCCGACTTCGGCGTCCAGTTCACGGACTGCCGCGTGTACGGACTCCTGCACGCGAGTGCTGCGCCCTCCCGGGCGAACCATGGGCTTGGGGCTCATGCCATCCACCTTAATGCAAATTCATTGCTTCTAGCCGGGCCTCCTGCCGCAGCCCGGGCGCGCTGCCCGGCCGACGGCTCGTCGGCCGGGCGCCGCGCGCTCAGGCCGCGATCGGGGCGAGTCGTCCTGTGCCGGCGCCCGCCAGCTCGTAGGCGCGCCCCACCCGCAGCACGGTCGCTTCGTGCAGCGGACGGCCCATGAGCTGCATGCCGATGGGCAGGCCCGCGTGGTCGTGGCCGACGGGGAGGGTGAGCGACGGGACCCCGGTGATGTTGGCCGGCGCCGAGAGCCGGACATAGCTGTCGGAGACGGCTTCCACGCTTCCGTCGACCCACTCGACGGTTTCCCGGCCCGCCTCGACGGCGGTCGTCGGCACCGCGGGAGCGGCGATGACCTCGACGTGGCGAAACATCCGCGTCCAGGCGTCGCGCATCATGGTCCGCGCACGCTGGGCTCGCACATAGTCTCCGGCGAGGACGAGTTCACCGGCCTCCAGCAGGATGCGTACGTCCGGCGTGTACAGCTCGGGGACGGAGCGGAGTGTGTGCTCGTGGTAGGCCGTGGCCTCGGGGACCATCAGCCCCCACTGGATCGCCTGGACGTAGCGGGCCATCGGGATCTCGACCTCGACGACGTCGGCCCCCAGCTCCTGGAGCCGTGCGACGGCCCGCCGGACCGCTGCCTCGACCTCGGGAGAGATCCGTTCGAAGTAATAGTTGCGCGGCACTCCGACGCATAGTCCTTTCAGGTCTCCTTCCTGGCGGAACAGGTCGCCCCGCAGCGCGAACGGCCGGCTTGCCGGGTCGCGCGGGTCGTGGCCCACCAGGGCGTCCAGGACGAGTGCCGCGTCCTGGACGGTGCGGGTGAGGGGGCCGACATGGTCCAGGGACCAGGACAGCGAGGTGACGCCGTGCCGGGAGACAAGGCCGTAGGTCGGCTTGAGTCCGACCACACCGTTCAGCGCAGCGGGGACGCGGATGGAGCCGCCGGTGTCCGTGCCCAGTGCGAAGGTGGCCTCTCCCGCAGCCACGGCCACGGCGGAGCCGCCGCTCGACCCCCCGGCGACACGGCTGTGATCCCAGGCGTTGCTGGTCTGCGGCGTGGTCAGACCGTAGCCGAATTCGTGGGTGTGAGTCTTGCCGATCAGGACCGCGCCCGCCCCGGCCAGGCGTGCGGCCACAGCGCTGTCGCTGTCCGCGACGTGCTCCGCCCGGACGCGGGAGCTCGCCGTGGTCGGCATGCCCTCGGCGTCGATCAGGTCCTTCAGGGCCATGGGTATGCCGTGCAGGGGGCCGCGTGGTCCGTCGGCCGCGATCTCACGCTCGGCACGGGCCGCCGAGCGGCGCGCGGCGTCGGCATCCACGGTGACGTAGGCCCGGAGCCGCTCCTCGACCGCGTCGATGCGGCCCAGAACGGAATCTGTCAGCTCGACCGGCGACAGTTCCTTCGCCTGCACGGCGCGGGCCGCCTCGGCGAGTGACAACTCATACGGCCGCATCGGAGACCTCCTTCACGGCGATGAAGACGGCCGCCGGTGCGGTGTCCTCGAAGTCGAGCTCCCGCAAGGTGGCGACGACGGACTGGATGTGACGGGCGGTACCCGCCACCGCCTCGTGCCGTTCGCCGCCCAGCGGAAGCCCTGCCCGAAGCGCCCATCGGGCCGCTCCCTGTGGGGTGATTTCACTTGTGCCCATGACCGCCCTCTCGGCTCTGCAGGTCGCTTCGCGGTGGACCGCGGTCCACCCCTGAACAGCCAAACGCTAACCGTTTGCCTTAGTGGACGCTAGGACCTACGGTACCTAAACGCAAACCCGTTGCTTTTAGCCCAGGGAGGGGAAGCCACACAGAGCCCCTCCGCGGGCCCTGCCATGCGACGCACTCCACTTCCGGAGCACTCACCCCTTCTCACTCACGGCAGGTAAGGAACACCTCATGACCGCTGAAACCGGTACCGGAGCCCACAACCACATCCCGACGTGGTCGGTAGGAGACGTCGCCATCCGGCGTGTGGACGAGATCCACCTTCCCCCGCAGACCGGACCCTGGCTGCTGCCCGGAGCCGGCCCGGAGGTCGTCGCCCGGGCGCACTGGCTGCGGCCCGACTTCGCGGACGAGCAGAGCGTCCTGCGTCTGGCGAGCCACAGTTTCGCGGTTGAGGTGAACGGCCTTCGGGTGCTCGTCGACACCGGCATCGGAAACGGCAAACAGCGGGCCAATCCCGCCTGGCACAACCTGGACACCGACTACCTGGGACGGCTCACGCAGGCCGGCTTCGCACCCGAGACCGTGGACCTGGTCGTCCTCACCCACCTCCACACCGATCACGTCGGCTGGAACACTCGTGAAAGGGGTGACAGTTGGGTCCCTACCTTCCCGAACGCGCGCTACCTAGCCACCCGCACGGAATGGGACTACTGGGCGGGGGTGGATATGGATGAGGCACGATGCCAGATGTTCCGGGACTCGGTGCACCCCATCAGGGACGCGGGCCTGTTCGACCTCGTCGACGTCCCCGCCGAAGGCACGGAGATCGTGCCGGGCGTCCGTCTGCTGCCTACTCCGGGCCACACACCGGGGCAGGTGGCAGTGGAGGTGCGCAGCCACGGTGAGAGCGCACTCATCACCGGAGACTGCATCCACCACCCGGTCCAGCTGGCCCACCCCGGCCTGGGCAGCTGCGTGGACATCGACACGGGGGAAGCGGCCACGACCAGACAGCGCATTCTCCGCTCACTCTCCGGCACCCGGACCTTGCTGCTGGGCAGCCACTTCCCGCCGCCCACCGGGGGCCGTGTCGTCCCCCAGGACAACGCGTACAGACTCGTACCCGCTGCGCCGGACAGTCGTGTGTGAAGTACGGCCAGGAGGACCGCGCCCAGCTCTCGCAGCAACCCGAAGGTATCGGCATCCCCTACCCACGCACGTGGGATCACCCCCGAGATCGCCGGCCGCAACCCCGGACTGCTCCAACTCGCCTCTACGTCGTAGCTCGAGACGGCTGTGAGCCTCACGTTGAAGCGATCAGTGAGACAGGTCCTTGTGCATGAGCGTGCACATGGTCTCGTACCGGCGCAGTGAACCGTCCGGCGCCTCCACGTCCCAGGCGTCGGGCCGGCTGCCGTAGGCCACGTACCCCAGGCGTTCGTACAGCGCCCGGGCGCGTGGATTGCTCTCCTCCACCCTGAGTTCCGCGCGCCGCAGTCCGCGTGCCCTGATGCGGTCCTCCGCGGCGCGTATGAGCACGGCGCCCAGACCGCACGACTGGAGGGCCGGGAGCACCCCGAGTTGCCACAGCGTGCCCGCGCCTTCCACCACCTGGTAGTCGACACCGCCGATCGCCACCGGAAGACCAACCGGAGTGCAGAGCGCCAGGTAGTCCACCTCACCAGCTTCTGCACGCTCCAACTCCCGTGCCACCTTGCCCATATGGGTCGCCGAACCGGCCCAGGAACAGGCCGGCAGGTCAGCGGGCGTCAGATCACGGACAACGACACGGACGACGGCCTCGGCCACCTCGGCCGGCAAGAGACTCATGCACCCATCCCAGCAGTCCGAAGAAGATCCGCACAGTGGATTTCGGGGCAGCCGAGATCCCCGAACAGCGTGCGCCATCACGTGGCGGTCAGGGCGGTCAGCGGCGGACTTCCGCAGACCCGGACGGCTCCACGCGAGAGGTGTGTCCTCGCAGTTCGAGGCCCCCTGTCGGCTCAAGTACCGGGCTCCTCATGGGACACCGCGACAAGGCCGAAGTGCCAGGCGTACCGGGTCGTCGACCGGCAGGTCCGTAGAAGCCGGGATGGTGGGTGCACCGGGCCGGCGGAGTCTCAGGAGCAGAAGTTGGCCCAGTACTCGTCGTGACCGCACACGAAGGCCTTCGGCTGCTCCACCCTCAGCACTTCGTACCGGGCGACGAAGGCATCCAGAGCCTCATGGAGCGAGCAGCCCAGATGATCCCGCAGGGTCACGATGCCCCGGAGGATCTGGTGGCTGAGAATCTGGTCGTCGACAAGACTGATGGCCGCGCCGATGGTCATGCCTGTGATCAAAGCCGGGCGACGGCCTCTCGGCAAGCTTGCTGCACCTCAGTTGTGCCCGGCGAGGGGCAGCGACCGCAACGGACGGCCACGTGCCGGCATGCGACGTCCGGTGAGGCGGCCACCGCGTCGTCACAGCCGTCGGCGGACAACTCCGCCTCCGCCATCGGCTGGCCCGTCCCCGGGGAAAGGCGCGTGGCCGACACCGGGAGCAGGCCGCATCGCCACCCGACGGGTCTGACTCACCGCACGGGGAAGCCGAAGGAGTACCCCTGCTGCCTCAGCCAGGGCAGCACCTCGCGCAGAGCGGCCAGGGTCTGGGAGCGGTCTCCTCCGGCGTCGTGGAAGAGGACGGTCGGCCCGTTGGAGATCTCGCTCTTGACGGTGGCGACCATGGTGTCCACGCCGGGATGTTCGAAGTCCTTGGAGTCGACGTTCCAGCCCAACGGCCGCATTCCCCGAGATGCGGCGAGCTGCCGGCTGTACGGGGTGAAGGCACCACCCGGGGCCCGGTAGTACTGGGGCCGTACGCCTCCGGAAGCCTCGGTGATCATGCGTTCGGCCTCGAGGATCTGCTGGGACTGGTACTCCTCGGACCGGGTGTCCATGGTGGTGTCGTGCGAGACCGTGTGATTGCACAGCCGGTGCCCGGCCGCCACGACCTTCTTGACCAGGTCCGGATAGGCCTGCGCCTGCGTGCCCACCATGCAGAACGTGGCCTTCACGCCGCTGTCCTTCAGCAGTTGCAGCACCTGCGGCGTCCAGACCGGGTCCGGTCCGTCGTCGATGGTGATGTTGACGCCCCGGGCGCCGCGGTCCGACGCGTGCGCGATGTCCGCCGCCACCTGGCCCTGCGAGCGGGCATCCGGCGCCGAGGCACGTGCTTGCGGCTGCCGCCCTCCGGCGGGATCGGCCTGGGCGGTCCACACCGAGGTGGCAGCGGCCAGCGCCGTCACCCCGAGCCCCGCCCCGAGAAGCCTGCCGTGCCATCCCCTTCCCTTGTGCCTTGCCATGTCTGCCTGCCCCTTCACTGCCCCGCCCGATGCCGTGTCCCCATGAAGTCACACGAACACCCCCTCGCGATCCCCCTGTTACCGACCGCAGACGAACCCGCAGGGAGCCGACGACAAACACAGGAGATCCGCGACACACGAGGAGGCAACCGACTCGAAGAAGTTCCGGTCAGGGTGGCGGACGACGATCCGCACGGATTCCGGCGGAGGAACCGCAGCCCCTCCGTCATCGGCCCCGTGAGCAGGAGCGATGGCCGTCGCCCATCCGGTCCGCCCGACCGTGACCGACGAGTTCCGCCGGCCCGTTCGGACAGCCCCGACCTCCGTCCGGGTGCCTGCCGCCCCACCGGTGACGAGGTACGCGACAGCGTCTCGGCCCGCCGTGCCCGGCGGCGCCTGCCCGGCCGGCCGACCGGTGGTCAACGAGTGCTGGTCCGCATGAACGGCCCGTTGAACGGCGCCCGTTGCACCTCACCCGGCGTCGACAGTCCGCAGTCTCAGACGGACGGCATCCGGGCCAGTGGTTTGCCCCCGCGCCCGTGAATACAGAAGAGCCCGTCAGCAAGCTGACGGGCTCCCACCACGGATCGAGACCTAACCTGCCATCAGGTCAGATCGTCGGCGTCTCATCGACCATCTCCTTGTGCGGTTCGACAACGAACCTCCAGCCATCGCTGGGCTCCAGGAACCGCACTCGGGTCGGGTAGATGTCCAGGGCGCGGCGGTCGCGGTTCTGGCTGCTCGTGTTCTTCCGCCCCCGGGCAGGCTCCTCGTAGAGGTCGACCTTGACGTCCGGCACCGCGACGGTTTCCTCGCTCCAGCGCTGAACGATCCCCGCGCCGAACGCATCGCGCGCGGCGGAGTACAGCGCCTCCAGGGATTCCTTGCTCCCGTTCGGCACGAAAAGGGCGAGGTTCAGGAGGACACCCGCACTCTGGAGAACCTCGATCTCTTCGCCTGCCTTGTCGGCGACCCAGATCCCGGACTCTTCGGCGTTGTCGGGGAGAACATGAATTTCCTGGCCGAAGATCGTCCTCGCGACGAAGGACCCTCCTTCGAAATTCTTACCCGGCTCGGTAAGGAAAGCCGGTGCGTAGCAGTCGAGAGGAAGGTCATCCGTCTCCGCCGAGACGAAAATACTGTCCTGGAGGCCCAACTCCGATACCTCTCCACCCGTGAGACGTCGAGCCGTAACCTTCTCGGTGTTCACGCCATTCCCCTTTTTTCGCGGCGCCGATAATTCCATCTGGACTCTATCACGGAAAACGAACGGCCAGAGCCTTGCGCACTCCCCTACAGCCCCATTTTTTCCGCCACGAAAATGCGCAGAATCTGGAGCGCCCCATCGTCACCCGCAAGGAACAAAAACTGCCGCGCACCCTCCTCCCGGGTCGAGCCGAGAAGGGGCACGACCCGGGAGGAGGGTGCGCGATGGGGCAGCCGTCCATATGGGCAGTCCTGATGACGATCGCCCAGGTCGGCAGCGGGAGGAGGCCCGTCGGGCCGGTGCGCCCGCGACGGAATGAAGAGGGTTACCGGGAATCCGGTGCGCCCGAGCCGGACATTCCTGAGATCAAGCCGAATCCGGCTGATATCTCCCCCGCGCCACTGAAAAGGCAATTCCTTGGACAGCAATGAAGCGTGCCGGGGACGGCGCCGAGGTTGCGACCAACGGAGGATCTTTTTTGTGTCCTGCGGTGGAGATCGCATCGATCCAGCCGTTCTCCGGGTCGCAAACCTGTCGCGCCGTCCGATCACCCTTGTGATCACCCCAAGAAGTTCCACAGTTGTACCGGTGTACTCGATGCCTCTGCCCCCGTGACATGGGCACGGCGTTTCTTCATGGGGCAGGCGAATATCGAATGCACCGCAGGTCCGAAAAAACTCTCATCAGCGTGGAAGCCTGTGCCGAATACGTACTCGTCCGTCCGGCGAGCCGGCGCAGATGCGGACTCGCTCGCCGACCCCGTTGTTGCGGCTACGCCTCTCGGAGCCGAGGGAGCAGAGGGAGCGTTCGGACCGCTTGCCGGCGCCCCGGTGTGCGGACACCGCCGGTGGGATGCCGGGCGGGAGTCCGCCCACGCGGTCGACCGACCCCGGCGAGCATGTTTCCTCGCTCCCGCGAAACCCTGTCCCGCCGGCCCGGCCTGTGGAAACATGCACCCATGACATGCATACGAAGGGTCCATGCCGCGTAGATCACCGGCTTCGCTTCGACCGCGCGAACGCGGCCGGGGGAGTCCCTGGGTGCGGTACCGCGATGTCCCGGGCCTTTCGGGGGCGGCGAATGCCGCCGTCCGCGTTCTCGAACGGGAACGCTTGTCTCCGGGCATCGTGTCGGTGGCACTGAGCGTATGGTCCGCGCGTGTCCATGGCACCGAGCGCCGCTGGAGTCGGCCGGAGGCGGAGTTCACCTGCTCCTGCTGCGGCGAGGGCTGGGCACGGGACAAGCTGGCGGACGCGCTGTTCATGCTTCCACCACGGGCCGCCACCGAACTCCGCGCGAAGGTCGAGCGCCTGGACACGGTGCTCCTCGGACGCACACACCACGACCCCGCGACAGAACCGGAGTCGGCGTGGTGGCATCGACGGTGCTGACCGCATCGTCGCCAGGGCTCCGCTGTCGGCAGTGCAGTTGCCGCCCTTCGGGTGGCTCCACCATCAGCTCGGTGAGCTGCCCACCGTGACGCCCTGCGGTCACCGTGGCCCGAATGCCCCGGGAGCCTCACCGGTGGCAACCGGGCGGTCGGAGGGCAGGCCCCATTCGCTCCACGAGCCGTCGTACACGGCGAGGTCGCGATAGCCGGCCAGGGCGGCCCCCAGCGCGAGGACGCAGGCGGTGACCCCGGAGCCGCAGCTGAAGTACAGCTGCTCACGGCGCCCTGCCACCGCCTTGAACACCGTGCGCAGCTCGTGAGCCGGCCGCATCACGCCGCCGTCCCGCTGGAGCCTTCCGAAGGGGAGGCTGACGGAACCCGGCATGTGACCGCCTCGCAGACCTGGGCGCGGCTCGGGCGCCGTACCGGCGTAACGGTCCGCGGTGCGGGCGTCGAGGACGGCGGCGGCCGGATCGGCGAGGGCCTCGGTGACAGCACCGGCGTCCACGATCAGACCTCGCCGGGGCCGGGCGGTGAAGGTGCCGCGTGGCCCGTCGTACGCGGCGGGCGAAGGCTCGACCGGATGGCCTGCCGCGATCCAGGCCGGCAGACCGCCGTCGAGGACGGCGACCCTGTCGAAGCCCATGGCGCACAGCATCCACCAGGCGCGGGCGCTGGAGTAGACGCCCTGTGCGTCGTAGACGACGACCGTGTCGGTGTCGTGCACACCGAGTGCCCGCAGCGCCTCGGTGAACTCCTCGGTACCGGGCATGGTGTGCGGCACGGCGGAGGCGTGGTCGGACAGCTCTCCGTCGAGATCGAAGGGGCGTGCCCCGGGGATGCGCACGGCCGCACCCCGGTGGGCACCGACGGAGGCGTCGAGGAGGACCACGCCCTCCCCGAGCCGAGCGGCCAGCGGGCCGGCCCCGATGAGGGGGCGGGCCGGTCCGTCGTCAGTGGTTTCGGCGCGTGTCGTCGGGATCATGCGGGACCTCCGGAGGAATCGGCGGGCCGCCACCGGCTTTTGTCGGAGAACCGGCCCGCCGCACTTTCGAGTTCGGCTGCGACATCCTCCTCCGTGGCCCCGTCGGCCGCGGAGCCCGCCCAGGAGCGGCCCCGCCCCGCCGTCGAACCGCTCGCACGGTGATCCTGGGGCGGCGGGCGAACCGGACGGGGAGACCTTGACCACATCGGGTCCGGTGTCGGGATGCCGGAGCACGGTGCGCATGTTGGCGAGGGATGGATCTGCCCCCACGCGACGAACAGGACACGCAGTGACAGACGAGAATGCCCGCCGTGCAACAGATGCTCTCTCGCGCCCCTTCTCGGTCCGCGGACTGACCTCCCGGAACCGGATCGCCATGGCGCCCATGACCCGGCAGTTCTCTCCGAACGGCGTCCCGGGCCAGGACGTCGCGGACTACTACGCCCGCCGCGCCGCCGGCGGCGTGGGGCTGATCATCACCGAGGGCACCTACGTCGACCACGCCTCCGCGGGCACCAGCGACCGGGTGCCGCGCTTCCACGGCGAGGACGCGCTCGCGGGCTGGGCGGGAGTCGTGGACTCCGTGCACCGGGAGGGCGGGACGGTCGTTCCGCAGCTGTGGCACGTCGGTGTCACGCGCGCCGAGGGCGCCCCGCCCGTGGCCGACGCCGAGCCGGTCGGCCCGTCGGGTGTGTCCCTGTCCGGCGAGCCCAAGGGCCGCGCGATGACGCAGAAGGACCTCGACGACGTCATCGCCGCCTTCGCGGACGCGGCGGCCGCCGCGGAGCGCCTCGGCTTCGACGGGGTGGAACTGCACGGGGCCCACGGCTACTTGATCGACCAGTTCCTCTGGTCGGGCAGCAACCGCCGCACCGACGCGTACGGCGGCGACATCGTCGCGCGCACCCGTTTCGCGGCGGAGATCGTGGCGGCGTGCCGCGCGGCCGTGTCCAACTCCTTCCCCCTCTTCTTCCGCATGTCCCAGTGGAAGATGGACTCCTACGAGGCGAAGCTGGCCCGGACGCCCGAGGAACTGGACACCCTCCTCACGCCGCTGGCCGAGGCCGGCGTCGACGTGTTCCACGCCTCCACCCGCCGGTACTGGCTGCCGGAGTTCGAGGACTCCGACCTGAACCTCGCCGGGTGGGTGAAGAAGATCAGCGGCAGGCCGACGGTCACCGTCGGCTCGGTCGGCCTGGACGGCGACTTCTTCGGCGCCTTCCAGGGCAACAGTTCCTCGGTCACCGGCATCGACCAGTTGCTGGACCGGATGGAGCGCGACGAGTTCGACATGGTCGCCGTCGGCCGTGCGCTGATCGCCGACCCCGAGTGGGCGACGAAGACCCTGCGCGGGCGTACGGAGGACATCACACCGTTCGGTGCGGAGATGCTGAAGACCCTGCGCTGACCGGGCGCGGAGCCGGGGGCACGGCGGGTGAACATACCGGCGTGCCCCCTCGGCGTACTGCGGCGCGGCCCGCGCCCGCGAACCCGACGGGGGCGAGCGGGTCACCCGGCACCGTTGTCCCGTGCTGCGGCTCGCGGCGCGCTCAGGCGGGCTCACCGCGTGAGCAGGACCGAGGTCGAGTGCGCCGCAGCGGGTGCGCACCCGTCCGGGCGCCCCCGCGGCGGTCCTCGGTGGTCCCGGGCACAGGGACCCGGCATACGGCGCCCCCGGCGCGGCGGATCCGCCGGAAAGTCAGGCGCGCCCGTGCCGGGCCCGGGGTACAGTTTTCGAGTCCTGTCGTCTCCGATAGAGGTGGACGTTGCGCATCTGAGGTCCGCGATCATCGCGCGGTACGGCCCCTGCCGTAGCCCGTCACGCCCTGCCGGCTCTCCTGCCGCCGCGTGACCCACCGCGTGGATGCGACCTCGGTGCATGAACCGTCCCCCGTCGTCCGGAGGACCGCACCCCCCTCCTCCCCCGGCCGGTCGCCGCGTGGTGCTCGCACACGAAGCCCCTGTTCACACGCTTGCGACTGCGAGGACCACATGAACCGTCCCACCACCCCCGCCGCGTCCCTCAGCTGCTCCGCCCTGTCCTTCCGGTGGCCTGACGGCACCGGAGTCTTCGACGGGCTGTCCCTCAGCATCGGCCGGGGCCGCACCGGACTCGTCGGGACCAACGGATCGGGCAAGTCCACCCTGCTGCGGCTGCTGGCCGGCGTGCTGAAGCCGTCCGCGGGCTCGGTGACCGTCGGCGGGCACCTCGCCCACCTCCCGCAGAACCTCACCCTCGACACGGACCTCCGCGTCGAGGACGCCCTCGGCATCACCGAGCGGCGCACGGCGCTGCGCGCGATCGAGGCCGGCGACGTCGCCGATGCCCACTTCGAGACGGTCGGCGACGACTGGGACGTCGAGGAACGGGCCCTGGCGACCCTGGGGTCGCTCGGCCTCGGCGGCATCGGGCTCGACCGCACCGTGGGTCAGCTGTCCGGCGGCGAGACGGTGCTGCTGCGGCTGGCGGCACTGCTGCTGGAGCGCCCCGACGTCCTGCTCCTCGACGAGCCGACCAACAACCTCGACGTGTTCGCGCGCCGCCGGCTGTACGAGGCCGTCGAGTCCTGGCGCTCCGGCGTGCTCGTCGTGGTCAGCCACGACCGTGACCTGCTGGAACGGGTGGACCGCATCGCGGATCTGCGCGCCGGTTCGGTCAGCTGGTACGGAGGTGGCTGGTCGGCCTACGAGGAGGCCCTGGCCACCCAGCAGGAAGCGGCCGGCCGCATGGTGCGGGCGGCCGAGTCCGACGTACGCCGCCAGAAGCGCGAGCTGGAGGAGGCCCGTACCAAGGTGGCCCGCCGCCAGCGGCACAACAGGAAGATGGACGCCGAGCGGCGTGCGCCGAGGATCGTCGCCGGGGCCCACAAGAGGTCCTCCCAGGAGGCGGCGGGCAAGCTCCGCGGGCTGCACGAGGACCGGCTCCAGGACGCGCGGGAGCGGCTGGACACCGCGTCGGAGGCGGTCCGGGACGATACCGAGATCCGGGTGAGACTCCCGCACACCGCCGTTCCGGCGGGCCGTACGGTGCTGAGCGTGCAGGGGCTCACTCCCCGCTTCGGCAGGCTGCGGGGAGGCTCGCTCCATGTCCAGGGGCCGGAACGGATCGCACTCGTCGGCCGCAACGGGGCGGGCAAGACGACGCTGCTGCGCACCCTCACCGGGGAGCTCGCGCCTGCGTGCGGCGAGGCCCGGACCCATGTGCCGCTGCGCTTCCTGCCGCAGCGCCTCGACGTGCTGGACGACGGTCTGAGCGTCGCCGCGAACGTGGCCCGGGCGGCGCCCGGGACCACCGACAACGAGATCCGGGCGCAGCTGGCCCGCTTCCTGTTCAAGGGGGCGCGCGCCGAGCAGCCGGCCGGCACGCTGTCGGGCGGTGAACGCTTCCGCGCCGCCCTCGCCGCGACGATGCTCGCCACACCGGCACCGCAGCTGCTGATGCTGGACGAGCCGACCAACAACCTGGACCTGGCCAGTGTGCGGCAGCTGACGAGCGCGCTCGGGTCCTACGAGGGCGCGCTGCTGATCGCCGGGCACGATCTGGCGTTCCTCGAGTCGGTCGGCATCACCCGCTGGCTGCTCGTGGGGGAGCAGCTCACGGAGCTGGGAGCCGAGGAGGTGCGCGAGCTGCTGGGCGCACCCGACGCGATCGGGTAGCCGGTGGTGTACTGGAAGGGTGCGGGTCGCACTCCGGGGCCCGCCCCGGACACCACCGGCTACTGATCCGGATCACGCCATGCACCGTCCCCGTGTTCCCCGCAACGTTCCCCGGGCCCTCGCGGGCATCGCCGTCCTCCTGCTCGCGGCCGGGGGTCCGGCCGCTGCGGCGGCCGCCGGGCCTCCGCCGGTCGCCGCCACGGCGGTGACGGCACCCGCGGGCCCGTCCACCGGCCCGCCGTCCGACCGGACCGACCCCCGTACGGAGACCGCGGAGCTCACGATCCCGTCGATCGGAGTGACCGACCTGCGCGTGGTTCCGTACGAGGGGACCACGGACGACGGACCCGGGACCCGCATCCAGGACCGCGGGGTGGCCGCCAGCCCGTACGGCGAGCAGGGCGGCGTCGGGCCGGGTCAGATCGGGAACTACCTGGTGACGGCCCACCGGCTCTCCGCCGGCGGCCCGCTCCGGGAGCTGCCCGCGCTGGCGAAGGGTGACGCGGTCCTCGTCACGGAGGGCGGCACGGTCTACGAGTACCGGATCACAGAGAACCGGCAGACGTCCTTCCGGTCCGAGCGCTCGCTCGCCGAACAGCGCGCCGAGGTGCCGGGCGAGCCCGGTGAGAAGCCGACCCGCGCGATGATCACTCTCTCCTCGTGCGCGACTCCCGAGGACGACGCGGCCGGCAACTTCTGGCGCGACGCCCACCACAATCCTGAGCACCGCATCGACAGGATCGGCGTACTCGTGTCCTCCCGGCCCGCCTGAACCGGGCGCCCTGAACCGGACCCCTGAACCGGACCCCTGAACCGGACTTCCTGAAATGGACCGGCCGCGTCGGCACGGCCGTTCACGAACCTCCGGGCATGTCGGTCGGCAGCTCCAGCCACCGCGCCGTACCCGGGTCGACGACGTACGCGCTGCCGTCCAGCCGGACCCGTACACCCGGGCGCTCCGAGTCCGGCACGGCGATCCGCAGACGCTCGGCCCGCAGGCGCAGGTCGACGTCCCAGTGCCGGCGGAACCGGAGCCGCATCCGGAACTTCGAGAGCTGGGGCAGCGTGGCCGGCGCGAGCCACAGGGCGTCGCCACGCGTCTCCAGGCCCGTCATCCCGCGCTGCACGAAGTCGAGGGTGCCCGCCATGGCCCCGAGGTGGATGCCTTCCTCCGTCGTACCACCCTGGATGTCGGCCACGTCGCCGATCAGCGCCTCCTCGCAGTACGCCCATGCGTCGTCGCGGTGCACCCGGGCGAGCACCCAGGCGTGGACGAGGGAGCTGAGCGTGGAGCCGTGGCTCGTGCGTCCCACGTAGTAGTCGACGGTGGCCCGCCAGGTCTCGTCGTCGAGTTCGTGGCCCAGCCGCCGGAACAGCGCGGCGAGTTCCTTGGGTGAGAAGAGGTAGCCGAGCATCAGCACGTCGGCCTGCTTCGACGCCTGGTAACGGTTGACGGTGTCACCCTCCGCCTCCAGGATCCGGTCGAGGCGCCGGATGTCCCCGTACCGCCCCCGGTACCCCTCCCAGTCCAGCTCCGCCAGATCCCCGTACCGGTCGAACTGGCTGATGACACCGCGGTGGTGGGGCACGTGGAGCCGTCGGGAGACGTCGTCCCAGCGGTCCAGTTCCGCCGGGTCCAGCCGGATCAGTTCGAGGAGCTGGCGGCGACGGCTCGGGGGCAGGTCGCGGCAGAGCTCACCGGCCCGTGCGAGCACCCAGGCCGCCGTCACGTTCGTGTACGTGTTGTCGTCCAGCCCCGCCGCGTCGGAGTCCGGATAGGCGTCGTGGTACTCGTCGGGCCCGACGACACCCCGGATGCGGTAGCGCCCGACGGTCTCGTCCCACTCGGCGCTGTCCGCCCAGAAGCGGGCGATCTGCATCAGCATCTCGGCGCCCTTGGAGTAGAGGTACTCCGTGTCTCCGGTCGCCTGGCAGTACTGCCACACGTTGTACGCCACCGCCGTCCCGACATGGTGCTGCAGCCGTGACCGGTCGGGCAGCCAGTGTCCTGAGCGGGGGTTGAGATGGACCTCCTGGGTCTCCTCGCGTCCCTCGTCGGCGCTCTGCCACGGATACATCGCCCCGGCCCTGCCGACCGCGCGCGCGGCGGCGCAGGCCGCGGGGAGCCGCCGGTGGCGGTAGTCGAGCAACCCCCTGGAGATCTCCGGGAGATGCAGGTTCAGGAAGGGCAGGACGAACAGCTCGTCCCAGAAGACGTGCCCGCGGTACGCCTCCCCGTGCAGCCCTCTGGCGGGCACGCCGACATCGAGTTCCGCGGTGTGCGGGGAAAGGGTCTGGAGCACGTGGAAGAGGTGCAGCCGCAGGATGCGTCCGGGCTCGCCCGGCACCTCGAGCTTGACCTGCTGCCACAGATCCGCCCAGGCCCGGCGGTGCGAGGCCAGCAGCCGGGCGTACGGCGGAGCGCCTTCGACCGCGGACACGGCGGCCCGCAGCGGGCTGCCGATCGCCGGGTCCCGGGAGGTGAAGAGAGCGACCGTCTTGTCGACGACCGCGCCGGAGTCCGGGGACAGCGGGAGCAGCAGCGTCTGATGGACCGCGCGCGGTTCCTGCCGGGGTTCGGCCCGGTGCTCGCCGTTGCGTTCCGGACCGCAGGAGGCCACGGTGCGGGCGGCCAGCGCGACACCGATGTCCGACTCCACCGTGCGGCAGCGCAGCCACACCGCCTGCTCCGGCTCCGCGCCCGTCTCCCACCCGGCGAGGTGTCGGTTGGCGAGCTCCCGGTAGCGCGCGACTCCCGCGTTGCGCACGTCACCGTCGATCCCCGACTCCACCTCCAGCTCCCCCGACCAGCCCTCGGCGGTGAACACGGTGTGCAGCGCGGCGAGATGGGGGTCGCCCATGTGCACCAGTCGCTCCTGCCCGACCGTCAGCCGCCGGCCCTTGCGGTCCTCGTACACCGAGTGCCGGTACAGCGTCCCGGCACGCAGGTCGAGCGACTGCCGGTGGTCGACGAGGTGCTCGTGGTCGGGGGTGAGCCACGGGCCGGGGCGGGCGCCGGCGGGACGGATGCGGTAGCGCAGCGGCAGCCAGTCGGGAAGGTTGACCATGTCCTCGTTCTCGACCTGGCGGCCCTGGACGGAGGAGGTCAGCCGGTTGTAGCAGCCGGCCACATACGTACCCGGGTAGTGCGACTCGCCCGCAGGTGTCTCGGGCGCGGCTCCCCTGGTGGCGAAGTAGCCGTTGCCGAGGGTGCACAGCGCCTCGCGCAGCCGCTCCTTCTCCGGGTCGTATCCCTCGTACGCCCATATCCAGCCGCGCGCCATCAGTCCTCCCCGTCGATGAGCAGGTCCCCCGGGTCGGCCACCACGAGGTCGGCACCGTGACGGCGCAGATCCGCGGCGCCCTGGGGGCTGTCCGACCGGTCCACGCCGACGACCAGCCCGAAACCACCGCGCCGGCCCGCCTCCACCCCTGCCAGCGCGTCCTCCACGACGGCGGTGTCCCCGGGCGGGACGCCCAGGCGCCGGGCCGTCTCGGTGAACAGGGCCGGGTCCGGTTTGCCCGGCAGCTCCAGACGGTGTGCCTCGTTGCCGTCGACGACCGCCGTGAACAGGTCGAGGAGACCCGCCCCGGCCAGCAGCTCGGTCGCGTGCCGGGACGCCGACGCGGCGGCGAACGGCACACGGGCGTCGTGCAGCACGTGCAGGAGGCGGACCGTACCTGGCCAGACCGCGATCGGACGGGTACGCAGGCTCCGGGTGAACGCCTCGTCCTTGCGCGCGGCGACGGCCCACACCGTCCCCGTGCCCGGGGAGTCGTCGGGGCTGCCTTCGGGGAGGTCGAGCCCCCTGGACGCGAGGAAGGCGGCGGCGCCGTCCTTGCGTGACCTTCCGTCGACGTAGCGCCGGTAGTCCTCCTTCCCGTCGAACGGCCGCTGCCCTTCGTGGGTGTCCAGACAGGCGTCGAAGGCCTTTTTCCAGGCCGCGGCGTGCGCCGGAGCGGAGTCGGTGATCACGCCGTCCGTGTCGAAGACCACGGCGTGAACGGAGAGCAGGACTGAGGCCGGTGACGGTGCGCGTGCCATGACCGGGTGGTCCCTTCGTCGAGGCGTCCCCCGTTCCATGGCACCAGGTTCCTGTCCGGACCGCTCCTTGTGGCCACCGGGGCGAATCCGCCGCTGGAACGGCAGGTTCTCGCGGCTCCCCCGGTAAAAAGTCGCAAAAGTTTCTCTACGTCCCCTTCGGAGCTACCGTAAAACCATGGCCAGAACCAAGCTTCAGAGCGACAGACAGGCGGAGTACGTGTGTCCGGCCTGCAAGCAGCCCGTCGCGACCACGCTGGCGCGGCACAAGACCCTCGGCATCTTCGTCCCGCACTGGGGACCCGGACCGTGTCACAACCCTGAGTGCCACAGCTACGAGGCGGAGTCCGGTGCATCGTCCGGCGCTGCCCGGGACGCGGGCTCCGTCGGCCGGTGAGGGGCGTTCGCGGTCGGACCTGATCCGAACAGCGGGGCCCGCCTCTTCCGGGCGGCGCGTGCACCTCGCGGTGGGTGCCATGGCTCAGGCGTCCAGGCGGATGCGCTGACCGGGGAAGACGAGGTGCGGTCCCTGGTCGAGCACCTCACGGTTCAGTTCGTACAGCGCGTGCCAGCCGCCGGACACGTCCGCCCGCTCCGCGATCACCGAGAGGCAGTCGCCCTTCTCGACGACGTACGTCTCCGCGTCGGTCAGGTCCTCGGAATGCTGCGCGACGCCGCTGTCGGATGCGCTGCTGTTCCCGCTGCTGCTCCCGTTGCCGTTCCCGTTGCCCGTTTCGTCACCGGACGCCGAGCTGCCGGACGACGAGCTGCCGGACGACGAGCTGCCGGACGCGCTACCTCCGGACGACGCGCTGCCGGCGGAGGTGCCGGACGACTCCCGCTGCGGGGCCGACTGTGCCGTGTCGTTCCGGTCGACGCTGCCGGACGGGGCGGACGACGAGGAGGACGAGTTCGACGAACCGCCTGCACCGAGGCGACCGCAAGTGGGCCAGGCGCCCATTCCCTGGGAGCGGGCGACGCGTTCACCGACCGCGATCTGCTCGGACCGGGTGGCGAGGTCGGCGCGGGGTGCGTACTGCCCGCCGCCGTAGGCCCGCCAGGTGGAGGGGGCGAACTGCAGTCCGCCGTGGTAGCCGTTGCCGGTGTTGATGTTCCAGCGGCCGCTGCTCTCGCACTCGGCGATGCGGTCCCAGTCCGTACCGGCCGCGACGGTCGGCGCGGTGACGGTCGGCGCGACGGCGGCCCGGACGGGGGCGGCCGGGGCCGGCGCCGCCTGGACGGGGGCTTGGGCCGGGGAGTCCGCGGCGCTGCGGCCGGAGAGGCCCAGCACGCTCAGGAGTACGAGCAGAAGTGCGAGCACCGATTCGACGGGCCGCTTGGCGAGGGGTGATGCCGGCATGACGGTATTCCTCCGCTGTGCTCCGGATGGTGTGCAAGGGCACGAACAGATAAGCCGCCGATATGCTTTTCCCTGGGCTTTGACGCGTTCAACGCCCGCACATTCACTCGGGTGGGGGGCATCTCATGGCACTGTTCGGTAACGCGCACACCGTCGATCCGGCTGCCGCGCAGCGTGACTACGCGCGGCTTCTCGGGCACGGGGAGCAGGTGCACGCCGCGTATCTGCTGATCCGCGACACGATTCTCTTCACCGACCGCAGGCTCGTCCTCATCGACAAGCAGGGGATCACCGGCAAGAAGGTGGAGTACCACTCCGTCCCGTACCGGAGCATCACGCACTTCGCGGTGGAGACGGCGGGCACCTTCGATCTGGACGCCGAGCTCAAGATCTGGATCTCGGGCTCCGCCACCCCGATCCAGAAGACGTTCACCAAGGGAGTCGACATCTACGAGGTGCAGGCAGTCCTCACCCAGTACGTCGCGCGCTGAGGGCCGCCCCGTGGTCCGCTACCGCTTCACGTCCCGCAGTCCGGCCATCGCGGCCCGGACAGCGGGCAGTGCCGCGTAGAGCGCTTCGCCGGGGCAGTACGTCTGGAAGGTGTCGCGGTGGCCGGCCACGGCGTGGAGGTGGACGACCTCGCCGCGCTCGTACAGGCTGTCGTCGTTCGTCGAGACCATCCGCACGAAGCCCCGCGGGTCGACGGTGCGGTCCAGTTTCCACGCGCCCACCCTCGCGATCCCCTCGATGAGCGCCTTGGGCACCGGCACGCCGGGGCCGAAGGTGCCGAGGGCCGCGATCCCCACGCTGTGCGCGTTGAACCCGGTGGTGTGGGCTCCTCGCACGGAGCGCCCGACGCCGCCCGCCCGGCCCTCGTAGATGGTCCCGCAGCGGTCGACGACGAAGTTGTAGCCGATGTCGTCCCAGCCCTCGCCCCGTACGTGCATCTCCTCCATGGCCCGGAGCATCCTGGGGGCGTCGGCGCAGTCGTACCTGTTGGTGTGACCGGTGTGATGGACGAAGACGGCCTTCACCGTCCCCGTGTACACCGCGTCCTCCTTCACCAAGCTCTCGTCCGCGTGCCACTGCGCCCGGCTGACGATCGCGGGCCGCGGGGCCCCGCCCGGAGCGGCCTGCTTCGCGGTGGCGTGCTCGGGTGCGCCCAGCCGCACCGGCGCGTCCCTGAGGACCAGGAAGGCCAGCGGTACGACCATGGCGCACACGGCTGTTCGGCGAAGCCACATAGGGCCACCATGCGCGCTGACCAGCAACGTCGCAGGCGCCACGCGCCCGATCGGGTGACATGTGGCAGCGTGCCGCGTGTCACCGCACGGGCGGCCAGGAAGCGGCCACCGCCTGCTGCTCCATGATCCGTGCCGCGCGGTGCGGGGACGTGTCCAGCCGGGCCAGCACACCGGGTACCGCGTTGTTGGGGAGGATGAGCTCGAAGAGTGCGGATATCTCGGCGACCAGGTCCGGCGGCTCGGCCATGGACTCGGTCACCAGCTGAACCCCTGTCCATGCCCCGACGACCAGCCGGGACGTGGCCTCCGGATCGACGTGCGGAAGCAGCTCCCCGCGCTCCTTGGCCTCGGTCAGCATCTCCGTCCCGAGAGCGATCCAGTCCGGCCAGCGGGTGCCGAAGAGTCCGCGCGCCCGCGGGTCGACGGACAGCCGGATCGAGGCGCTGAGCAGGGGTTCCCGTGGCAGCCGGTAAGCGAGCAGGAGAGCCATGTCCACCCACTCCTGCAGTTTGAAGGTCTGCGGAGTGACCCCGTCCGAGGTCACCGCCTCCTGGAGGACACCACGGGCCAGCTCTTCCTTCGACGTGAAGTGGAAGTAGAGGGCGCCCCGCGTGAGACCGGCCCGGTCGAGGATCGCGGCGATGGTGGCTGCGTCGTAGCCGTGCTCGTCGAAGACCTCGGCAGCGGCTTGCAAAAAGATTCGGCGCGTGCGGATCGCCCGTTGCTGTCGTGCCAACTCGCGCTCCCCTTTGAACGTGCATGACGCTGCTTCAAAAAGTACCGGTTAGCCGGTATCATATCAGCGCCGTAACACCTATTTTGCGCCATGTCCCGGGAGGGCCGTGCCCGACATACCCGCTGTTCCGCATCCCCCGCTCTCCGCAGCCGAGGGGCGGGACGGCATCCGCAAGGAGTACGTCCACCTGGGACGTTCCGACATGGTTCTCCTCACGTCTTGGTGGCGCAGGGAAGATGGCGAGTTCTCGCTGTCCGCCAGGTGGCCGGCCCCCGTCGGCGACCTCGCCTACGACCAGCGGATGCTCACACAGACCGTCCGGCAGAGTGGTCTGACCATCGCGCATGCGGCTTACGGCGCACCCCTGTCCGATCACACCGTGCTGAGCTACTTCGACTTCACCGTCACACCCGGGTTCGCAGTACCCCCTGACGCGTCCTGCGACCTTGCCGTCGAGGTCACCGTCAAGAATGCCAAGAAGCGCGGGAAGAAGGTCAGTTCACTCGACATGGAGTTCCGCATACTCCAGGGTGACAGCACGGTGGCCCGCGCGGATTCCGAATTCGGCTGGCTCTCCACCCGCGTATACCGCCGGCTCCGTGGCGAGCACTTCAACGTCGACTGGAACGCATGGCCACTGCCCGCTCCGGTCGATCACCGCACCGTCGGCAGGAGCGCACCCGTCGAGGTAGCCCTGTCGGCCGGTGAAGGGCCCCGTCACTGGCAGCTGCGCAACGACGTGGACAACGAGGTGCTGTACGACCACCCGGTCGACCACGTCCCGGGGCTCGCCCTCATGGAAGCGGCCCAACAGGCTGCCAACGCCGCCCTGTTCCCGGCGAGCTTCGAATCGACCACTGTCACCAGCGTGTTCGAACGCTACGCCGAGTTCGACCGCCCCTGCTGGATCGGGGCGGAGGTCCTGCCCGCCGTCCCCGGGGAGACCTCGGTCCTGGTCACGGCGACACAGGACGGGGAAACGGTCTTCCGGAGCCGGCTGAGCGGACCCTGCGGCTGACGGGCGACCGGGCGCCCTTACTGGTTGATGAAGCCGCCGTCCACCGGCATCACCGTGCCGGTGAGGAAGGGGCAACGGTCGCTGAGCAGCCAGGCGACGGCGTTGGCGATCTCCTCCGGCTCGGCCGTGCGGCCCTGCGGCGTACGGCTGTTGACCATCTCCTCCAGGCCCGGATTGCGTCCGAACCAGTCGGCCGTGATCTCGCTGCGGGTGGTGCCGGGCGCCACCGCGTTGACCCTGATGCCCTGTTGGGCGTACTCGTCCGCAGCGGCCCTGGTGAGACCCACGACAGCGTGCTTGGCCGCTATGTAGGGAGCGGCCGCCGGTATGGCAACCAGGCCGCCCACACTGCTGTTGTTCACGATGGAGCAGTCGCCCGCGTTCGTCAGCATGGCCGCGATCTCGTGCCGGAGGCAGTTCCAGACACCGCGCACATTGACGTCCATGACCGCGTCGTAGACGTCATCACCCATGAGGTGCAGGGGAGTTCGGTCGCCTCCGAGTCCCGCGTTGTTGAAGGCCGAGTCCAGCCGTCCGTAGGTGTCGACCGCGAAGCCGACGGCGCGGGCGGCGTCCTGCGCCACCGTGACGTCACAGACGACGTAGGACGCCTGGGCACCCTTGTCCCGCAGTTCGGCCACCAGCGACGCCAGTCGGTCCTCCCTGCGCGCCGCCAGGACGACCGTCGCGCCCTCCTCGGAGAACACCCGCGCCGCCGCCGCACCGATTCCGCTGCTCGCCCCGGTGATCAGGACGACTCTGTCGTGGAGAAGATCGCTCATGGCCGCAGTCTCGCAGGCCCTCCGCGCCGCGGCCACGGGCGTTTCCGTACCGCCCGGTCCTGCCCCGGACCGCCACGGCTCCGGGGCGTACGGGGGGCCGGGCGTTACGGCGGGGAGTGCCCGTTCCATGCCCCCGGACCCCGACGCAGGGTCACCGCCATAACAAACCGTTTGTACTGTTTTGGCGACTCTCCTCATGAAATACCGGCAGCGGAGCACCGACTCCGCCGCCTGCCCGGAGGGGCCTGCGATACCGTGCGGCATGCTCGCTGTCCAGTTCGACCGCTTCGGTGGTCCAGAAGTGCTCCGCACCGTGGAACTGTCCGCCCCCGTGCCCGGGCCCGGGGAGGTGCTCCTCACCGTCGAGGCCGCAGGGGTGAACTTCGCGGACACCCATCAGGTGGACGGCTCCTACCTCGGCGCCGACGCCCTGCCGTACGTCCCGGGCAGCGAGGTCGTGGGCCGCACCCCGGACGGCAGGCGGGTGCTGGCCCGGGTCTCGCACGGGTACGCGGAGCAGGTGACCGCCAAGGAGTCCGCGGTCCTGGACATCCCCGAGGAGCTCGGCGCCGCACAGGCGCTCGCCCTGATGATGCAGGGGCTGACGGCCTGGCACCTGCTGCGGTCGTCGGCCCGCCTGCAGCGGGGCGAGACCGTCGTCGTGCACTCCGCGGCGGGAGGTGTCGGCAGCCTCGCCGTCCAGCTGGCCCGGGAGTTCGGAGCGGGCCGGGTACTCGCCCAGGTCTCCGCCCCGGCCAAGGAGCGGCTCGTCCTGGACCTGGGCGCGGACGCGGTGATCAGCTACCCCCTGGCGGAGAAGGCGGACGTCGTCCTGGACGCCGTCGGCGGAGACCTCTTCGACCGGGCCCTGGACTCCTTGGCGTCGTACGGCCGCCTGGTGACCTACGGCAACGCCGACCGCACCGGCTTCACCCCGGTCGATCCGGGCCGGCTGGGCCGGCTCAACGCCTCCGTCGTCGGATTCTGGCTACGCCCGGCCCTCGCCGCTCCGGGCGCGGTGAGCGGTCCCCTCAAGGAGCTCTTCGCCCTGGTCGCCGAGGGCCGCCTCAAGCCCGTACCCGGCGGCAGCTACCCGCTCGCCGATGCCCGTCGCGCCCATGAGGACCTGCTCGCACGCCGGACCACCGGGAAGCTGATCCTGACACCCTGAGCGGGCCACGGCCCGGACGCACCGCACCCCCCGAGGCCGGACGGCCTCGGGGGGTGCGGTGCGTCGAAGCGCGACGCCTCAGGCGTCGCCGGGCGTCCCGAGCAGGGCGGACGCGTTCTCCAGTGGAGTGAGGGGCGCCGCGGGCGCGGGCGCCTCCGCCGGGCGGCAGGTGAAGCCGAGACGCGACAGCGCCCTGGTCACCTCGCCGGCGGTGAAGTCCCTGCGGTCCTGGCGGGTGATGATCTCGCCGACCTGCTTGACGGGATAGACACGGCGGCTGATGACCACCGCGTCACCGGTGACGGGCTCGGGCTTGACGCCCTTCATGGAGTCCTCGACCTCGTTCTTGAAGAGGTCGAAGGGGAAACGGGCGATGACACAGCGCATGGTGCCTCAACAGGATGGTCGCGGTAAATGCGGGAAACGGTCGGCCGGAGGTCCGGCCGGACGACTACGCGGCCTTGTTGGTCCGGCGCTGCGCTGCGGCGGCACGCGCCTGCGGCGTAGCGGTGTTGGCGTTGGAACGGCGGCCCTGGCCGGGACGCGCACCTCGTCGGCCGCGAGGCCCGGAACCGTTGCCCTTGGGGCGCTCCGACACCGGCGAGGTGATCGTGACGGGCACACCCGACGGTGCCTGTGCTCCGGTGATGCGGTTGAGCTCGGCCTCGCCGGAGCGGACCTGGGCGACCTGCGGCGTGATACCGGCGTCGGCCATCAGCCGGGTCATCTCGCGGCGCTGGTTGGGCAGCACGAGCGTGACGACACTGCCGGACTCCCCGGCGCGCGCGGTACGCCCGCCACGGTGCAGGTAGTCCTTGTGGTCGCTGGGCGGGTCGACGTTGACGACCAGGTCGAGGTTGTCGACGTGGATGCCCCGTGCGGCGACGTTCGTGGCGACCAGCACCGTGACATGACCGGTCTTGAACCGGTCGAGGGTGCGGGTCCGCTGCGGCTGCGACTTACCGCCGTGCAGAGCGGCCGCCCGCACACCGCTGTGCAGGAGGTGGTCGGTGAGCTTGTCCACCGCGTGCTTGGTGTCCAGGAACATGATCACCCGGCCTTCGCGGGCGGCGATCTCCGTCGTCGTCGCGTACTTGTCGGCGCCCTGGACGTAGAGCACGTGGTGCTCCATCGTCGTCACCGCGCCGGCGGCGGGGTCCACCGAGTGGACGACCGGGTCGTTCAGGTAGCGGCGGACCAGCAGGTCCACGTTGCGGTCCAGGGTGGCCGAGAACAGCATCCGCTGGCCGTCGGGGCCGACCTGGTCCAGCAGCTCGGTGACCTGCGGCATGAAGCCCATGTCGGCCATCTGGTCGGCCTCGTCGAGGACGGTGATGGCGACCCGGTCGAGCTTGCAGTCGCCGCGCTCGATGAGGTCCTTGAGCCGGCCCGGAGTGGCGACCACGACTTCGGCGCCGCCGCGCAGCGCGCTGGCCTGGCGGCCGATCGACATGCCGCCGACGACCGTGGCCAGCCGGAGCCTGAGGGACCGGGCGTACGGGGTGAGCGCGTCGGTGACCTGCTGGGCCAGTTCCCGGGTGGGGACGAGGACCAGGGCGAGCGGACGGCGCGCGTCGGCGCGGTTGCCCGCGGTGCGGGCCAGCAGGGCCAGGCCGAAGGCGAGCGTCTTGCCCGATCCCGTGCGTCCCCGGCCGAGGACGTCCCGTCCGGCGAGCGAGTTCGGCAGGGTGGCCGCCTGGATCGGGAACGGCACCGACATGCCTTCGGAGGCGAGCGCCGCCAGCAGCGGCGCGGGCATGTCCAGGTCCGCGAAGGACTCCGCGGCGGGCAGGGCGGGGGTGATGGTCACCGGCAGGGCGAACTCACCCGTGACGGCGGAGGAGCGGCGGCCGTAGCCGCCGGAGCGCTTCGGTCCCCCGGAGCGGCCCTGCGAACCCGGGGCGCCCGGCCGGCCGGATCCCGCCGAGCGGAATCCGTTGGCGGTACGGCTGCCGGCGGATCCCCCGGAGCGCGTCCTGGAGAATCGGTCGTTCGTGCGAGATGTGCGATCGCGGTTCAATGGAGAACCTTTCCCTCGAATGGCACGTATCGAGGGATTCTTCCGGGCGGCTGCAGCCATGTACGGCGCCAGGAATCAAGAATCGCAAGAACGAGCCGGTGAAATATCGAATAACGGAATGCGTCCGCCGGATGAACCAGCAGGATTCGGCACTCCATATGACTGCAGTGATGCACCGCGCCTCGCGCACACACCGGGAATTACCCACTCGGTGCGACGCCCCTGGCAGCGGCCGGGAAAACGCAACGAGCTGGGGCCCGCACCCGAAGGTGCGGGCCCCAGCTGCGCCGTACGCCTGTGTGATCAGGCGGGGGTGATGTTCTCCGCCTGCGGGCCCTTCTGGCCCTGCGTGACGTCGAAGTTCACCTTCTGGCCTTCCTGGAGCTCGCGGAAGCCCTGGGCGGCGATGTTCGAGTAGTGGGCGAACACGTCAGCGCCGCCACCCTCCTGCTCGATGAAGCCGAAGCCCTTTTCCGAGTTGAACCACTTCACGGTACCGGTAGCCATGTCTAATCTCCTTCGGGGCGTTGCCCGTGGGCCCACACTGTGCGAGCCCTACGTCGCCGCAAATGATTGCCCCGTCCGGAAGAGACCGGAAATACAAAAGTGCGCCCACCGAAGTGATGACAGGTGAGTGCACTTGAAGTTTTGGGAACCACAACTGCAACTGAGATCAACAGTAGCACGATTCGGGTACGAGCGAGCTGTACGCCATATCACTACGGCTTCACTCCGTCACACACGGCATAAACCCTCACCGCTCATAGCGCGTATTTCTGTGCCCGCCGAAACAGATATGCACCCGCACGCCGGTCAGGAATCCGTGCCACCCCGGCCCGACGCCGGCCGGCGCAGTTGCTCGTTGAGGCGCAGGGCCTCCTCGAGCTGGTCCTCCAGGATGACGATGCGGCAGGCGGACTCGATCGGCGTGCCGCCGTCCACCAGCTCCCGGGCGCGGGCCGCGATGCGCAGCTGGTAACGCGAGTAGCGGCGGTGGCCCCCCTCGGAGCGCAGCGGGGCGATCAGGCGCGCCTCGCCGATGGCCCTGAGGAAGCCTGGCGTCGCACCGATCATCTCGGCGGCCCGCCCCATCGTGTACGCGGGGTAGTCGTCGTCGTCGAGACGGTCCGAAGCTTGCGACGGGGATTCCGGGGGCATCTGCACCTCTTCTGCTGCGCACCGGACCACCGATATGGCCTGGCTGCACAAGAAAGCCTAGGCGTAGGGATAGGACATGTCTATTGCCGCCGAAACAGGTTTCCCCGGTCTCCGGCGTCGCACGCACGGCGCCCGCTGCCGCGCGGCGCCCCGGCGGGAGCCCTCCGTAATCGCACGGCAACCCCAACAGGGCTGACCGACCGGTCAGTTGTCCGCGGACCCGCGAAAGGTCATACTGCATGGGTAGCCCTTCACGCATCCCCCGTCGTGAAGGGCTACGTTGATGCGCGGCCCCCGGCACCGCCCGGTCGCGCGGCCCGCGCGACCCGGAGCACACACAACATGAGCGGCACGGACAGGACCACGACGACGGCCCGCAGGGTCACGGACGTCCTGCAGCCCCGCAATGTACTGCTCGTCGGCATGCTCGGCATCGGACTGGCCTCCGCCGGAAACTGGACCGGGCTCCCCTGGGGCTTCCTCGGCGCCCTGTGCGCCGGCCTCGTCCCCGCCGGCTACATCGAGTGGGAGCGCGGTCGCGGCACCTGGGGCGACCGGCACGTGGTGGACAGGACGCAGCGGGCGCCGATCTTCCTGGTGATCCTGGGCTCGCTCGGCACCGGTGCGCTGATCATGGTTCTCGGCGGTGCACCCCCCGGCATCCTGATCGCGATGATCTCCCTGTGGGTCATGACGACGGTGCTCCTGGCGGTCAACACGCTCTGGAAGATCTCGGTCGACTCCGCGGTCGCGTCGGCCGTGGTCGCCCTGCTCGGCGTCACGCACTCCCTGTGGTGGCTGTGCGCCGGCGCCGCCGTCCTCGCCGTGTGCTGGTCGCGGGTGGCCCTGCGCTACCACTCGGTGGCCCAGACGGCAGCGGGTGCGGCCGTGGGGGCCGCGACGGCGGCCGGCTTCCTCTTCGCCTGAGCCACCGAAGCCGTCCGGACCGCGCGTCCGGGCAGCCGCCCCGGAGGGCCCCCGATTGCGGACCCGCCCCGGAGCCGGTTACGTGGACGGAGGGGACGCGCAGCGATGACGGGAGGCGCACGGATGCCCAGGAAGACCTCGAGCTCCAAGGCCGGCCTGCTCCTGAGCCTGA
>NZ_JBEXYB010000030.1:0-52724 GCF_040630715.1 Streptomyces sp. NPDC005752 | reverse complement strand
GGTTACGTGGACGGAGGGGACGCGCAGCGATGACGGGAGGCGCACGGATGCCCAGGAAGACCTCGAGCTCCAAGGCCGGCCTGCTCCTGAGCCTGGGAGGCAGCGCGATCGCCGTCGTACGGACCCTCAAGCAGATGCGCCGGACACGCGGCACCCGGGACGGGCTGACCACCGCGGACACCGTGGCGGGGCTTCTGCCTCTGATCACGTCGGCCCTGCTCGTCCTGCGCCGGCTGCGCGGACGCTCCGCGCGGCGCTCACGCGCGGCGGGCGGTCAGTAGAGGCGGCTGCGCGAGACGAGCACCGCGATGTCGTCCTCAGCCGTGTCGGCATACCGGTCCACGATCTCGTCGAGCAGGTCCTGCAGCCTTCCGCTCGGCGGCATCGTGAGCTGCGCGAGCCTCGCGATCGACACGTCGATGTCCTCGTCACGGCGCTCCACCAGTCCGTCGGTGTACATGAACAGGACCGTCCCCGGTCCGCACGGCATCACCGTCGTCCGGTAGCCGCCGAAGCCCGTGCCCAGGGGTGGCCCCACCGGCAGTCGCGCCACCCGCGCCCCGGTGGCCCCGGGGTCGAGGAACACCGGCGGCGGATGACCCGCGCTGGCCACCTCGCAGACACCCCGCCGCCGGTCGACGACCGCGACCAGGCACGTCGCGGCACGGTCGAGGCCGGACTGTTCGACCGCCCTGTCGAGCCGCTCCAGAACGCGGTGCGGCGGCTGGTCGTCATCGGCCATGATGCGCAGCATCGAGCGGTAGTTGCTCATGGCCACGGCCGCCTCCACCCCGTGGCCCATCACGTCGCCCATCACCTTCATGTGCCGTCCCCCCTTGAGAGGGATGGCGTCGAACCAGTCACCGCCCACCACCGCGCCCTCGCCCGCGGGGAGGTACAGGGAGGCGATCTCGATGCCCGGGTCGGGCACCCGCGGCTCGGACAGCAGGGACCGCTGGAGTTCCCGGGCGACGTGGTGTTCGTGCGCGTAGCGGTTGGCATGGTCCACATCGATCGCGGCGCGGCCCGCGAGGGTCCGGGCGACGACGACGTCCAGCCCCTCGGTGAAGGGCGGCGAGCCCCCGGCCCGCAGCAGGCTGAGCGCTCCCAGCGGGCGCCCTCGGGCGGTGAGCGGTACGACCACCGCCGAGTGCAGACCGATGGAGCGGTAGGCGGCGACCCGCTCGGGGGTGGGAGCCGCGCGGCCGATCTGCTCGTCGCCCCACAGGTTCTCGATCACCGGGGCGTCGACGGCCAGGCAGCGGGGCACGGACGCGTCCTCCTGGTAGTCGATGTCCGTTCCCGGCCCGCCGAACCGGGCGATCTCGTCGGCGAGCTCCGGGACGGCGGCCATACCGGCCCGCCTCAGCCGCAGCGCTCCGGGCGGCGGCTCGCGGCGGTCGTGCCCGTAGTCCTCGCGGATCATCTCCACGACGGCGACGTCGGCCATCACGGGCACCACGAAGTCCGCGAGCTCCTGGCAGGTGGTCTCCAGGTCGAGCGTCGTCCCCACGCTGACGGCGGCGTTGTCCAGGAGTGTCAGATAGCTCCTCGCCCTCAGCAGTTCCGCCCGCTCGTCATGGGTGGCCGTGACCTCCTGGACGATCACGACCAGTCCCAGTGGCCGCTCGCCCGCTTCCAGGCGGTGGCAGGCACCGCGCCAGAACCGCCGCGTCATGACGGAATCCGCCCAGGTCTGCCCGGTGGTCGTGATCTCGCGGGGCCGGCCGTCGGCCAGCACCTGGCGCATGATGTCGAGCCTGATGTCGACCTCGGGCAGCACCTCTGCGACGGTCCGGCCCAGGTGCGCGGCGGCCGGAAGACCGTTGAGCCGTTCCAGTGCCGTGTTCACGTACAGATAGCGCAGCTCCGTGTCGAAGACCGCGATCCCGGCCGGGCTGCTGCCGATCAGCCCGGCGAGCACCGCCACGTCGACGGGTACCGGGTCGTCGTGCTCTTCGGCCTGCAACGGAGCCTCCAGAGGGTGCGTGCCCCGCGGGGGTGCGGCGCGGCCGGTCCTCACGGGCCACCGGGCACCCGGAACCTCATCGTCCGCCGCCCCGCCCCGCCCCGCATCTCCGTGCGCCCGGCCTTCCGGCGCCGAGACCGTCCAGTGACAGCGTCCCCTCGGAGGCCGCCGCCCCCCGCGGCAGTCCGAACGCCGCCTCGACCCGTCCCGGAACCGGAGCCAGCCCCAGCAGTCCCGTCACCAGCAGCCCTGCCAGGTGGTGCCAGGCCGGCGCCCGGCGGATCATCGCGTGGTCGCTGCCCGGAATCGTCACCAGACAGGTGCGGGCACCCGCACGGCGCGCCCTGGCCGTCAGCGACTGTGACGCCAGAGGGCTGGTCACCCGGTCCTCGGTGCTGTGCAGCAGAACGACGTCGCGGCCCGCCAGCTGGGTCACCGGATCACCGGGCGGGCACCACGGGGCGAGGCCCACCACCGATCGGACCAGCGGGTGCCCGGCCGCGTGGAGGGCGGCGCGGGCGCCCATGGAGTGGCCGAGGAGGACCACCGGGATCTCGCCCGCCTCGCGCAGCAGGCCGTCCAGCACCCGCAGGGCGTCGTGCAGCGGGTCCTTGCGGGTTCCGTTCCAGCCCCGGTGCGTGTACCGGACCCGCTGTACCCGTACCTCGGAGTCGCCGCGCACCGCACGGGACACCACGCGCGAGACCGGCAGCATCCGCAGACCGGGCAGGTTCAGGACGCCGGGCGCCGGCGCCGCCAGGCCCGTCTCGTAGCCGCCGTGCAGGATGAGCACCGCTGCCGAGGGCGGTCTTTCGGCCACACGTACCTCCGGGTCGAGGGGTGCGGGGCCGGTGCCCGCGCACTCACCCCATGTTCGGTGCCGGAGGGCGTCCGGATGGGCCGGACGTGTCGATGCGTGGGAAGTGCCGTTCACTGTACGAGGCACAGACCCTTCCCGCACGCGACCCAAGGAGCCTCCGACATGGCGTCAGGACCCCAGATCGGCCGTCCCGCACCGGACTTCACCCTTCCCGGCGGCACTCTCACCGACGACACCTTCGAGCGGCGCGACCACACGCTCTCGGCCGCGCGGGGCCGGGCCGTCGTGCTCGCCTTCTACCCGGGGGACAACACGGCCGTGTGCACCAAGCAGCTCTGCTCCTACTCCTCGGGATTCGAGACCTTCGAGGGCCTCGACGCCGAGGTCTGGGGAATCAGCCCACAGGATGTGGACAGCCACGAGTCCTTCGCCCGCGGCTTCGGCCTGCGCATGCCCCTGCTCGCCGACGAGGGCCGGGAGACCGCCCGGGCCTACGGGGTCGCCGCACCCGGCATCGGCGTACGCCGTTCCGTCTTCCTGATCGGCCCGGACGGTGTGCTGCGGTGGAAGCACGTCGCCCTGCTCGGCGCCACCTTCCAGTCCCTCGACACGCTCGCCCAGCAGCTTTCCGGCATCCGAACTCCGTGAAGACTGCCGGACTCCGGCAGTGCCCCCGGGCGGTCCGCCGTGGGACCATTCAGGCAGTTCGACGGAAACCTGTCGGGGGACAGCACACACCGGGGGAGTGATCACGTGACCGTTCTTCTGGGTCTCGGCATTGCGGGGATCGTGCTTCTCACCCTTTCCCTGGTCTTCGACGGCATCCTCGAAGGGCTCCTCGGCGACGCACTCGGCGGGCTG
Organism: Streptomyces sp. NPDC005752; assembly: GCF_040630715.1. NCBI lineage: Bacteria > Bacillati > Actinomycetota > Actinomycetes > Kitasatosporales > Streptomycetaceae > Streptomyces > Streptomyces sp. NPDC005752. The sequence continues at coordinate 49,074 of NZ_JBEXYB010000030.1, read as the reverse complement.
CTGAACGGCTTCTTCGACGGCCTGCTCTCGCTGCCCGTCATCGCCGGCTTCCTGTCCATGCTCGGCTTCGGGGGTGCGATCGTCCTCGGCACCACCGGGGCCGGCCTCCCCGTGGCACTCGCGGCCGGCACCCTGGCCGGCTTCGTCGCGGCCTGGCTGACCTGGAAGTTCAGCCAGGCCCTGATGCGCGATCAGACCACGGCCACACCGCGCGGCGACGACCTCGTCGGCACCTCGGGGTCCGTCGTCACCCCGATCCCGGCCGACGGTTACGGCGAGGTGCTCCTGCGCCTCGCCGGCCAGACCGTGAAGTTCTCCGCGAAGAGCGCCGTTCCGGTCGAACGCGGCGCCGAGATCTGGGTGGAGGCCACGCTTTCGACCACCTCGGTCACGGTCCGCCCCGTCGAGCGCTGACCACACCGAGCCCTACGCCTGTCCGAAACCCGTACAACCGAACACACTGCCGTCCCGTCGGGAGGGCAGGGGGGACACCTCTCATGAGTCCAGTAGTGATCGCCGTCATCGGCATTGTCGTACTTCTCGTGCTCCTGGCCCTCGCCGTGGTCACCCGGTACAAGGTCGCGGGCCCCAGCCAGGCCTTCATCATCACGGGGCGCCGCGGCAAGAAGTCCACCGATCCGGTGACCGGCCGTACCAGCATCGACAACAGCGGCCAGAAGGTCGTCGTGGGTGGCGGCGTCTTCGTCGTGCCCTTCGTCCAGCAGAAGTTCACCCTGGACCTCTCCAGCCGCCACATTCCCGTCGCCGTACGCGGCGCCGTCACACTGCGCGGGGTGAAGTCCAACCTCGAAGGCGTCGCGATCGTCAAGGTCGGCGGCAGCGAGGACGCGATCCGCGCGGCGGCCCAGCGCTTCCTCCAGCAGCAGAACGGCATCGTCGGCTTCACCCAGGAAGTGCTCTCCGGAGCGCTCCGCGCCATCGTCGGCCGCATGTCCGTCGAGGACATCATCCGCGACCGCGCCGCGTTCGCCGGGCAGGTCGCCGAAGAGGCGGAGGCCAGCCTCTCCGGCCAGGGCCTGATCCTGGACGCCTTCCAGATCCAGGACATCACCACCGAGGGCTCCTACCTCGAGGACCTGGGCCGGCCCGAGGCCGCCCGCGCCAAGCAGGAGGCCGACATCGCCGAGGCGATCGCCCGGCGCGCCTCCGAGCAGGCCCGGCTGAAGGCGGCCGAGGAGATCGCCATCGCCGAACGGACGTTCTACCTCAAGCAGGCCGAGATCAAGGCCGAGACCGAGGCCGCCGCGGCCAAGGCGAACGCCGCGGGCCCGCTCGCCGAGGCGGCCCGCCAGCAGGAAGTCCTCACCGAGCAGGAGAAGGTCGCCGAGCGCCAGGCCGCCCTGACCGACCGCGAGCTCGACACCAAGGTCCGCAAGCCCGCCGACGCCGCCCGCTACCGCGCGGAGCAGGAGGCCGAGGCCCGCCGTATCGCCCAGGTCAAGGAGGCGGAGGCCGACGCGGAGCGTTCCCGGCTGACCGGTCAGGGCGAGAAGCTCCACCGCTCGGCCCTCGCCGACGCCGTACGCATCGAGGGCGAGTCCGAGGCCGCCGCCATCGCCGCGAAGGGGTCCGCCGAGGCCGAGGCCATGCAGAAGAAGGCCGACGCCTTCGCGCAGTACGGCGACGCGGCCGTCCTCCAGATGCTGGTGGAGGTGCTCCCGCAGGTCGTCGCCAAGGCGTCCGAGCCGCTGAGCGCCATCGACAAGATGACGGTCATCTCCACGGACGGCGCCAGCCAGCTGTCCCGCACGGTGACCGACAACGTGGCCCAGGGCCTGGAGCTCCTCAGCTCCACCACCGGCGTCGACCTGGGCTCGCTGCTCCGGAATCTGCAGGGCAAGGCGGGCGGCTCCACACCGGTGGTCCCCGCCCCCGCTCCCGCGGCCGACGGCGAGAAGATCGAGATCAAGGACTGACCGCCGGCCCGTCCTCACGTGCCCGGCCGGTGTTCCCTGACCGGCCGGGCACGCGCATGTCCGATGCCGCCGCCCGGACGGCGGCGCGGGGCGTCGGCCTCGACGGGGTGGGCGCACACGGGCGGGAGGAAGTGCCCGACGGGCCCGGAAGGGCGGAGGTGCGGGCGCCTCGCGGCGCTCGCACCGTTCAGGCGCCGACCCGGGAGGAAGGGAGCCCGGACGGTGAGTTGCGCAGTTCCTCGTTGATGCGCTGGGCCTCTTCGAGCTGGTCCTCGAGGATGACGATGCGGCAGGCGGCGCCGACGGCGACGCCCTGGTCGACGAGCTCGCGGGCACGTGCGGCGATCTTCAGCTGGTAGCGGGAGTACCGGCGGTGTCCGCCCTCCGAGCGCAGCGGAGTGATCAGGCGCTCCTCGCCGAGTGCGCGCAGGAACGCGGGCGTGGTGCCGAGCATCGCTGCGGCGCGGCCCATGGTGTAGGCAGGGAAATCGTCGTCGTCCAGACGCCGGAAGGAATCGTCTGCGGGCATTTAACCTCTCTCGAAACGCACTGGAGGGGCCTTGGTGCCGTACGGCACCAAGGCCCCGAAGGAAACTGCTACACCATCTGCCGGCCGATCACCGCGCCGGCCTTCTGTGTCCGCACGGCCGCCCTCGAAGGGGTCGGGGATGCGGGGATCGCATATGCGTGACCGGAGACCACCTGCCTGTCGATGTCCTGCGGTACCCGGCTCGGATTCCTCCGCCCGGGCGATCCTGATGGTGGTCAACTCCTCCGTTCTTCCCTCTGTGTCACTTGCTTGCCTGTACTGCTGATGGCGGCCCCTGATCACTGCGGGCCACCCGGTCCGGTCGCCAGTCCCGTCACCGTCCTTCGACCACTGGCTTCGGAACTCCACCACCGCACCGTCCTGCGAACTGCGCGTGACCGACCGGCAGTTCTTCCCTGCCGGACCTTCTCTGCTCTGGCCACGAGGAAGACGTTAATCCTGAAGAGCGCGGATGTCTACTCCCACCACGACAGATTTTCTGTGCGTCGGGAGAGCGCTGTTCTGCTGCGCCAATCGTTCGAAATCTCCACCGGATCGCGTGCCGGAGTAGTAAAGGCCGCTCGAGTGGGCAGGTGAACCGTCCAGGCGAAAGCGGATCAACCAAGCAAGGTGGGGTGCAAGCCCATGAGCGACACGATGATCCCCAGTACCTCGACGGCACCCGCGCGGACCGTGGTGCGGGGCGCCAGCACAGACAGCATCCACTGGGCCCGCAAAGCGGCCCGCACGTTCACCGACCGCCTCTCCCCGGCGCCGGACCCGGACCTGGCCGACACCCTCGTGCTCGTGGTCTCCGAACTCGCCACCAACGCGCTGCGCCACGGCGGAGGCCGGTTCATCCTCCGCCTGTCCGCCGGACCCGGCACCGTGACCGCCGCGGTCAGCGACCCCAGTCCGGCACGCCCGCGCGGGCGGACCCCCGACCTGGACGGCGCCACGGGTGGCTTCGGGTGGCACATGGTCAACCGCCTCACCCAGGCCCTGACCATCACCCCCGGTCCCGGCGCCGGGAAAACGGTCTGCGCCCAGTTCGCCCGGTAGCCCGGCCTCACGAGGCGGCGCTGCTCCTGTCACGGTCCGTTCCGGCCGCCCGTGACAGGAGCAGCGCCGCTTCCGCGTCTCCTCACGTGGAAGCCCCCTTGCGCATTTTCGCGGCCGGATAAGGTAATGGGCGACTAAAGAGATGATCAAAAGCGTCGCACCGCCGTCGCGTGCTCCTCGGAGGAAGCCATGGGAACCCACCGCACATCGCTGCCAGGAGTCGGCGTGCAGTACGACTACACCACCGAATCGGGGCAGCACATCTCCGTTGTCGTGCACCACGACGGGCGGCGGTTCCTGGGGTTCTACGAGAAGGACGACCCAGATTCGTGCGTGCTCTCCGTACCCCTGACCACCACCGAGGCCACGGGGCTCGCGCATCTCATCGACGCGGCGCCGATCGACGCCGTGCGGACCGAGGGCATCGACCTGGTCACCGAGCACATTCCGCTCGGGGCCCGTTCCCCCTACGGCGGCCGGCTGCTCGGGGACACCCGGGCGCGGACGCGGACGGGGGCCTCGATCGTGGCCGTGCTGCGTACGCACAGCGCGCACCCGTCGCCCGGTCCGGACTTCCGGCTGGCCATCGGGGACACGCTCGTCGTTGTAGGAACGCGTGAGGGCGTCGACACGCTCTCCGAGATCATTGCGGAGGGCTGACCGTGCACGACACGACTGCACTGCTGGTGGAGCTGGGCTCCGTCATTCTGGGGCTCGGCATCATCGGCAGGTTCGCCGGGCGGATAGGCCTCTCGCCGATCCCCCTGTACCTGCTGGCAGGTCTCGCGTTCGGGGAGGGCGGTCTGCTGCCGCTCGGCGCCAGTGAGGAGTTCACCGCCATCGGGGCGGAGATCGGCGTCATCCTCCTGCTGCTTCTGCTCGGGCTGGAGTACAGCGCGTCCGAGCTCGTCACCAGTCTCAAGACGCAGTACCCGTCGGGGGCCGTCGACTTCGTACTCAACGCGACACCCGGCGCCGCCGCCGGCCTGATGCTCGGGTGGGGGCCCGTGGGAGCCGTCGCGCTCGCGGGGGTCACCTGGATCTCGTCGTCGGGCGTGATCGCCAAGGTGATGACCGACATGGGCCGGCTCGGTAACCGCGAGACGCCCGTCATCCTCGGTGTCCTCGTCATCGAGGACCTGGCCATGGCCGTCTACCTGCCGCTGCTCACCGCGATGCTCGCCGGTGTCGGTCTGGCCGGCGGCAGCATCGCCCTGCTGATCGCGCTCGGCACCGTCGGTTTCGTGCTGTACCTGGCCCTGCGCCACGGCCGGCTCATCAGCCGCGCGGTGTCCTCCGACAACCCGGAGATGCTGCTGCTCGTCGTCCTCGGACTCACCGTCCTGGTGGCCGGGGTGGCCCAGCAGCTGCAGGTCTCGGCGGCCGTAGGCGCGTTCCTCGTGGGCATCGCCCTGTCCGGCGAGGTCGCGGAGGGCGCGCGCAAGCTGCTGACGCCGCTGCGGGACCTGTTCGCCGCCGTGTTCTTCGTGTTCTTCGGGCTGTCCACCGACCCGGCGGAGATCCCGCCCGTGCTGCTCCCGGCGGCACTGCTGGCGGTCGTCACGGTCTTCACGAAGATCGGCACCGGCTGGTACGCCTCCCGGCGGGCCGGGATCGGGCCGCGGGGCCGCTGGCGGGCGGGCGGAACACTGGTCGCGCGCGGCGAGTTCTCCATCGTCATCGCGGGTCTCGCGGTGGCGACCGAACCGCGCATCGGGCCCATCGCGACGGCGTACGTGCTGATCCTGGTGATCGTCGGTCCGCTCACCGCCCGGTGGACGGAGCCGGTCGCCTCGAAGCTGCAGGCGCTGCTCGCGGGCAAGCGGAAGAAGCCGGCCGTCGCGGCCGATCAGCCGATGCCGTCGCACGACGACCTCACTCCGGAGCATGCCGGGCGCGACTCCCGCGACTCCGGCTGACGGGCCGTCGCCGGCGGGTCAGAGCGGGGTGGCCGCGTGGAGGATGCCGACGAGCGTCACCGTCGCGTTGAGCGACGAGAGCGCCGAGGCCGCCGTCCCCACCGTCGCGGTCACCGCCGCCAGGGCCAGATGTGCGGAGGCCGGGGGCCAGAGCCCGGCCGAGGGTTCGGGGTCGAGCAGCGCGGCCACCCGGCGCGGCACCGGGCCCGCGGCCGCGAAGGCGGGGAGCACGGCGGGACCCGGCGGGCGGTGCGAGAACAACGCCGCCTTGCCGACCGCCGTGGCCACGGCCCGTCGGCTGCCGACCTCGTACGCCGCTTCCTCGTCGGCCCAGCGTTCGGTGCTGTACGCCACCGCCGTGCGCAGGGGCAGAAGGAACGGGTTGGCGCGCGCCGCCAGTTGCGTCACCAGGAGATAGCGGTGGTGGTGGCCGGCCAGGTGCGCACGTTCATGGGCGACGAGCGCGCGGCGCTCGCGGGCGTCCAGGCAGTCCATCATCGCGGTGGACACGACGACCCGGCCGTCGCGCCCGCGCCGCCCCGGCAGGGCGTACGCGTACGGGTCGGGGGACGGGACCAGCGTGAGGCCGTCCGCCGCACCGTCGCCCGGGGACGGGGGCAGGGCGCGGGCTGCGAGGGCACGGGTCCTGGTGTGCCTCAGCAGAGTGCCGCCCCAGGCCACCAGCACCGCTCCCAGGACGCCGATCGCGATCAGGCCCGCCTTCTCCTCGTACGGAACCGCGGCGCGCACCTCGGGGTCCGACCAGCCGTCGGGCAGCGGATTTCCGGGGAGCTGGGCGGTGCCCACCACCATGAGCAGGGCCAGGCACAGCGTGCTGCACAGGGCCAGCGTCGAGCCCACGGCGGCCAGCAGCCGGGTGGCGCTCCTGGGGTGCAGGTGCTGTTCGGCGAGGCGGGCCATGGGCAGTGCCGTCAGCGGCAGGACGAGTGGCAGGTAGACGAAGACGCCCATCGTGGTGGCTCTCAGCCTTCCTGAGCGGTGGCGTCGTCGGGGCGGCCGGCGTCGCCGGGACGCCCGGAAGCGTCGTCCGGGCCGTCGGCCGCGCGGGAGAGCAGTGCGCGCAGCCGGGCCTCGTCGCCCGGGGTCAGCGCGGAGACGAAGCGGGCCAGGACCGCCTCCCTGTCGTCCTCACCGTCCAGGACACGGCGCATCCGCAGGGCGGCGAGGCCCGCCTCGTCGGAGGCCGGGGTCCACGCGTAGGAACGGCCCTGCCGGGTGCGGGTCACGGCCTTCTTCGCGTAGAGGCGGGAGAGGATCGTGATGACCGTGGTGTAGGCCAGGCCGCCGTCGAGGTGCTCCTGCACCCAGCCGGCCGTCGCGGGTCCGCCGGCCGAGCGCAGCACGGCCAGGACCTGGGACTCCAGCTGTCCCTGTCCACGCCTGGGCAGCCGCCGGCCGTCCCGGGTCCCGCCGTCGTCCGTACCTGTGGGCCTGTTCATCCGCCGCATCCTACTGAGTGGCCGCGTCACGGGCCCGTCGGCCGCCGTGCTGCCCACGGCCGCCCACGGTTCTTCTACACAACTGTAGAGTTCGACTGGTTCCCGCACCACAGGCAACGCAACGTATGGAGACGTCATGGCCCTTTGGGATCGGATCAAGGAATCCGCGTCGACGATGCAGACGCAGCTGGAGGCGAAGAAGAACGACCTGAAGAGCGGGGCGTTCCGGGACGCGAGCATGGCCATGTGCGCCCTGGTCTCCGCAGCGGACGGCACCATCGACCCGTCCGAGCGGCAGCGCGTCGCCTCGCTGATCGCCACCAACGACGTGCTGCAGAACTTCCCCGCGGACGATCTTCAGCGCCGCTTCAACGACTACGTGAACAAGCTCACCGCGGACTTCGCCTTCGGCAAGGTCAGCGTCCTCCAGGAGATCGCCAAGGCGAAGAAGAAGCCCTCCGAGGCGCGTGCGGTCATCCAGATCGGCATCGTGATCGGTGGCGCGGACGGCGACTTCGACAAGTCGGAGCAGGCCGTCGTGCGCGAGGCGTGCTTCGCGCTCGACCTGCCGCCGCACGAGTTCGACCTGTAGAAGACGTCCGCGACGTCCCGCCCGCCCCGCGACGCCCGCCGGGCGTACGGCGGGACTTCGCCGTACGGCCCTCCTCGGCGGGCCTCCGCGCGCGGTCGGCCGGTGTCAGAGCTCCTTCGCCGGCCAGTCCATCAGCCGGGCGCCGATCACCGCTGTCTGCAGCGCGTAGCGGTGCGCCGGATCGGACGGGTCGGAGCCGGTCAGCTGGTGTATCCGCTCGAGCCGGTACGTCAGCGCGCGCACGCTCAACGACAGCCGGCGGGCCGTCTCGGCGGCGACACATCCCGCGTCGAAGTACACGGACAGTGTCTGCAGGAGGGGCTCCGCGCCGCCCCTCGCCTCCCTGAGCGGGCCAAGCTCGCTGCGCACCAGATCGGCCATCGCCTGCCGGTCCCTGGTCAGCACGGGATAGACCAGCAGGTCGGCGGCGTACAGCACCGGATCGTCGAGCTTCATGCGCTCGGCGAGATCGAGGGCTTCGAGCGCCTCGTCGTACGAGTGGACCACTCCGCCGGGACCGCGGTGCGGGCGGCCGACCGCGACCTGGTGCCCGTCCGTCGCGGCGTGGGCCTGCTTGGCGAAGTACCGCAGAACGTCCGGCTGACTGCCGGGGGCTATGCAGACGAGCCGCCCGTCCTTCGTCGTGAGCAGGATCTTCCGGCCGCTGAAACGCGCGAGCAGCGCCGCCTCCACACTGCGGGGCACGGTGTCGGACTCGGTGTACGCCTCGGGGCCCGCCGCCACCGCCACGGCATGGGCACGGGAGAGCCGCAGCCCGAACCGGGTGGCGCGCTCCGCGAGCCTGCCCAGGTCACTGCGCCCGTACAACAGGTCGTCGATGAACTCCCGCCGCGCCGCCTCCTCCCGCCGCACGGTGAGGCGCTGGGCCCGCTCGAAGCCCTCCGCGAAGGCGTCGACCGCCTGCTCCACGGCGCCCAGCACGGCGTCGCCGGCCGACGCGTCCCGCGCGGTGCGCGGCCAGGCGGTACGCGTCTCCGAGAGATGGCGCCGCACCAGGGCCCGCAGCTGATGTCCGGCCTCCGCGGCCTCACGGCCGAGGGTGCGCCGCGTCTCCAGCTCGTCCCTGGTGAGCCGTCGGCCGGTCTCCGCGACCTCGGACAGGATGCGGGTATAGCCCCCCAGGAACCTCTCGGGGATCTCGGGCTCCGCCACCGCACACTCCTCCACGTCCGAATCGACTGTCACCTCACCAACGCACGAGGACCTGTGCCGGTGCCCGGCAGGCGGGACCGGCGAAGCCTGCCGGATTCCGGCAATGCACCCGAGCGGCCCCGGCTGGCACGATCTACCCAGCAACACACGGGGGAAGCACGGGGGATCACGGGGGATCACGGGGGAAGGAACCGGCTGCTGCGGACCGTTCGCGGTGTCGCAGCACCGGCGCCCCGCCCAGCCGCCGCCCGGGCTCCCGAAGCGCAGGGCGTCAGGTGGGACGGGGGCAGGGCCGGATGAGCGCATTCCTCTCCGCTGCGGTCACGTTCCCCGCTGTCATCCTCGCCGCGGCCCTGGTGGTCGTCGTCTGCTTCTGGCTGCTGGTGCTCACCGGAGCGGCCGGACACGACTCGTTCGACTCCGACCTGGACACCGAAGCCGTCGGCTTCGGCGGGGTGCCCGTCTCCGTTTCGGTGTCGCTGTTCGTCGTCGTCTCCTGGTTCGCCTGTCTGACCGGCTCCGTCCTGGTGCTCCGGAGCGGAGCCACCGGCACCCTGCGGGCCGTTCTCCACCTCACCGTCCTGGCGGGGGCGTTCCTGATCGCCTGGGGGGTGATCCGCATGCTCGTACGCCGGTTCCGCAGGTACTTCCCCGCAGAACCTCCTCCATCGCGGGAGGACTTCGTGGGTCAGGTCTGCACGATCCGTACGGGATCCGTCGGTGCCGACTTCGGGCAGGCCGAGGTCGCGGCCGTCGACGGATCGACCGCGATCGTGCAGGTACGGCAGCCGCTGAGGCAGTCCGCTCCGGGTGACGTGTTCACCTACGGCAGTACGGGGCTCCTCTACGCCTACGACGCGGACGGCGAGTTCTTCTGGGTCTCGCCCTACGACGCGGCGCTCGCTCCGCGCCCGCTGCCGCGCAAGGCCGTCTGACCCGCCTTCCCACCCCCGGGCCCCGGGCCCGTGGTTCCGCGCGCCGTCACACGGGCGCGCCCTCGTCTTCGTACGTCCAACCAGCCGGCAAGGACTGTCATGGAAACAATCTCCTGGGGCATCGGCGTGCTCGTCGCCGTCGTCCTGCTCATCACCATCGCCCTGGTCTTCGTCATCACCCGCCTCTTCCGCAAGGTCGAGCAGGGGAAGGCGCTGATCATCTCGAAGACCAAGAAGGTCGATGTCACCTTCACGGGCGCGGTGGTCCTGCCCGTGCTGCACAAGGCCGAGACCATGGACATCTCGGTGAAGACCATCGAGATCCGCCGTACCGGGCGCGAGGGCCTGATCTGCCAGGACAACATCCGCGCCGACATCCACATCACGTTCTTCGTCCGGGTCAACAAGACCGTCGAGGACGTCATCAAGGTCGCGCAGGCCATCGGCACCGAGCGTGCGAGCGACAAGGTCGCCATCCAGGAGTTCTTCGCCGCGAAGTTCTCCGAGGCGCTCAAGACCGTCGGGAAGCAGCTCGACTTCGTCGACCTGTACACCAAGCGTGAGGAGTTCCGGGACCGGATCATCCGGGTCATCGGGACCGACCTGAACGGCTACCACCTCGACGACGCCGCGATCGACTTCCTCGAGCAGACGCCGATGGCGCAGCTCGACGGCGCGAACATCCTGGACGCGCAGGGCATCCGGAAGATCACCGAACTGACGTCGATCGAGCACGTGCGGACCAACGAGTTCCAGCGCACGGAGCAGAAGGAGATCACCCGCCAGGACGTCGACGCCCGCGAGACCATCCTGGAGCTGGAGCGGCGTCAGGCCGAGGCGGAGATCAAGCAGCGCCGCGAGGTGGAGACGCTGCGGGCCAGGGAGGAGTCGGCCACCGCCCGGGTGCAGGAGGAGGAGCGGCTCGGTTCGCAGGGCGCGTTCATCCGTACCGAGGAGCAGCTCGGCATCCAGCGCGAGAACCAGGCGCGCGAGGTCGCCGTCGCGCAGAAGAACCGCGAGCGGGTCATCGCGGTGGAGAACGAGCGCATCGAGAAGGACCGGCTCCTGGAGGTCATCGGGCGCGAGCGCGAGACCGAGCTGAACCGGATCGCCGCGACGAAGGAGGTCGAGGCCGAGCGCCGTGAGGTGGCGGACGTGATCCGGGAGCGGATCGCGGTGGACCGTACGGTCGCCGAGCAGGAGGAGTCCATCCTGACCCTGCGCGCCGTCGAGGAGTCGGAGCGCACCCGCAGGTCCGTGATCATCGCGGCGGAGGCGGAGGCCCAGGAGAAGCTGGTCAAGGACATCAAGGCGGCGGAGGCCGCGGAAGCCGCGGCGGTCCACCTGGCGGCCGAGCAGCTGACGCTCGCGGACGCCAGGCTGAAGACCGCCGACCTCGACGCGCAGGCGAAGCTGCGGCTCGCGGAAGGCGTGCAGGCGGAGAGCGCCGCGGCCGGACTGGCCGACGTCCAGGTCCGGGAGGCCGAGGCCGAGGTCACCGAGAAGGCCGGCCTCGCCGAGGCGCAGGCGACCGAGGCCCGTCTCAAGGCCGAGGCGGAAGGAACACGGGTCAAGGCACTGGCGGTCGCGGAGGGTACGCGGGCCCAGGCGACGGCCGACGCGGCGGTGATCGGCGAGAAGCTGAAGGCCGAGGCGGAGGGGCTCACGCAGAAGGCGGCGGCGATGGCCGCGCTGGACGAGGCATCGCGCGGGCACGAGGAGTACCGGCTGCGGCTGGACGCGGAGAAGGAGATCCGGCTCGCGGAGTTCGACGTCCAGCGGCAGGTCGCGGAGGCCCAGGCGAAGGTGCTGGCGACGGGACTGGAGAACGCGGACATCGACATCGTCGGAGGCGACTCCGTCTTCTTCGACCGGCTGGTGTCGTCGGTCTCCCTGGGCCGGAGCGTGGACGGGTTCGTCGAGAACTCGAAGACCGCGCAGGCGCTGGCAGGGCCGTGGCTCGACGGGCGGGGGTCGTTCACGGACGACCTGACGCGGGTGCTGGGTTCCGTTTCCACGGGGGACGTGCAGAACCTGACGGTGTCGGCGCTCCTGATGCAGCTGATGCGGTCGTCGGGGGCGGCCTCGGGGCAGGTCGAGCAGCTGCTCGCCGCGGCGGAGGAGCTGGGGCTGGCGGGGATGACGGTCACCTCCCCGGCGGGAACGCCCCCGGCGAACACGACGGCGGCGCCCTCGGCGAACGGGCCGGGAGCGCTCCCGGCGAACACGACGGCCTCGCGTAACGGGAGCGCCGCCGTCTGAGGTGCCTGTGCCCGTCCGGTGGGTGAGGAGGTCCTCGGCCCACCGGACGGTGGCACCGGACCGGTCTGCCTGCGGCCACCGGGGCGGGACCGCCATGAGAAGGGGGCCGCCGGCGGCGGGCGGCCCGGTCTGTCGAACGTCATCTCGTAGGGAGCCTTACGCATGGACCGCGACATCACCCTCACCGATGCCGATGCGGATGCCTACGAGGTGCTCCGGCGAAGGCTTCGCGAGCAGGCCGACGAGTTGGTCCGGCGGGCCGAGGAGCTCAACGGCAGGCGGACGGAGGAGTTCGGCTCCACCGGGCTGCGCCTGCTCGCCACCGAACAGGTGCACACGGAGCACGCCTCGGTGGCCCGCGACCTGGTCGCCGTGGGAGGGCGCCTGCTGTTCGGCTTCGAGCGTGGTCCGGGTGCGCGAGCCGACGCCGGGGTCTCCGACGTGCTCGCCCTCCGCGAGCCCGGCCTCGGTGAAGCACGGGCCGGGCTGCTGGACGACGAGGCCTTCGTACGGGAGTTCACCGGCCTGCACCGCTACTACCGCGACGCCCGGCTGCTCCGGCTGCGGCGCGTCAACGGCCGGCTGCTCGCCGTCTTCCGTACCGGCGAGACCGCCGAGGACATCCGTGTCCTGCGCTGGGCGCTGGGCCCCGACGGGGCGCCCGGGGCCTTCCTGGACGCCCGGGGCGACCGCGACCACGTCTTCCCGCCGTCGCACGACTTCGACTGGATCCCCGTGGGGCGCGACGCCCACGTGCCCGGCCGGCACCCGCACATCGCCGTCCTGGACACGGTCTTCCTGGACACGATGGGGGGCACCCTCACCATCAGGACCACCGGCGGCACCGAGTCGCCCGACGGGATCTACGAGGAGCCCGTCGACGAGCCGCTGCAGTCCCTGGCGGACGCCGCCGTCGAGTACGCGGTGGCCGGGCCGCTGATCCTGCTGCGGGTCCGCCCGTACAAGGAGGAGGCCTGGCGTCACCTGGTCTTCAACACGCTGCTGTCCACGGTGCTGCGCCTCGACGCGATCGGCCCGTCCTGCCGCCGGCTGCCCGAGGACCAGGGGATCATCTTTCCCGGCGGTTACTACCTCACGACCGGCACGGCCAGGACCTTCGACACCGCCGGGGAGCTCGGCGATCCCGTCTTCGAGGACGCGGTCCGCTCCCCGAACGGCGAGGACGTGCTGTACGTCTTCCGGTCCCGGGACGGGAGCCGCACCCTGCTGCTCCCCTACAACCTGATCCGCCAGGAGGTCGACACCCCACTGGCCGGCCGGGGACACGCCCTCCTCGACGACGGCACCCTGGTGCTGCTCAAGGACGGTGCCGACGGGCCGGGGCGGGTCCACCCGCTGCAGCGCTGGGCGACCCCCTACGTGTCCGACACCCACGCCGCCTCCCGCCCCGCCGGAACGGGCCCGCTCGCCCGCACCGGCAACGCCGACCTGGTGCGCGGGATCTCCGACTGCCTGGCCCTGGCGCACGGTGTACGGGACATGCCACCGACCGCCGCCGTCCACGACCGGCTCGTCGCCGACTGCGGCCGGGCAGGCGACCGCTACCACTGGCTCACCGACCCCGGGCTGGGCGCGCTCGCCGAGCCGCTGGACGCGCTGCGGGCCACCGCGGTGCAGGTCCTGACCGAGTTCGAAACGGTCCAGGAACTGACCGGGCAGGCCGCCGAAGCGCTCGACGAGGCGGCCACCGGGCTCACCGCCCTGGTCCGTCGCATCCGCGGCGAGGCCCCGCGCTCGGCGGCCGCCTGGGTGGGCCGGCTCACCGAACTGCGCCGCGCACACGGCCATCTGGCCACCCTCGCCGAAATGCGGTACGCCGACACGGACCGCGTCGCCGCGCTCCGCGAGGAGACCGAACGGGATCTGGCGTCGGCCGCTCAGCGGGCGGTCGCCTTCCTCGCCCGCGAGGACGCGTTCGCCGGTTACCACGAGGACCTCGCACGGATCACCGACGACGCCGCGGGACTGGACACCGTCGCCGACGCCTCCTCGGCCGGGGACCGGCTGACGGAGATCACGGACGGCCTCGGGACGGTCACGGACGTCGTCACCGGCCTGGACATGGGCGACGCGACCGTGCGTACGTCGGTCCTGGAGCGGATCGCCGAGGTCCTGGGCAGTGCCAACCGCGCCCGCGCGGTTCTGGCCGCCAGGCGCAGGGAGCTGGTGGCCCGGGAGGGGCAGGCCGAGTTCGCCGCCGAGTTCGCCCTGCTCGGGCAGGCCGTCACGGGGGCGCTCGCCTCGGCGGACTCCCCCGGGGCCTGTGACGAGCAGCTGGCCCGGGTGATGCTCCGGCTCGAGGACCTGGAGTCCCGCTTCGCGGAGTCCGACGACTTCCTGGCCAGGCTGGCCGAGCGCCGCACGGAGGTGTACGAGGCGTTCTCGGGCCGTAAGGAGATGCTTCAGGACGCCCGCGCCCGGCGTGCGGAGCGGCTCGCGGACTCCGCGGCCCGGGTCATGGAGACGGTCTCCCGGCGGCTGGCGGGGCTGGAGGACCTGGACGCCGTCCACACGTACTTCGCCTCCGACCCCATGGTCGCCAAGGTCCGGCGCACCGCCGACGAGCTGCGCGCGCTCGGCGACCCGGTCCGCGCGGAGGAGCTGGAGGGACGGCTGAAGGCGGCCCGGCAGGAGGCGGGGCGCGCCCTCCGTGACCGGGGCGAGCTGTACGCGGACGGCGGGTCGGTGATCCGGCTGGGCCGGCACAGGTTCGCGGTGAACACCCAGCCGTTCGATCTGACCCTGGTCCCGTCCGGCGACCGGCTGGCCTTCGCGCTGACCGGCACGGACTACCGGGCCCCTGTCACCGACCCGGAGTTCGCGGCGACCCGCCCCTACTGGGACCAGCTGCTGCCCTCCGAGACGGCGGCCGTCTACCGCGCCGAGCACCTGGCCGCCCGGCTCCTCGACGAGCACGGCGCCGACGCCCTCGGCGACGTGCCGGACCTCGCCGCGCTCGTACGGGAGGCGGCGGCGTCCGCGTACGACGAGGGCTACCGGCGCGGTGTGCACGACGAGGACGCCACCGCGATCCTCACCGCCCTTTTGCGGCTCCGCTCCGGCGCGGGCCTGCTGCGCTTCCCGCCCCCGGTGCGCGCGGCGGCGCAGCTCTTCTGGGCGCACGAGGCCGACGATGCCCTGCGCGCGTCCTGGCGGCGTCAGGCCCGGTCGCTGGCGCGCGCCCGCGACACCTTCGGCCTCGCCCCCGCCGTCGCCGTGCTCCAGGGCGAGTGGGCGGCCGCGATGGGGGCGCCGGACGGCGTCGCCGAGTACCTCTTCGAGGAGCTGACCAGTGGCCCCGCGGGGTTCGTCACGAGCGCCCCGGTCCGCACGCTCCTGGACAAGTTCCGTCGCACGGTGGGCACCTCGGCGTACGACGAGGATCTGACCGCCCTCTCCACGGACCTCCCGGCCCGGCGGCGGCTCGTGGAGGGCTGGCTCACCTCGTACGCCGCCGCGAGCGGCTCCGACGCGGACGACGGGGACCTCACGGAGGCCGTCGCCGTGGAGCTGTGCCCGGAGTTGGAGCGGTACGACTGCGACGCCCCCCTCACCGCCACGGTCGAAGGGCTCCTCGGCGATCACCCGCGTACCGACGGGGGAAAGCTGCCGGTGCGGCTGGACGAACTCCTCGCGCGTACGGCCGCGTTCCGGACCGGTACCGTGCCCGGCTTCCGTGCGTACCAGCGGCTGCGCACCACGCTGGTCGCCGCGGAGCGCACCCGGCTGCGGCTGGACGACCACCGGCCGCGCGTCATGCCCGCGTTCGTCCGCAACCGGCTGCTCGACGAGGTGTACCTGCCGCTCATCGGCGACAACCTCGCCAAGCAGCTCGGCACGGCCGACGCCGACCGGCGCACCGACTCGCAGGGGCTGCTGCTCCTCGTGTCGCCGCCCGGCTACGGCAAGACGACGCTCATGGAGTACGTCGCCGAACGGCTCGGCATGGTCCTCGTCAAGGTCAGCGGGCCGAACCTCGGCCATGACGTGACGTCCCTCGATCCGGCGCAGGCCCGTAGCGCGACCGCGCGCCAGGAGGTCGAGAAGATCAACTTCGCGCTGGAGTCGGGCAGCAACACCGTCCTGTATCTGGACGACATCCAGCACACCTCACCCGAGCTGCTCCAGAAGTTCATTCCGCTCTGTGACGCCACCCGACGGGTCGAGGGCGTGCGGGACGGCGAGCCGCGCAGCTACGACCTGCGGGGGAAGAGGTTCGCCGTGGTGATGGCGGGCAATCCGTACACCGAGTCCGGCGACCGCTTCCGGATCCCGGACATGCTCGCCAACCGGGCGGACGTCTGGAACCTCGGCGAGGTCCTGAGTGGCAGGGACGAGGTCTTCGCACTGAGCTTCGTCGAGAACGCCCTGGCGGCCAACCCGGTGCTGGCCCCGCTCGCGGCCCGTTCCCGGAGCGACCTCGACCTGCTCGTCCGCCTCGCGTCGGGCACGGGCCCCCCGGCACCCGCCAACCGTCTGGAACACTCCTACGCTCCCGCCGAACTCGACCGGATCACCGGCGTCCTGCGGCATCTGCTGACCGCCAGGGACACCGTCCTCGCGGTGAACGCGGCGTACATCGCGTCGGCCGCGCAGTCGGACTCGGCGCGCACCGAACCGCCGTTCCGCCTGCAGGGCTCGTACCGTGACATGAACAAGATCGCGGAACGGATCGTGCCCGTCATGAACGACGCCGAACTCACCGCCGTCATCGACGACCACTACACGGGCGAGGCCCAGACGCTCACCACGGGCGCCGAGTCCAACCTGCTGAAACTGGCCGCCCTGCGGGGCACGCTCACCCCGGCGCAGGCGGAGCGCCGGGCAGCGGTCAACTCCGCCTACGTGCGCGCCCAGGCCCTCGGCGGACCGGATGGCGACCCCGCCGCCCGTGCCGTCGGGGCGCTCGGATTGCTGGCGGACCGGATCGCGGCGGTCGAGGCGGCCATCGAGCGGGCCGCAGGCCCCCGCCACCCGGACGCGGGTGCACACCCCCGACACGCGATGATCACCGACACGCCCGACTGAAGCGGAGGGACCAAGGCATGCTGGGTTACGTGTCATCACTTCCTCAACAGCCCCAACGCCCCCCGGTCAACAGCCACATGGTGGTCTGCGGCGACGACACCCTCGCCCGCCGGCTCGCCGTGGAGCTGCGTTACGTGTACGGGGAGCGGGTCACCCTGCTCGTCCCGCCGGGACCCGACACCACCGGGCCCGACCTGCCGCTGACCCAACGTGCGCGCGCCGGGACCCTGTTCGGGCGGATGTCGGCGGCGATGAGCCGTAACGGGGCGGCCGACGGCGGCGGCGACACGAACGCCGGGGTCGAGGCCGTGCGCATCATGGAGGCCCGCGAGCCCTCCGACGACGTGCTGACGGAGGCGGGCGTCGACCGGGCCGCCGCGCTCGCACTCGTCTACGACGACGATGAGCTCAACATCCGCGCCGCCCTGACGGCCCGCCGCCTCAATCCGCGCCTGCGCCTCGTCATCCGGCTCTACAACCGCAAGCTCGGACAGCACCTGGAGACGCTGCTCGACCAGGCGGCCGCCGTCTCCATGCCCGGTCTGGACGCGGCCGCGATAGACGCCTCCACCACCGTCCTGTCCGACGCCGACACCGCTGCCCCCGCCCTGGCGGCCACCGCGCTGACCGGCAGCAGCAAGGTCATCCAGGCCGAGGGCCTGCTCCTGCGCGCCGTCGAACGCACCCCGCCCCGGCCCGGCGAGCTCGCCGACCCCGGGCTGTGCACCCTGGCGCTGCTCTCCTCCACCAGCCAGGACCCGGCCGGCGCCGAGGGCTCGGACAGCAGCGGCGACGAGGGCCCTCAACTGCTGCCCGACCTGGCGACCGTGAACGCCGCCACGGGCCGGGGCACGATCGTCCTGGAGGCCATCAGCCAGGCCGGCCCCGACCGGGCGCCCACCCGCATGGGAGGCAGGGGAGCACCGCTCGGCCAGGTCTTCTCGCGGCGGCTCCGCTGGTCGGCCCTGGGCGTCGCGGCCGCCGTCGTCGCCCTGGCCGTCGCCTCGGTGATCACCACGGGCGACAGCCCGCTGCACGCCGCCTACCTGACGATGCTGGACCTGCTGGCGATGGGCGACCCGGCGGTCGAGGACACCGACTCCGACTCCCGCCAGGTCATCCAGTTGCTCTCCGGCACGGCCGGGCTCCTGCTGCTGCCCCTGCTGGTCGCCGCCGTCCTGGAGGCGTTCGGCACCCTGCGCACCGCCTCCTCGCTGCGCCGCCCGCCGCGCGGCCTGTCCGGCCATGTGGTCCTGCTGGGGCTCGGCAAGATCGGCACGAGGGTCCTGGTGCGGCTCCGTGAACTGGACATCCCCGTGGTGGTCGTCGAGGAGGACCCGGAGGCGCGCGGCATCCCGCTGGCGCGCAGTCTGCACGTACCGACGGTCCTGGGCGACGTGACCCAGGAGGGCGTCCTGGAGGCGGCCAAGATCCGCCGGGCCCGTGCCCTGCTCGCCCTCACGAGCATCGACACGACGAACCTCGAAGCCGCGCTGTACGCCCGCTCGGTGAAACCGGACCTGCGGGTGGCCCTGCGCCTGTACGACGACGAGTTCGCCACCGCCGTCTACCGCACGCTGCGCACGGCCCACCCGGGCGCCCTGACCCGTTCCCGCTCCGTGTCCCATCTGGCGGCGCCGTCGTTCGCGGTCGCCATGATGGGCCGACAGATCCTGGGCGCGGTCCCGGTGGAGCGCAAGGTGATGCTCTTCGCGGCACTGGAGGTGGCGGGACACCCCCAGTTGGAGGGGCGGACCGTCGACCAGGCGTTCCGGGCGGGCTTCTGGCGGGTCCTGGCCCTGGACGCCACCCCGCCGGCCGACCGCCTCCCGGACCTGGCCGCCGCACCGCCCTACGACCCCCTCGCCCCCGAGGGGCCGGGAGCCCAGGACCGGCCCTCCGGGCTGGTCTGGGATCTCCACCCGGGGTATGTGCTGCGTCGGGACGACCGGGTGGTGATCGCCGCGACCCGGCGCGGGCTGGCCGAACTGCTGCGCAGGCAGCACTCGGCATCCCGCCGCTGAGCCGCGGCGCCCGTCGGAGCGGGCGCGGGCATCCGTCACCGGGCCGGACGGACCGGTGACGGGCGGCGCGGCACCGGGCCCGATCGGCTCGCGGCTAGCGGCTAGCGGCTAGCGGAACATCCCCATTGCTTCCCGCACCTCCTGGAGGGTCGCCTCGGCCACGGCGTTCGCCCGCTCGTTGCCGGCGCGCAGCACGTCACGCACGTGACCCATGTCCTTCGCGTACTCCGCGCGCCGGGCGCGGATCGGGGCCATGGCAGCGTTGACGGCCTCCGTCACGGTCCGCTTCAGACCGGCCGCGCCGCTGTTCCCGATCTCCTCGGCGACCTCGTGCGGGTCACGACCGAGGCAGAGCGCCGCCAGCAGCACCAGGCTGGACACCCCGGGCCGCGACCCGGGGTCGTAGGTGATGTGCCGGTCGGCGTCGGTGGTGGCGCCCTTGATCAGCCTGGCCGTCTCGTCGGCGTCGGCGCCCAGGGCGATGGAGTTGCCGCGGCTCTTGCTCATCTTGGTGGCGTCGGTGCCGAGCAGCAGGGGCGCGCCGGAGAGCAGCGCGTCGGGTTCGGGGAAGACGTCTCCGTACCGGTCGTTGAAGCGCCGGGCAACGGTACGGGTGATCTCCAGGTGCGGCAGCTGGTCCTGGCCGACGGGCACGAGGTTGCCCTTGCAGAACAGGATGTCCGCGGCCTGGTGCACCGGGTAGGTGTACATGAGGCCGCTGACGGCGGACTGCCGGGAGTGGGCGATCTCGTCCTTCACGGTGGGGTTGCGGCCGAGCTCGGCGACGGAGACGAGGGACAGGAACGGCAGCAGCAGCTGGTTGAGGGCGGGGACCGCGCTGTGGTTGAAGACCGTCGTACGGGCGGGATCGATCCCGATGGCGAGATAGTCCAGGAGCAGCCCCTCCACGTACTCGTCGAGCCGCTCGGCGACGTCCCGGTCGGTGAGGACCTGGTAGTCGGCGATGAGCACGAAGACGTCCACGCCGAGGTCCTGGAGGCGTACCCGGTTGTGGAGGGTGCCGAAGTAGTGCCCGAGGTGCAGGGCCCCGGTCGGCCGGTCGCCGGTGAGGACGCGGAAACGGCCGGGGTCCAGGGCGAGCTGCTCCTCCAGTTCGGCACTGCGGCGCTCGGCGGGACCGACGGGCAGGTCGGTGGTCAGGGTCATGGGGCTCTCCTCGCTGCGGTGTATGCGTGGAGGACGGCCCGTCGCGGGGCACCGGGGCACAGATGAGGGCCGTCCGAAGATCGAACGGCCCTGGTTCCGTGCAGATGGGGGTGGCCGCTCCTAGGAGGAGCGCCACCGGTTCCGGCACGGTACGTAGGTCATGGCGCCGAGTGTAACGCGCACCGGTCTTCCGGCACGGACCTTTCCGGGGCGGGCCTGCCGGGGGCGTGGCCTGTCGGGGGCGTGGCCTGTCGGGGGCGTGGCCTGTCGGGGGCGGGCGGAATAGAGAAGCGGGGCGCTCCGTTGTAGGGTGTGTTCACATAGTTCAACGTTCAACCATCTGCTCAGCGGCACGACACTTCTGGAGGCGGGCGCCATGCAGTTCGGGATCTTCACCGTCGGGGACGTCACCACCGACCCCACGACCGGTACGACACCGAGCGAGAACGAGCGGATCAAGGCGACCCTCGCGATCGCGCTCAAGGCCGAGGAAGTGGGCCTGGACGTCTTCGCGACAGGTGAGCACCACAACCCGCCGTTCGTCCCGTCCTCGCCGACGACCACGCTCGGCTACATCGCCGCCCGCACCGAGAACCTGATCCTCTCCACCTCCACCACGCTGATCACCACCAACGACCCGGTGAAGATCGCCGAGGACTACGCCACGCTCCAGCACCTGGCCGACGGCCGTGTCGACCTGATGATGGGCCGCGGCAACACCGGGCCGGTCTACCCCTGGTTCGGCAAGGACATCCGCCAGGGCATCCCGCTCGCGACCGAGAACTACGCGCTGCTGCACAAGCTGTGGCGCGAGGACGTCGTCGACTGGGAGGGGAAGTTCCGTACCCCGCTGCAGTCCTTCACCGCTACCCCGCGCCCGCTGGACGGCGTCCCGCCGTTCGTCTGGCACGGCTCCATCCGCTCCCCGGAGATCGCCGAGCAGGCCGCCTACTACGGCGACGGGTTCTTCCACAACAACATCTTCTGGCCCATGGAGCACACCAAGAAGATGGTCGCCCTCTACCGGCGCCGCTACGCCCACTACGGGCACGGCACCGCCGAGCAGGCCATCGTGGGCCTCGGCGGCCAGGTGTTCATGGCCAAGAACTCGCAGGACGCGGTACGGGAGTTCCGCCCGTACTTCGACAGCGCACCGGTCTACGGCCACGGGCCCTCACTGGAGGACTTCACCCAGCAGACGCCGCTGACCGTCGGCTCCCCGCAGGAGGTCATCGAGCGGACCCTGTCCTTCCGTGAGGACGTCGGGGACTACCAGCGCCAGCTGTTCCTGATGGACCACGCGGGACTGCCACTCAAGACGGTCCTGGAGCAGCTCGACATCCTGGGCGAGGAGGTCGTGCCCGTGCTGCGCAAGGAGTTCGCCAACCTCCGGCCGGCCGGAGTGCCGGACGCCCCCGTCCACCCCGCGGTCGCCGCCGCCCGCGCCGCCGCCGCCTCGAAGGAGATCTGAGTACCGTGTTCGACACCGCTCCCCTGAAGATCGTGGCCGTCGCGGCCGGGCTCAGCAGCCCCTCGTCCACCCGGCTGCTGGCCGACCGGCTCGCAGGGGCCGCCCGCGAGGCGCTGGCGGCCGGGCAGGACCGGCGCGTCGAGGTCGAGGTCGTCGAGCTGCGTGACCTGGCCGTCGACATCGCCAACCACCTGGTCACCGGCTTCCCGCCGGCCGGCCTGAGGAAGGCGCTCGACGCGGTGACCGGGGCGGACGGCCTGATCGCGGTGACACCCGTCTTCACCGCCTCGTACAGCGGGCTGTTCAAGTCCTTCTTCGACCTGGTCGACAACACCGCGCTGACCGGCAAGCCCGTCGTGATCGCGGCGACCGGCGGCACGCCCCGGCACTCGCTGGTCCTGGAGCACGCCATGCGCCCGCTCTTCGCCTACCTGAGGGCCGTCGTCCTGCCCACGTCCGTGTACGCGGCGTCGGAGGACTGGGGTTCGCAGGGGGACGAGTACACCGAGGGACTGCCCTCCCGCATCCGGCGCGCGGGCGGCGAGCTCGCCTCCGCCGTCATGGGGCGGACGGTCTCGGGCGCCACGCGGACCCCCACCCTCGACGACGGTGAGGACGCCCTCGTCCCGTTCGCCCAGCAGCTCGCGGACCTCCGGGTCGGCTGACCACAGCGGCGGGGCCACCCGGCCCCGCCGATGTCCTGCTTGGATACAGTTGATCCCTGTATGCCGTACCTGTTCGAACACACTGGAGGCAGACATGGGCAGGATCGTCGTGGGCGTCGACGGATCGGACGCGTCGATCAAGGCGCTGCGCTGGGCCGTACGCCAGGCCGAACTGACCGGCGACACCGTCGAGGCCGTCAACAGCTGGGAGTACCCCGCGACCAGCTGGGGATCACTGATGCCGGGCATGCCGGAGGACTTCGACCCGCAGGCGGTGGCGACCGTCGCGCTCAACGAGGCCCTGGAGGAGGCCCTCGGTGCCGAGGGCGCGGCGGCGGTGGAGAAGATCGTCGTGATCGGTAATCCCGCCCTGTCACTGCTGGAACGCTCCCGGGGCGCGAACCTGCTGGTCGTCGGCGCCCGCGGCTACAGCGGCTTCAAGGCGACTCTCCTCGGCTCGGTCAGCCTGCACGTCACCCAGCACGCCACCTGCCCCGTCACCGTCGTACGCGACTGAGCCGAACCGCCCCCGGCCCTCGTCCTTGTCCTTGCCGTACGCGAACGGGCGGGCCCTCCCCTCACACGGAGGTCCCGCCCGTCGGTGGTGCGTCAGCCCTGGTACGTGATGTGAACGATCACCCGGTCGAACTCCGTCGTCGCCAGGTCACCACCGATCTCCCTCCTGCGCGGCTCCGCCTCGTCGGGCCGGATCGCAACGGGCGTGTCGTTCCCTGTCGTTGCCGTCACGGCTCTTCCGGAGCCTGTCTCCGTCCCCCCTCCGGTCCGGGCCCGGCTCCGGCGGGCGCGCGATGTCAGAGGGCGACGACGTCGGCCACGACACAGGACACGTTGTCCGGGCCGCCCGCGTCACCGGCCAGGGCGACCAGTGCGCGCACGGCCGCGTCCGGGCCGTCCGCCGCGATGACCGTGCGGGTCACGTCGGCCTCGTCCACGACCGCCGACAGCCCGTCCGAGCAGAGCAGGTAGCGGTCCCCCGGAAGCGTGTCGTGCAGCCGTACGTCCGGGCGGGCCGGCTGTGCCGGCGCACCGCCCGCCAGGGCCCTGAGCAGCATCGCGCGCTGCGGGTGCGACGCCGCCTCCTCCTCGGTCAGCGAGCCGTCGTCGATCATCGACTGCACCAGGGTGTGGTCGTGCGTGATCCGGAACAGCTCGCCGCCACGGAGCACATAGGCCCGGGAGTCCCCGATGTGCACCAGGCCCAGCCGCTCACCGGTCCACACCAGCGCCGTGAGCGTGGTGCCGGACTCGGCCGGGGTCCCGTCACCTCCCACGGCCTCGCGTACCGCCCGCGCGGCGGACTCCGCCGCGTCGTGCAGCACGCCGAGCAGGTCCGCGGCGTTCACCGCCCCGCGTGCGGCCGGTTTCAGCGCGTCGACCGCCGCCGCACTCGCCCCGGCGCCGCCCGCCCCGAAGCCGTCCGCCACGGCAAGGAGCCGCGCCCCCGCGTACGCCGTGTCCTGCTGATCGGTGCGCACCGCACCCGGGTGGGCCAGTGCCGCGTAGCGGATTCCCAGGGTGGCCGGCCCCCGGCCCCTCTCGTTGCCGTTCGACATCGCGGTGTTCTCCTTCTCCGAAAGGTGCCCAGCGAGGAAGACCGCGAGCTCCCGGCGGGCGGCCGTCTCGGCCTCCACCCCCGCCCAGTAGGCACGGACCTCCGCGGCGGCCGCGCCGTCGTCCAGCGCCACCACCTCGGCGATCCGGGCGAGCGGCATGCCGATCCGGCGCAGCCATGCCACCAGTCGTGCCGCCTCCGCCTGCGTCCGGTCGTAGTAGCGGTATCCGTTCACCGGATCCACCAGTGCGGGACGGAGCAGCCCCAGTTCGTCGTAGCGGCGCAGGGCCTTCGCGGGGAGCCGGGACAGCCGGGCGAACTCCCCGATCGTCACCAGCCCCGCACGCCCCGGCGCCCCGCCTTCGTCTCCCACCACGGCCTCCTCGCGCCGGACGGATGCGCCCGGCCCCGCCGATGCTGGGGCTTCCCCCGCGGGGAAGGTCAACCACCGCGGCGCCCGGTGCCGCGGCCGGGGTGTCGGGCCGCCGGCGTTCACCTCCGGTTGTACAGCCTCGTCGTCACCGCGCCGAAGACCGTCACGAACACCGCCGACGCGACGGAACACGGGTGCGGCCGCCGGATCGCACACGGCGGCCACGCCTCTGCCGGGTCCCGGAGGACGGCCGGGTCAGTCCTCGCGGGTGTAGTAGACGTAGAACATCGTTGCGGCCGTCCCCGCGGCGAGCACCAGCCCGAGCAGGGACGAGGACAGCACGCTGTTGTCGTGCAGGCTGTAGAGGAAGCCGATCGCGCCCCCGGTCAGCGCGCCGAACGCCCCGGCGCGCAGCTCGCGCGGCAGCGCCCACCTGATCCGCGCGAGTGCGAAGCAGAGCGCGGCGAAGACCACACCGGAGACCACACCGAGCCAGATCTGACCGGCGGTGGTCGCTCCACCGTCCCGTTTGATGAAGAAGGCCCAGAAGCCGAGGATCACGCCCAGCGCCAGGGGCGTCGCCGAGGCGAGCGCACTGTGCGCCCGCCGGGCCGGGGTGCGCGCCTGCGTCCGGCGGCGCGTCGGCATCGTTGCGTGTGTGGCCATGGCGCACAGTCCCTTCCGTCGCCCCCGTCCCCGTGTTCCTCCAGCGCACACCCGGGCGGGCCGCCCGGCAACTCGAACGGCGTACGGCCCGGAGCGCGCCGATGCCGTACGGGATTGGCTGGTGCCTGTGCGGACCTATCTCTCAGCGGCTCTGTCGGCGGTACTGCTCGTCCTGCTCACCGTGCTGGTCCCGGTGAGCGCGCTCTCGGCCTGGGTCGATCTCGAACTCGACGACACGGACCGCTATCTCGCCGCCGTATCCCCTCTGGCCACCGACCCGGACGTCCGGAGCACCGTGGCCACACTGGTCAGGGACGAGGCGATGAAGAACATCGACGTCGGGCCGCTCCAGGAGACCGTCGGGCAGTTCCTGCACGAGACCGCGCTGTCGTTCACCACGACCGAGGCGTTCCGGCGGGCCTGGGACAGCGCGAACCGGGCGGCGCACCGGGAGGTGACCGCCGCGCTGCACGGGGACGACGGTCAGGCGGTGACCATCGATCTGGCGCCGGTGATCGAGGAGGTCAAGAAGGAGCTGGTCGGCAACGGAGTCCCGTTCGCCGACCGGATCCCGGTCCGGGAGACCTCCATCACCGTGCTGTCCCCCGACCGCGCCGACGAACTGCGGTCCTCGTTCCGGTGGCTGCGGTACTGCAGCATCTGGCCGGCGGTCGGGACGGTGGTGCTGCTCGTCCTCGTGCTGGGTCTCACGCTCCTGCGCGGTGGCCTGCGGGCCTGCCTGACGACCGCGGCCGTGGCCGGCGCCGGGCTGCTGCTCGGCACGGCCCTGCTGCGGATCGCCGTCGCCGTGGGCCGCGCACGGGTCCTCGACCAGGTGCCCGGAACGGACCGGGAGGGGGCCGCCGCGGTCTACGACGCGCTGACCGCCCCACTGCGGACGACGGTGTGGGTCGTGCTCCTCGTGGGGGCGGTCCTGGCGGTCGGCGGCCTGGTGGGCCGGGTCCTGGCACCCGGGCGCGGCCGGGCCGGGCGCCCCCACCACGGCTGACACCGCGCCCGGGGCCCGACGTGCGCGGGTGGGTGGGCCGGGCGACAGTGGGATGCGTGAGAGCAGGGGGCAAGCGAGAGGTCTGCCGATGCGAGCCATCGCCGTCAGCACGTTCGGTGCGGAACCCTGTCTCGTCGAGGTGCCGAAGCCCGGCCCCGCGGCGGGCGAGGTACGGGTGAAGGTCGAGTACGCGGCGCTCAACCCGCTCGACTGGCAGACCGGGGACGGCGCTCGGGACGAGACCGTCCCGCATGTGTTCCCGCTCGTCCTGGGCACCGACTTCGCGGGCCGCGTGGACATGATCGGAAGTGGCGACAACACCTTCCGGGTCGGTGACCCGGTGTTCGGCCGGGTGACGGCACCACCCCTCGGGCGCTGCGGGGCGTACGGCGAATACGTCTGCGTCCCCCAGGACTCCCCGATAGCCCTGGTCCCGTCCGGCCTGCCGCTCCAGGTCGCCGCGGCGCTCCCCACGGCCGGCTCGACGGCCGCACAGATCCTTTCGAGCACGGCCGTACGCAGCGGGCTGACCCTGCTGGTCGTCGGGGCGACGGGCGGCGTCGGCAGCTTGCTGACCCAGCTCGCGGCTGCCCGCGGGACAGCGGTCGTCGCCGCCGTGCGGGGCGACGAGGGACGGCGGATGAGGGCACTCGGCGCCATCGCCACCGTCGATACGGCCTCCGGCCCCGAAGCGCTGGAGACCGCTGTGCGGGACCTCTACCCGGACGGCGTCGACGCCCTGGTGGACCTCGTCTCCACGGACACCGCCTCGTTCGCCGCGTACGCCGCACTGGTGCGCGACGGCGGTGTCGCCGTCACCACACGGGGCGTCGCCGCGCCCAGGGGCATCGCCTGGGCGGACTTCCGGCTCGCACCGACCGCCGCGCTGCTGGACGAGCTGGCCTCGGCGGCGGCCGGCGGGGAGCTGACCGTGCCCATCGACATGGAACTCCCCCTGGAGAAGGCCCCGCAGGCACTCGCCCAGAACCGCGCCGGAGGGGCGCGCGGCAAGACCGTCTTCACCGTCTGAACGACGACGCCCCGGAGAGGCTCGTGACAGAACCAGGTGAGTCAGGTCAGGGCCGCTCGTCCGGATCGTGCGGGGTCCGCGTGCCCTGGAGGCGTTCCATCTCACGGCGGTCGCGCTTCGTCGGGCGGCCCGCGCCCCGGTCGCGGACCGGGACCTGGAGAACCGCCTCCCGGGGCGGCGGGGGCGGGCTGTTGTCGACGAAGCACTCGGCCGCCACCGGAGGCCCCACCCGCTTCTTCACGATTCTGGAAACGACGACGATCCGGTCCCGGCCCGTGTGCCGCAGCCGCACCTCGTCGCCCGTACGCAGGGACTGGGCGGGCTTCGCCCGGTCCCCGTTGACCCGCACGTGGCCCGCACGGCAGGCGGCGGCCGCCTGCGACCGCGTCTTCGTCAGCCGGACCGCCCAGATCCAGGCGTCGACCCGGACGCTTCCCTCCGCCTGAGGCGCCTCACCGGAAACCATGCGTACGACTCTAGACCGTCCCCCCGCTGACGGACGGTCTTCGTCCGACGAGGTGCCTTCGGAGGCTCAGCAGCCGAAGCCGCTGACCTGAGCGACCACAGCTTCGGTGCGACCCCGTGTGGCCCCGCCCGTGCGCGAGGTACAGGTCCTCGGGGCCGAACGAGCTCTCAAGGATCTTCGGGTTGCCGACGAGCCACGTCGTACCGGGCCCTTCGTGGCTGTTCCACGGATCAGCCGGCGCGCCTGACTTATCGCCAGACACACCGGCCGTTCACGCCGGCGCCGCACGGCGGCCGGCCCGGGCACATTCGGACGCCCCCATCGGACGCCCGTCGGGCACGCACCGCACGGACACAGGCCGCAGGAGGGATTCCGGCTCAGACGCCGATGTCGCTGCCGTCCTTGCGCCAGACGGCGACGACCGAAGGGCGGACGATCCTGCCCGGCCCGTCGGGCCAGGTGCTCGCCGGCTTCTCGACGGAGGCGCCGTCGACCTCGCCCGGGTGCTGCACGGCGACGAGCACGCGGCGGTCCTGGATCACCGGCCCACAGGTCTCCGCCCCGGTCGGCACGGTCAGGAACTGCCGGAGCTCCCCGCGTCGTTCGCCCTGCGTCGCCACGCCGAACAGCCCGTCGTGCGAGCCGAGCTGGTTGCCGTCCGTGGAGATCCACAGATTGCCGTGGTCGTCGAAGGCCACGTTGTCCGGGCAGGAGATGGGGCTGACCTTCTCCTTGGGGAAGCCCGAGAAGTACGTCGCCGGGTCCTCCGGGTCCCCCGCGACGAGGAAGAGCCGCCAGGCGAACCCGTCGCCCGCCGGGTCGTCCCAGTGCTCCGCGAGCTCCAGGATCTGGCCGTGCTTGTTGGCATTGCGCGGGTTGGCCTCGTCCGCGCCGGCCTTGCCCGCCTTGCCGCGGTCGGTGTTGTTCGTCAGGGCGACGTAGACCCGGCCGGTGCGCGGCGAGGGCTCGACGTCCTCGGGGCGGTCCATCTTCGTCGCGCCGACCTTGTCACCGGCCAGCCGGGTGAAGACGTACACCTCCTCGGCCGTCATGCCCGGCACGTGCGAGGTGGTGCCCGTGGCGAGGGGGATCCAGACGCCGCTGCCGTCGAACTCGCCGTCCGAGGGGAGCTTGCCCGTACCGTCGAACTCCTCGGCCGGGGAGTCGCCCGTCAGCTTGGCGACGTACAGCGTCCCCTCGTCCAGCAGCGTCAGGTTGTGCTCCCTGTCCGCCCTCGAGTTCCCCTTCCTCATCCGCTTGCTGGAGACGAACTTGTAGAAGTAGTCGAACCGTTCGTCGTCGCCCATGTAGACCACCGGGCGTCCGTCGGCGGTCAGCCGGGGCTGCGCGGCCTCGTGCTTGAACCGGCCGAGCGCGGTCCGCTTGCGGGGCGTCGAGTCGGGGTCGTACGGGTCCAGCTCGACGACCCAGCCGAAGCGGTGCGCCTCGTTGGGCTCCTGCGCCAGGTCGAAGCGCTTGTCGAACCGCTCCCACTTGCGCTCGGTCGCGGCCGTGCCGATGCCGTACCGCTTGTCGGTGTCGCTCGAACCGTTGGCGAAGTACTGGTTGAAGTTCTCCTCGCCGTGCAGCGTGGTGCCCCACGGCGTGGTGCCGCCGGCGCAGTTGTTGAGCGTGCCGAGCACCTTGCGTCCGGTGCGGTCGGCGGAGGTGCGGAGCAGCGGGCTGCCGGCGGCCGGGCCGGTGACCCGGAACTCGCTGGTCGCGGTGAGACGGCGGTTCAGCGGGTGACGGCTGACCGGCGCGAGCTTGCCGGTGCGGTTCTCCTCCTGGACGACGACCACGGAGAGTCCGTGCGCCGCCCAGGCGATCTCGACCTGCTCACGGGTCGGACTGGCCGGATCGTATCCGCGGAACATCAGGATCTCGTCCGTGTACTCGTGGTTGGCGACGAGAACCTGACGGCCACGCTCCCCGCGGAGGGGGAGCAGGGAGAGGAAGTCGTTGTTGTAACCGAACTGGCCCGCCTGTGCCTTGGCGGACTGCTTGTCCGGGTCGAAGGCGGGAGCCCCGCGCAGAATCGGTTCGCCCCAACGGATGACCACGTTCTGGCCGTAGCCGTCGGGAATCGTGACCCGGTCGTCCTTGTTGGGCGCCACGGCCGTGAAGCGCAGGCCCCGGGCACCCGAAGGGGTGGGCTTCGGCTTGCGGCCGGGACGGCCGGCGAGCGGCGCCGCCTCGGCGACCGGCGCCGCCGGGCCGGCGAGAGCGGCGGTCCCGGCGGCGGTGGCCACGGTGACCACGGCGGCGGCGCGCATCAGCGAACGGCGTGACAGGGCACCGGCGATGATGTCGCCGGCGTACTCGTTGTCGCTGGTGTTGGGGACCTCCTGGAAGCAGGCGTCACCGCAGCGGTAGCGGCAGGTCAGCGCAGAGCGCCCGCCCGGGTGCGAGCCGATGAGCGGCAGCAGATCGCGCACGTTTTCGTCCCTCCGTCTGTGTGTCACGCGTGACGGTAGGTGCGCATCCACGCGGTACGTGGGACGGCCGGTGAACAGAGGGTGAAGTCCGGGACACCGATGCGCTCCCGGCCGTCCGGGCCGCCGCCCAGGACTCGGTGACGACTCGGTTGGAGCTCGGTTGACACAGGGGCGGGCCGCGCCACCGAACGGCCGGATCCGGCCGCTAACCTTACGTATCCGCCCTGGCCAGGGATCAATTCCCGCAGTACGGACATTTATTGCAACCAACTCATGCGAAAGGCCTCGCCCATGGGCATTCGGAGCTTGCTGCGTAAGGTGTTCGGCCGGACGGAGCAGGACGAGCCGACCACGGCCACCGTCCCGCCCCAGGCCGAGCGCACCCAGCCCACGGAGACGGAACCGGAGACCGCCACTTCGGCGGCCGAGCCCGCGAAGGCCTCGGTACCGGCCCCGGCCTCCTCCTCGGACCGCTCGGCCGGAGCCGAGCACGACAGCGGCCAGGCGTCGGACCTGGTGGCTGCGGCCTTCGACAAGTCGACAGCAACCTCCGCGGCCACGTCGGGGGCCACAGCCGCGCCGAGGGTTCCGGCCCAGGGGTCGGACCCGGAGGCGCCTGCGGACACCGCGGACGCCGGGAGCGACACGGCCGCCGGGACCGCCACCGGGACCGGGCCGGTCGTCGCGGCGCCGATCACGATCGACATGGACCCGGAGCCGGAGGCCGGGACGGCGTCCGTCGCGGCACCTGTCGCAGCGGTCGAGCCGGCGGCGGAGAAGGCCGGGCCCGCGAGGGAAGAGGCGGAGGCCGCGGCCGAGACCACTCCGGCCTCCGACGCAGCGCCGGAGGCCGCAACCGAAACGGTCACGTCCGTCACGGCGTCACCCGCGGTCGAGGAGCCTGCCGCCACTGAGGCTCCGTCCACTGAGGCGCCCGCCGCTGAAGCGTCCGCCGAGGCGGCAGCCGAGCCGAAGGCCGAGACCGTCGCTGAGCCCGTCGCCGCGCCGGTCGTCGCACCCGAGCCGGAAGCCGTGCCGGAAGCCGTGCCCGAGGCGCCGAAGGCCGAACCGCCGGCCGCGCCCGAGCCCGCGACCGCCGAGCCCGTCGCGGTCGCCGAGCCGGTCACCGCGCCCGAGCCGGTAGCCACCGCCCAGCCCGTCGCCGAGCCGGCCTCCACCGTCGCCGAGCCGGTAGCCGCACCCGAGGCCGCCGCCCCCGCCGGGAAGCCCGCCGTCGACCTCGCCCGGGTCAAGGCGGCGGCGCCCGGGCTCGTCGCCCCGTACAAGGCCGCTCAGGCCGGACTCAAGGCCCACGGGCTGACCGGGCTGCGTGCCGCCGTGTATCTGGTGCTCGACCGGTCCGGGTCCATGCGGCCGTTCTACAAGGACGGCAGCGCCCAGCACCTGGGCGACCGCACCCTGGCGCTGGCCGCGCACCTGGACACGGCCGCGACCGTGCCCGTCGTCTTCTTCTCGACCGACATCGACGGCACCGGGGCGATCGACCTCACCGCCCACGACGGCCGGATCGACGAGCTGAACGCGGGCCTCGGCCGCCTGGGCCGTACGAACTACCACCGGGCCGTCGAGGAGATCGTGGCCCACTACGAGAAGTCCGGTGCCACGGGCCCGGCCCTGGTGGTCTTCCAGACGGACGGCGCCCCGGACGCCAAGGTGGCGGCCAAGCAGGCCCTGGCGGACGCGGCGCGGCTGCCGCTGTTCTTCCAGTTCGTCGCGTTCGGCGACGAGGACGCGAAGGGCTTCGACTTCCTGCGCAGGCTGGACGTCGAGAACGCCGGCTTCTTCCACGCGGGCCCCGCCCCGCGCGAGGTGCCCGACGCGACGTTCTACCGCGAGGTACTCGCCGGACTCCCCGCCTGGGCCACCGCCCGAGGATTCGTCGCGGAGGACTGATCCACCGGCAGCCGTACGGTCACGGCGAGCCCGCCCTCCGGGCCGGGTGCCGCCGTGGCCGTACCGCCGTGGGCCACCGCGATGGAACGCACGATCGACAGGCCCAGCCCCGAGCCCTGCCCCATCCGGTCCCGCCCCTCGCCGCGCCGGAACGGCTGGAAGAACCAGGGCTATGTCCCCCTCGGCCACCCGTGCCGCCGTCGGCCTCGAGCTGCAGCTGCAGCACGGTGAACTTTTTTTCGGCCACAGGTCCAGGTCCCACCCGTCCCGGGTAGGCCGAGCCCTTCCACCCGGTCCTCCGTGGTCCCGGAGGCGGTGAGCATCAGGATCCTGGTGCGCGACCCGGTGGAGACGAGTCTGCGGGCCACGTCGTCGCCGTGCACCCGGGGCAGGTCACGGTCCAGGACGACGACGTCGTAGTCGTGCAGCCCGAGACAGGCGAGCGCCGCGTCCCCGCTGTACACGGTGTCGACGGCGAATCCCGCCCGACGCAGCCCGGTCGCCACCGGCTCCGCCAGGATCTCCTCGTCCTCGGCGACCAGTACCCGCATCGTGTTGTCCCCTGCCTCGTGCACGCGTGCCCACTCCTCCCAGGATGCGTCTTTGGTACGGGAAGGCATGTTTCGCAAAGCTCTCCGCGGCCGGGGCGGCCCTTGCCGATGTGAGTGGATCTTCCACGGACCGTTAGGATTTCGACCATGGCGGCCACTGGATCCGAGAAGCAAGGGGGCGACGGCGTGAAGAGTTTCTACGTATCGACCCCCATCTACTACGTCAACGACGCTCCTCACCTGGGCCACGCCTACACGACCGTCGCAGGCGACGTGCTCACCCGCTGGCACCGCCAGCGCGGCGAGAAGGTGTGGTACCTCACCGGCACGGACGAGCACGGTCAGAAGATCATGCGCACGGCCGAGGCGAACGACGTCACGCCCCAGGCCTGGTGCGACAAGCTCGTCGAGGAGGCCTGGAAGCCCCTCTGGGAGCACCTGAACATCGCGAACGACGACTTCATCCGCACCACGGAGAAGCGGCACACCGACCGTGT
Organism: Streptomyces sp. NPDC005752; assembly: GCF_040630715.1. Taxonomy (NCBI): domain Bacteria; kingdom Bacillati; phylum Actinomycetota; class Actinomycetes; order Kitasatosporales; family Streptomycetaceae; genus Streptomyces; species Streptomyces sp. NPDC005752. Next base: position 16,312 of record NZ_JBEXYB010000030.1, on the reverse strand, counting down.
GCAGGAGTTCGTGCAGGACCTGTTCGACAAGGACCAGATCTACAAGGGCGGGTACGAAGGCCCGTACTGCGTCGGCTGCGAGGAGTACAAGCTCCCCGGCGACCTGATCGAGTCCGAGGACGGCACGAAACTGTGCCCGATCCACAAGAAGCCGGTGGAGCTCCTCAAGGAGGAGAACTACTTCTTCAAGCTGAGCGAGTACGGCCCGAAGCTCATGGAGTTCTACGCGGCCAACCCGGGCTTCATCCAGCCCGAGTCGGCCCGCAACGAGATCGTGAACTTCGTGAAGCAGGGTCTGCAGGACCTGTCGATCTCCCGCTCCACGTTCGACTGGGGCGTCCCGGTGCCGTGGGACCCGAAGCACGTCATCTACGTGTGGATCGACGCGCTGCTCAACTACGCGACGGCGGTCGGTTACGGCGCCAACCAGGAGAAGTTCGACGGCACCTTCCCGGCGGACGTGCACCTGATCGGCAAGGACATCCTGCGCTTCCACTCGGTCATCTGGCCGGCCATGCTGATGGCGCAGGGCCTGCCGGTCCCCGGCAAGGTCGTCGCCAACGGCTGGCTGATGGTCGGCGGCGAGAAGATGTCCAAGTCGAACCTGACCGGCATCAAGCCGCAGGACCTGACCTCGCACTTCGGCGTGGACGCGTACCGCTGGTACTTCCTGCGGGCCATCGCGTACGGCAGCGACGGCTCGTTCTCCTGGGAGGACTTCAGCGCCCGCTACACCTCGGAGCTGGCCAACGACTACGGCAACCTCGCCTCGCGCGTCGCGGCCATGGTCGGCAAGTACTTCGGCGGTGCGCTCCCGGAGGCCACGGCGGCCGGTGACGCCGAGCGCGCGGTCCAGGAGGGCCTGGCCCGCGCGGTCGCCTCCGCCGATCAGAAGATCGGCGAGGAGCTGGACTTCCAGGGCGGCATCCTGGCGGTCTTCGACTTCGTGAAGCAGGTCAACGGCTACATCACGGAGCAGGAGCCGTGGAAGGTCGCCAAGGACACCTCGTCCGAGGGCCAGGCCCGGCTGGCGACCATCCTGTACACGGCGGCCGAGTCGCTGCGCGGCGTCGCGGTCCTGCTCAACGCGGTGATGCCGGACACCTCGCAGAAGCTGTGGGACTCCCTGGGCGCCGAGGCGTCCCTGGGCGCCCTGGCCGACCAGCGGGTGCAGGACGCGGGCGACTGGGGCCGGCTGCCGGTCGGCTCCACGGTGACGAAGGGCGCGGTGCTGTTCCCCCGCCTGGAGGAGAAGCCCGCGTAAGCGGCGCACACGGCGCAGGAGCCCGGGCCCCGGAGACATCGGGGCCCGGGCTCCTGGCACGTTCCGGTGCGAGTTCCCCGGTTCACCGGGCCAGCGAAGCGGCGTCCCCCATCACGATCACGGGGTACTTCGCGGGATCCAGGGTGAGCAGCAGCTCGCGCATCCGGTCCTCGGTCAGCGAGACGCATCCCTGGGTGGGGCCGCCGTGGTCCACATGGATCCAGATGCCGCCGCCCCGCTCGGCGCCGAGCGGCCGGGTACCGTCCAGCGGGCTGGTGCCGGGGGTGCGGTTGTAGTTGATGGCGACGACGTAGTCGAAGGAGCCTTCGAGGGGCTCCCCCAGGAAGCCCTCGCCGCTCACCGCGAAGCGGGACTGCTCGTCGTACGGGAGCAGCGAGCCCGGGTCGGGCAGTCGCCCGCCCGCGTCGGTGAGGCCGAAGACCCCGGCGGGGGACCGGAGGTCGTCCGCGAGATGGTGGTCCGTCCAGCCCTCCATGCCGTTGTGGGCGGGCCAGGGGCCTGCCCCTGGTCTCCAGCCGAGGGCGGGGTCGTCGAGGTCGTAGAGCACCACCGTGGAGCGGTTCGAATCGGGTCCCTGCCCGGTCACCACGACGGCCTGCCGGGCCTCCGCAGGGATCTGTGCCAGGGTCTGCGGACCGATATCCGGAATCTCCGCAGGATGACGGAGGGGTTCCACGGACCAAGGCTGCGCGGCCGAGGGTCCTGGACCCGCCGCAGCGCGGGGCCCGGCCGGGTCGGAAGTCTGCACCGCTCCTGCGGAACAGCCGATGACCAGCAGGAACAGAACGACGAGCAGGGCGTACGGGCGACGCGTGACGGACACGGTGCGGAACTCCTCGGTGAGGGCGGACGAGCACGTCCCGTGCCCGCCCTTGCCTGGCCCGACGGAGCCGAACCGGAACCGGGGGCCATCGGGATGTACCCGGTTCGGGTGCCCGAGGTCCGCAAAGTTCCGCATGGTCCACCCGTACGCAGGAAGAACCCGGAACCGTCCCGGAGGTCCGCCACGCGTCCGCGCCCTGCTGTGCGTTCCTGTGTGCATGACATGGCCACAGGAACGCGCCGGAAAGCGAAACAGTCCCCGGCCGGGTGGCCGGGGACTGTTTCACGTGGAACCGGAGCAAAACCGCCGACGCCTACTTCGCGCCGGTGTCCCTCGCCACGGAGTCCTTGGCCTCCGCCTTGTCCTTCGTCGTCGCGACGGGCTTGCGGAGCTGGATGTTCAGCTCGCGCAGGCGGGTCTCGTCGAGCTCGCTCGGGGCGCCCATCATCAGGTCCTGGGCGTTGCCGTTGAGCGGGAAGGCGATCGTCTCGCGGATGTTGGGCTCGTCGGCCAGCAGCATCACGATGCGGTCGACGCCCGGGGCGATGCCACCGTGCGGCGGGGCGCCGAGGCGGAACGCGCGCAGCATGCCCGCGAACTCCCTCTCGACGGTCTCCGCCTCGTAACCGGCGATCGCGAAGGCCTTCAGCATGACCTCGGGCTCGTGGTTACGAATGGCACCGGAGGACAGCTCGATGCCGTTGCAGACGATGTCGTACTGCCACGCCAGGATGTCGAGCGGGTCCTTCTCCTCCAGGTCCTTCATGCCGCCCTGGGGCATGGAGAACGGGTTGTGCGAGAAGTCGATCTTCCCGGTGTCCTCGTCCTTCTCGTACATCGGGAAGTCGACGACCCAGCAGAACCGGAAGACGCCCTCCTCGAAGTGGCCGGCGCGCTTGGCGGCCTCGACACGCACGGCGGACATGATCTTGGAGACCTCGTCGAAGTCGCCGGCGCCGAAGAAGACCGCGTGGCCGGGGGCCAGGGACAGCCGCTCGGTGAGGGTCTTGACGTCCGTCTCGGTGAGGAACTTCGCGATCGGTCCCGCCAGCGTGCCGTCCTCGCCGACGCGGACCCAGGCGAGGCCCTTGGCACCGTGCTCGACGGCGTACTCGCCGAGGCCGTCGAAGAACTTCCGGGACTGGCCCGCGGTGTCGGGTACCGGAAGGGCGCGGACGTGCTTGCCGGCGAAGGCCTTGAACCCGGAGTCGGCGAACACGTCGGAGATGTCGACGAGCTCGAGCCGGGCCCGCAGGTCCGGCTTGTCGTTGCCGTACTTCAGCATCGACTCGCGGAACGGGATGCGCGGGAACGGCGAGGTGACGTGGCGGCCGTTGCCGAACTCCTCGAAGAGCTCGGTCATCAGCTTCTCGATCGGCCGGAAGATGTCCTCCTGCTCGACGAACGACATCTCGACGTCGAGCTGGTAGAACTCGCCGGGCGAGCGGTCCGCACGGGCGTCCTCGTCGCGGAAGCACGGAGCGATCTGGAAGTAGCGGTCGAAGCCGGAAATCATCAGCAGCTGCTTGAACTGCTGCGGCGCCTGGGGCAGCGCGTAGAACCTGCCCGGGTTCAGCCGGGACGGGACCACGAAGTCGCGGGCGCCCTCGGGCGACGTCGCGGCGAGGATCGGGGTCGCCATCTCGTTGAAGCCGAGGGCCACCATCTTGGAGCGGATGGAGGCGATGACGGACGAGCGCAGCATGATGTTGCGGTGCATCCGCTCACGGCGGAGGTCGAGGAAGCGGTACTCCAGGCGCCGCTCCTCGTTGACCCCGTCCTCGGCGTTGATCGTGAAGGGCAGCGGGGCGGCCTCGCCCAGCACCTCGACCTCGGTGACCTCGATCTCGATCTCACCGGTCGGGAGCTCCGGGTTGACGTTGTCGGCGCCGCGCGCGGAGACCTTGCCGTCGATCCGGACGACGGTCTCCTTGGTCAGCTTCGACAGGGCGTCGTTGCCGGGGGTGCCCGGGCGGGCGACGAGCTGCACCAGACCGTAGTGGTCGCGCAGATCGATGAAGAGGATGCCGCCCAGGTCTCGGCGATTGTGCAGCCAGCCGCTCAGCCGGACGTCGGAGCCGACGTCAGAGGCGCGGAGCTCGCCGCAGGTGTGGGACCTGTACCGATGCATCGTCGTTCATCCAGTCTTCGCGGTTCGGGGTGGATTGACACCCCAGGCTACCGCCCGTGGACGCACCGCTTCATTGCCATTGTTGCCGCACGGCCTTCCGCGACGCGCCCGGCGTCCTCCGGAGGACCGCCTCCGGAGGCCCTCCCTCGGTGGCGACCGCCGAGAACATCTTCCTAAAGTGGGGCAATGCGTACCGAGGAGATCCTGGCTGCGATCGGAACGGGTCTGTGGAGCTGGGACAGCTCCGCAGGCACGGTCTCGCTCGACGCCGAGGCCGCCCGGCTGTTGGGACTGCCCGCCGAGCCCGTCGTACGCCCCGGCGAGGAGGTGCGCCCCCGCTTCCACCCCGCCGACTGGAACGAGATCGACGGCGTGGTGAACTTCGCCGTCGCCGAGGACACCGTCGCCGAGGCCCGCCTGAGGATCGTGAACGAACACGGCGTGGTGGTGCGGACGGTGCGCAGCCGGTCGAAGCCGGTCCCGGTCGACTCGCCCGGCCGCCACCAGTACGTACTGATGGGCATCCTCCAGGAGGTCGCCCAGCCCCCGGACGCTTCGGCGGCGCAGACCCCTCTCACGGGCGACTGGCGGCGGTCGCGCGAGGCGTTCCTGCTGGACGCCGGGCGGGCCCTGGCCGAGGCGGGGTCCACCGAGGAGGTCCTGCGGGTCGCCGGTTCACTCTCCATGCCCGGCTTCTCGCCCGACGGGCTCGCCGTCTTCGGGGTCTCGGGAGAGCGGCTGACGGTCGTCGGGCACCACGGGCACAACGTCGGGGACGAGAAGCCGTTCACCGACATGCCCCTGCGGACGGACTATCCGGCCGCCGAGGTCGTACGCACCGGGCAGCCCATCTATCTGGCGTCTCCCGAGGAGTACCGTCAGCGCTTCCCGGCGACCTGGCCCCTCGCACGTGACTTCGGCCGCCGCTCCTGGGCCTTCCTGCCGCTGATCTCCTCGGGCATCACCATGGGCGCCTGGATGGCCGGGTTCCGGCACAGCGTGGCCTTCTCGCCCGACGAGCGCTCCGTGCTGACGACGGTGGCCAGGATGCTCGCCCAGGCCCTGACCCGCGCCGGTGCCGCCGAGACCGAGCGTGAGCTGTCGCTGGGCCTCCAGAGGGCGATGAGGCCGTCCCTGGGCCCCGGAGTGCCCGGGCTGGCGGTCGCCGCCCGCTACGTCCCGACGGGGGGCGGACTCCAGGTCGGCGGCGACTGGTACGACACGATCCCGCTCCCCAACGGCCGTATCGCCCTCGTCATCGGTGACGTCCAGGGCCACGACGTGCGGGCGGCGGGCCTGATGGGCCAGTTGCGGATCGCGCTGCGCGCGTACGCCTCCGAGGGTCACCGCCCCGACGCCGTGCTCTCCCGCGCCTCCCGCTTCCTGTCGGGGCTGACGGAGACGTACGACCTGGCCGACGGCGAGGAGCCGTCCGACGCGACGCGCTTCGCGACCTGCCTCTACGCGGAGGCCGACCCCGAGACCGGGACCCTCGACGTCGCCCGGGCGGGCCACCCCGACCCTGTGGTGGTCAGCGTCGACGGCACCGCGGTGATCCGGCAGACGGCCGGAGGGCTGCCCCTGGGCGTGGAGAAGGACGCCGACTACCCGACGACCCGTGTCGTCCTGGGGCCCGGCGAGACGATCATGCTGTGCACGGACGGGCTCATCGAGACCGGCGGACACGACATGGTGACCGGATGGACCAGGCTCAAGCCCGTCCTGGAGAAGCACGGCGAGGATCTGGAGGAGCTCGCGGACGCCCTCGTACAGGCGGTGCACGGTCCGGGCTCGCACTACACGACCGGCCCGCTGGTGGACCGCCGGGAGGACGACATCGCCGTGCTGCTGCTGCGCCGCGACGGACTGCGCACGCGCAGGACCCCGGGGCGGCGCTCGGCCATGACCATCGCCCAGGCGGAGCCCGAGCGCGTCGCGGCCGCCCGGCAGCAGCTGCGGGAGCTGCTGCACGACTGGGCCGACGCGGAGCAGGTCGACTCCGCGGAGCTGATGGTCTCCGAGATGTCCACGAACGTGCTCGTGCACACGGACGGGGACGCGCTGCTCGTGGCGGAGGTGACGGGTGAGCGGGGCGAGCGGCGGCTGCGCGTCGAGGTGGCCGACGCCAGCGACGAACTGCCGCACAAGCGGCGGCCGGGGGAGATGGCGTCCAGCGGCCGCGGGCTGTTGCTGATGGAGATGCTCGCCGACGCGTGGGGGGTGGACCCGAGGGGCGAGGGGAAGTCGATCTGGTTCGAGCTCTACGAGTCGGCGGAGCCGGGTGTCTTCGTCGGCTCATGAACCCCCGGGGACAGCGGGCCCGTCGCCGCCGGCCTCGTACCCCTTGCGGAGTTCGCCGATCACCCCGACGGCCGCTGCGCACAGAGGCACCGCCAGCAGCATGCCCAGCAGCCCCGCGACACTCGCACCCGCGGTCAGCGCGATCATGATCATGGCGGGGTGCATCTGGACGGTCCGGCTCTGGATGACGGGCTGCAGCACATGGCCCTCCAGCACCTGCACGGTGAGCACCACGCCCAGCACCCAGAGCGCGATGACGAAGCCACGGTCCGCGAGCGCGACGAGCACGGCGACGGCGCCGGAGAGGAAGGCCCCCAGGTAGGGGATGTAGGCGCCGACGAACACCAGGGCACCGAGCCCGGCCGCACCCGGCACCCGCAGGATCAGCAGGCCCACCGTGATGCACAGCGCGTCGATCAGTGCGATGAAGGTGGTCCCGCGCATGAACCCCTCGACGGCCTCGAAGGCCCTGCGCCCCATGGCTTCCACGAGGTCACCCGTGCCGCGCGGGGCGATGCTGTGGGCGAGGTGCGCGGCCCGGTCGGAGTCGCGGAGGAAGAAGAAGGTCAGCAGCAGCGCCAGCACGCTCGTGGCCACGAGCGACCCGATGAGGCTGATCCCGCTGAGCAGTCCGCCCGCCGCACTGGCGCCGAACTTCCCGACGAGGTTCTTGGCGTTGTCCGCGAGATCGTCCACATCGGCGACGCCCGCGATGTCGAAGTGGTCGATGACCCACTGCGCGGTGTCCTTCAGCGAGTCCACGATCTGGTCGCCGCTGTTGACCAGCGCGGTGACGACGATGTAGCCGGCGCCCCCGACCACCGCGACGAGCGCGGCGCAGGTGAGTCCGGCCGCCACCGACCGGTTCACCCCGTGGGCGGTCAGCCAGCGTTGGACGGGGCCGAGCAGCGCCGTGCCGAGCAGCGCCAGCAGGACGGGGGTGACAGCCGTCTTGAGCGCGACGCACAGCCAGATGGCCACCGCCGCGACACCGGCGGCCAGGAGGAGGACGCCGCACCAGGCGGCCGTCCGCCGCGCCACGTCGGGCAGGAGGGGCTTGCGGGTAGGCACCCTCCCACCCGATCACGGGCCGGGAGTGGTGTCCCTTCCCCACGGGCGTACGGGTGACGTCGCCCGCCGGACGCCTCGTCACACGCGCTGGTCGACGGGACAGCTCGCCCCGCCGTCCGGGAGTATCCCGGACGCGTCGGTCCCGCAGGGTGCGGGCCCGACGCGACGTCACCGCGGTCAACACCTGTGCGCGACGTCGGGGTTGAGCGGAACCGGCCACCCTCCGGCGCCGTACGCCCCCACCCGGTGGGGGAGCACGGACACGGTGGTGATCCCCGTGGGCGGCGTGGGCGGCGTCCACCGCCTCGGTCACCCGCCGCCTCGGTCACCTGCCGCGGGGGGCGGCTGCCGCTTCACGTGCGGCAGCCGTCCGCGCCCCGAGCCCCGCTACATCCCGTGCACGGCGGGAACGGTGCCCAGCAGACCCTTCTGGAAGTCCTCGAACGCCTGCTTGAGCTCGTCCTGGGTGTTCATGACGAACGGTCCGTAGTGCGCCATGGGCTCACGGATCGGCCGCCCGCCGAGCAGCACGACCTCCAGGTCCGGCGTGTGGCCGTCCTGCGCCTCGTCGGCGCGGACGGTCAGCGAGGACCCCTTTCCGAAGACAGCGGTCTGGCCGGTGTGCACGGGGCGGCGCTCCGCACCGACGCTGCCGCGCCCGGCGAGGACGTACGCGAGGCCGTTGAAGTCCTCGCGCCAGGGCAGTGTCACCTCGGCACCCGGCCGGACCGTCGCGTGCACCATGGTGATCGGGGTGTGCGTGATGCCCGGGCCCTCGTGGCCGTCGAGCTCACCGGCGATGACGCGCAGCAGCGCGCCGCCGTCCGGGGAGGCGAGGAGCTGGACCTGACCGCCACGGATGTCCTGGTAGCGCGGCGCCATCATCTTGTCGGACTTAGGCAGGTTCACCCAGAGCTGGAGGCCGTGGAAGAGGCCGCCGGACATGACGAGGGCCTCGGGCGGCGTCTCGATGTGGAGGAGGCCGGAGCCGGCCGTCATCCACTGGGTGTCGCCGTTCTCGATGGAGCCACCACCACCGTTGCTGTCCTGGTGGATGAAGCTTCCGTCGATGATGTACGTGACGGTCTCGAAGCCGCGGTGCGGGTGCCAGGGAGTCCCCTTCGGCTCGCCTGCGGCGTACTCCACCTCGCCCATCTGGTCCATCATGATGAACGGGTCGAGGTGCCGGTAGTTGATCCCGGCGAAGGCGCGCCGCACCGGGAACCCCTCACCCTCGAAACCGCTCGGTGCGGTCGTGACGGTCAGAACGGGACGGGCCACGGCCTCGGCCTGGACCGCGACCTTCGGCAGGGTCAACGGGTTTTCGACGGTCACTGCGGGCATGGGAGCCACCTCCGGGAGTCTTCTGATCCCAATTTAGTTGAACGATGAACATCTCGCAAGGCGACATTCATTCCCGGTGCCCCCGGACAGCGACGAGGGCCCGCACCGGCACGGTGCGGGCCCTCGGACGAGGCGGCGTCTTTCGGCTGGATCAGACGGGGCACGCGAGCCCGGCCCGATCCGGACGGGCGGCCCCGGGGGCGCGGACGCTCCTCAGCCGTACATACGGCGCATCGCGAAGTCCACCATCTGCTCCACGGCCTTGGCGTCGAAGACCATGCGGTGGTCGCCCTCCATGTCCAGGACGAAGCCGTAGCCGGTCGGGAGCAGGTCGATCACCTCGGCCCCGGTGATCACGAAGTACTTGGACTCCTTGCCCGCGTAGCTCCGCAGCTCCTTGAGCGTGGTGAACATGGGGATCACCGGCTGCTGGGTGTTGTGGAGGGCCAGGAAGCCGGGGTTGTCACCGCGCGGGCAGTAGACCTTCGCCGTGGCGAAGATCTGCTGGAAGTCCTCCGCGGACAGCGAACCGGTCGTGAAGGCCCGTACCGCGTCGGCCAGGGACGGCGGCGAGGGCTCGGGGTACAACGGCTGCTCGCCGTAGCCGCCGCCCATCTGCTGCTGTGCACCCGGGTTCTGGTCGTAGCCATACATGCGGCAAAGAGTAATCGGACACATCTGTGCCTTGAGGGGTTGCGTCTTATTACTGACGGGTAGCATCATCGTGGGGGTCAGGTGATATACCCACGCCAGGCCGTCCGTCGCCCGAACCTCCCTCCACGGGGCGCTGCCGCGCCACTGCTATTGATTACGGAGCCTTCCCATGGGGCACTACAAGTCGAATCTCCGCGACATCGAGTTCAACCTCTTCGAGGTCCTCGGGCGCGACAAGCTGTACGGCACCGGTCCGTTCGCGGAGATGGACGTCGACACCGCGAAGAGCATCCTCGACGAGGTCACCCGCCTCGCGGAGAACGAGCTCGCCGACTCGTACGCCGACGCCGACCGCAACCCGCCGGTCTTCGACCCCGAGACCAACACCGCGCCGGTCCCGGCTTCCTTCAAGAAGTCGTACCAGGCGTTCATGGACTCCGAGTACTGGCGCCTGGGCCTTCCCGAGGAGATCGGCGGCACGACCTCCCCGCGCTCCCTGATCTGGGGCTACGCGGAGCTTCTGCTCGGCGCCAACCCGGCCGTCTGGATGTACTCCTCCGGCCCCGCCTTCGCCGGCATCCTCTTCGACGAGGGCAACGAGGCGCAGAAGAAGATCGCCGAGATCGCCGTCGAGAAGCAGTGGGGCTCGACCATGGTGCTGACCGAGCCGGACGCCGGCTCGGACGTCGGCGCCGGCCGCACCAAGGCGGTGGAGCAGGAGGACGGCTCCTGGCACATCGAGGGTGTGAAGCGCTTCATCACCTCGGGTGAGCACGACATGTCCGAGAACATCATCCACTACGTGCTGGCCCGCCCCGAGGGTGCCGGACCGGGCACGAAGGGCCTGTCGCTCTTCATGGTCCCGAAGTTCCACTTCGACTGGACCACGGGCGAGCTCGCCGACCGCAACGGCGTGTACGCGACGAACGTCGAGCACAAGATGGGCCTCAAGGCGTCGAACACCTGCGAGATGACCTTCGGCGACCAGCACCCCGCCAAGGGCTGGCTCATCGGCGACAAGCACGACGGCATCCGCCAGATGTTCCGCATCATCGAGTTCGCCCGCATGATGGTCGGCACGAAGGCCATCGCGGCCCTGTCCACGGGTTACCTCAACGCGCTGGAGTACGCCAAGGAGCGCGTCCAGGGCACCGACCTGTCGCAGTTCATGGACAAGACCGCCCCCAAGGTCACCATCACGCACCACCCCGACGTGCGCCGCTCCCTCATGACGCAGAAGGCGTACGCCGAGGGCATGCGCTCCCTCGTGCTGTACACGGCCTCGGTCCAGGACGCGATCCAGGCCGAGGAAGCCGCGGGCGGGGACGCCAAGGCGCTCAACGGCCTCAACGACCTGCTGCTCCCGATCGTGAAGGGCTACGGCTCCGAGAAGTCCTACGAGCAGCTCGCGCAGTCGCTCCAGACCTTCGGCGGCTCCGGCTACCTCCAGGAGTACCCGGTCGAGCAGTACATCCGTGACGCCAAGATCGACACCCTGTACGAGGGCACGACGGCGATCCAGGGGCAGGACTTCTTCTTCCGGAAGATCGTCCGGGACCAGGGCGCCTCGCTGAACGCCCTCTCCGAGGAGATCAAGAAGTTCCTCGCGGGCGCCCAGGGCGACGAGGAACTGTCCGGCGCGCTGGACAACCTCGCCAAGGCCGCGGTGGACCTGGAGGCGATCGTCGGCACGATGATCACCGACCTCACCGCGACCGGCGAGGACGTAAAGAACATCTACAAGGTGGGCCTCAACACCACCCGCCTGCTGATGGCCTCCGGCGATGTCGTCGTCGGCTACCTGCTGCTCAAGGGCGCGGTCGTGGCCTCCGAGAAGCTGCGCAACGCCTCGGCCAAGGACGCGGCCTTCTACCAGGGCAAGATCGCCGCGGCGAAGTTCTTCGCCACGAACATCCTGCCGGGTGTCTCCGGCGAGCGCGCGCTGGCCGAGACCGTCGACAACTCACTGATGGAGCTGGACGAGGCCGCTTTCTAGCCCCTCGGCCCGACCACGACGCCGCCGTCCCGAACCCTCCGGGCGGCGGCGTCGTCGTGGTCGGGGGCAACTTTCCGGACACGGACCGCGGGAGGCCGCCGTACACAGTGAATCGCCCCTGCCCGCCGTCGTTACAGTGAGGAACATGAGCTCTCCCCTCCGCTTCGACCGCGGGCACACCGACGATCTGATGGCCTTCCTGATGGCCGCGCCCTCCCCGTACCACGCCGTCGCCGCGGCCGCCGCGCGCCTGGAGAAGGCCGGATTCCGGCAGGTCGAGGAGACGGATGCGTGGGACGGCTCCGAGGGCGGGAAGTACGTCCTGCGGGGCGGTGCGATCGTGGCCTGGTACGTGCCGGAGGGCGCCGGCGCCCACACCCCGTTCCGGATCGTGGGGGCCCACACCGACTCCCCCAACCTGCGGGTCAAGCCGCTGCCCGACACGGGTGCCTACGGCTGGCGCCAGATCGCCGTAGAGATCTACGGCGGGACGCTCCTGAACACCTGGCTCGACCGGGACCTCGGTCTCGCCGGCCGCCTGTCCCTGCGTGACGGCACGCACCGGCTGATCGACATCGACCGGCCCCTGCTGAGGGTTCCCCAGCTGGCCGTGCACCTGGACCGGTCGGCCAACCCCGACGGTCTGAAGCTCGACCGTCAGAAGCACATGCAGCCGATCTGGGGGCTCGGCGAGGTCGAGGAGGGCGACCTCATCCGCTTCGTCGCCGAGGAGGCGGGTGTCGACCCCGCGGAGATCACCGGCTGGGACCTCATGCCGCACCCCGTCGAGCCTCCGGCCTACCTGGGCCGGGACCGCGAGCTGCTCGCCGGCCCCCGTATGGACAACCTGCTCTCCGTGCACGCCGCGACGGCCGCGCTCGCAGCCGTGAGCACGCAGCCGGACGCCGAGATCCCGTACATCCCCGTGCTGGCCGCCTTCGACCACGAGGAGAACGGTTCGCAGTCCGACACCGGCGCCGACGGCCCGCTGCTCGGCACGGTGCTGGAGCGCTCCGTGTTCGCCCGCGGCGGATCGTACGAGGACCGCGCCCGGGCCTTCGCCGGAACCGTCTGCCTCTCCTCGGACACCGGCCACGCCGTCCACCCCAACTACGCCGAGCGGCACGACCCGACGCACCACCCGGTGGCCAACGGCGGGCCGATCCTCAAGGTCAACGTCAACATGCGCTACGCGACCGACGGCGGCGGCCGCGCCGTGTTCGCCGCCGCCTGCGAGAAGGCGGGCGTCCCCTGGCAGACGTTCGTCTCCAACAACTCGATGCCCTGCGGCACGACGATCGGCCCGATCACCGCGGCACGGCACGGCATCCGGACCGTCGACATCGGTGTGGCGATCCTTTCGATGCACAGCGCACGCGAACTCTGCGGCGCCGAGGACCCGTATCTCCTGGCCAACGCGCTCGCGGCGTTCCTCGCCGGCTGATCCCACCACCGTCCCAACCGCCCGCACGGACATGGTTGTTGCCGGGCCGGGTACGCGACCCGTACACCGGCCCGGATTCACCGGGCCGTCGAGGAGGCGGAAATCATGGGGCTCGGAGGATGCATTCTCCTGATAGGTGCCGGGGCGATTCTGGCGTTCGCCACCGACTGGGAGATGGATACCGTCAACGTCGACCTGGTCGGCTGGATCATGATGCTCGTCGGCCTCGTCGGGGTCTTCGTCTACGTGAGCATCGCGCGTCGCCGCCGCATGGTCGTGCCGCCCACCACCACTGTCGTATCGGAGGACGAGCGCCGCTACCGGTGACCTGACGGCGGGTCGGCCCCCGTCCGCGGGCGGACCGTGACCGCGTGTCGGCTCGGCGTGGGCCCGATGTTCTGGGCACCTGTCCGTGCCCCCATCCGGGTGCGTCCTGCCCGGAAGGAATGCCGCTCGTGGAGTTCCGGCTGCTCGGCACGGTCTCCGTCGACACCCGCACCGGGCCGCTGCCGCTCGGGCCCGCCAAGAGGCGCGGCCTGCTCGCCGCCCTGCTGCTGTCGGCCAACACCCCCGTGCCGGTCGCCCGGCTGACGGACTCCCTGTGGGGCGAGGCATCCCCGCCGAGCGCCCGTGGCGTCATCCAGGGGCACGTCTCACGCCTCCGCGCCCTCATGGCCGGTGCGGAGGCGGAGGCGTGCGGGGTGGAACTGCTCACACTCGACGACGCCTACGTGCTCCGTGTCCCGGAAACCCTGCTGGACTACCAGCATCGCCGTGGACCCGGCGAAGTGGGCGACCGGCTACTGGACACCCGAGCTGCGCAACGGCGCCGACGAGTTCTGAGCCCGTCAGCCCTGCTCGTCCATCCCGGCCAGCACCAGCGGAAGCCTGGACGTCCCTGTGGCGGTGACTCTCACGGGGACGCCCCAGTCCTGCTGGTGCACATGGCAGGCCGGGTATTCGTTCGCCGGGTCGTCGTCGCAGGACGCCGCCATCGCGGACACGTGCAGGACGCCCTCCGTGACCCCGTCCGCCAGGAGCAGATCACGGCTCAGGTCCGTACCCGGCCCCGATCCCGCGGCCAGCAGATCCGGCGGGGTGGAGGAGACCAGCAGCCGGGTGGAGGGACCGTACCGGGTGTCCAGCTTCTGACCGGCGGGCGCCTGGAAGACCACGTCCAGCCGCAGCGTGCCGGCGGCGACCTCGGTGGCCGCCCGCTGCGTGCGGTGAGCACGGCCCGCGACCCGCACGGCCTCCTCGGGAAGCCTCAGCCGGGTCAGCCGGTGGCGAGCGGACTCGACGACGACCAGGTCGCCCTCCACCAGCACCGCGTCGCTGGGCTCCCGCAGGTCCGTGGCCAGCGTGGTGACCTCACCGTTCTCCGGGTCGTAGCGCCGCAGCGCGTGGTTGTAGGTGTCGCTCACCGCGACGGATCCGTCGGGCAGCGCGGTGACACCCAGCGGGTGCTGGAGGAGTGCCTGCCCGGCGGGGCCGTCACGGTGGCCGAAGTCGAAGAGACCGGTACCGACGGCGGTGTGGACCGCGCCCTCCAGGTCCACGTAGCGCAGTGCGGAGGTCTCGGAGTCGGCGACCCAGAGCCGGTCGCCGGCCGCGGCCAGGCCGGACGGCTGCGCGAACCAGGCGTCGTCCGCGGGCCCGTCGACCAGGCCCTCGTTGGTCGTTCCCGCGGCGACCCGCACCGTGCCCTGCTCGGGGTCGTACGTCCACAGCTGGTGCACGCCCGCCATCGCGATCCACAGCCGGCCGCCGAACCAGGCGATGTCCCACGGCGACGACAGGTCCACCTCCGCGGCCGGTCCACTCGTGGCGGAGCCCTGCCACCACTGCCGTCCGGTCCCGGCGAGCGTGGTCGTCACGCCCGTCGCGAGGTCGAGCGCCCTGATCGCGTGGTTGACCGTGTCCGCGACGGCGATCCGGCCGTCGGGCAGGAAAGCGAGGCCCTGCGGCTCGCTGAACCGGGCCTCCTCGCGGCCCCCGTCCGCGAATCCCCGCTCACCGGCGCCGAAATGGCCCCGTACGGTCTCGCCGTCGGCGTCCAGCTCCACCAGGCGGTGCCGGGTGGTGTCCGAGACAAGGAACCCGCCGTCGGGCAGGGCGAGCGCCTTGCCCGGGAACCGCAGGTGTGTGGCGACCGGCTCCGGAGCGACGTACGGACCGTCGCCGCGACGCAGAGTTCCCTTCGCCGCGTGCTCGGACTCCAGCTCCTCGACCAGCTTCCCGATGGCGTGTGCGTGCCCCTCACCGGCGTGCTGCGCGACGACGTAACCCTCGGGGTCCACGACGACGAGCGTGGGCCAGGCCCGGACGGCGTACTGCTTCCAGGTGGCGAGCTCGGGGTCGTCGAGGACGGGGTGGTGCACCTCGTACCGCTCGACGGCGTCGACCACCGCCCGGTGCTCCGCCTCGTGCACGAACTTCGGCGAGTGGACACCGATGATCACCACGGTGTCGCGGTGCTTCTCCTCCAGCTCACGCAGCTCGTCGAGCACGTGCAGACAGTTCACGCAGCAGAACGTCCAGAAGTCCAGGATGACGATGCGTCCCCGCAGGTCAGCCAGGGTGTACTGCCGGTCGCCTGTATTGAGCCAGCCGCCCTTGCCGATCAGTTCGGGGGCGCGGACACGTGCACGTGCTGTCATGCCACCAGTCAACAGCACCGTGGCCTGCCCGCATTCCGGCAGAACGTCGGGGAACCTGTGATCCATGAGACTTCTCGTACGTGAGCGCGTGTTCGGCATCGGTGACGACTACTGGATCGAGGACGCCGACGGGCGGAAGCTCTTCCTCGTCGACGGCAAGGCCATGCGGTTGCGGGACACCTTCGAGCTGAAGGACACCGACGGCCGGGTGCTGGTGGAGATCCGCCAGAAGCTGATCAGCCTCCGCGACACCATGCTCATCGAACGCGACGGCGACGAGCTCGCCAAGATCAAACGGAAGCGCCTGTCGCTGCTGCGCAACCACTACCGGGTGACGCTGGTGGACGGCACCGAGCTGGACGTCAGCGGCAAGATCCTGGACCGCGAGTTCGCCATCGACTACGACGGTGAGCTGCTCGCCCAGATCTCCCGGCGCTGGCTGACCGTCCGCGACACCTACGGCGTCGACATCGTGCGGGAGGACGCCGACGTGCCCCTGCTCCTCGCGGTGGCGGTGTGCGTGATCGTCCTGGCGGACAAGGAGAACGGGGAGGACTGAGGGACGGACGCGCCCCGGTGGTCCGGTTTCACGTGAAACCGGAC
>NZ_JBEXYB010000029.1:0-99170 GCF_040630715.1 Streptomyces sp. NPDC005752 | reverse complement strand
CTCACCGAGTGGGACGAGCGCGGCCGTTCGGATGTTTCGATTTGATCACCGAAGCGACCAAGATCACAGTAGGGTCACGGGCCCTCAATCGCGTTCGGGGCGCCCCTCTCGTGCGTGCGGTGGAGTCCGTCAGCCGGCGAGGCAGGACGGGCCGAGCAGCACCTTCAGGTCACCGAAGAGTGCGGGGTCCGGCTTGACGCGGTGCCGGTCGAGCCGGAGCACGGTGGTCTTGCGGGGGCCCTGGAGCCTGATGCGCACCTCGGTGTCGCCCCGGTGGCTGCTGAGGACCTCGCCGAGCCGGCTGACCATGGGCGGAGTGACCCTCACCGTGGGGATCGTCAGGATGACGGGTGCGTTGGACCCGGCGTTGGAGATGTCGGGGACCTGCATCTCCATGGCGACGAGGCGCGGCACGTCCTCGCGCTTGTCGAGGCGTCCCTTGACGAAGACGACGGTGTCCTCGACGAGCTGGGTGGAGACCAGTTGGTAGGTCGCGGGGAAGAACATGCACTCGATGGAACCCGCGAGGTCCTCCACGGTCGCGATGGCCCAGGCGTTGCCCTGCTTGGTCATCTTGCGCTGGAGGCCGGAGATGATGCCGCCCACGGTGACGATCGCGCCGTCGGAGTGCTCGCCGCCGGTGAGCTGCGAGATCGCCGCGTCCGACTTGTCGGACAAGACGTGCTCCAGGCCGAAGAGCGGGTGGTCGGAGACGTACAGGCCGAGCATCTCGCGCTCCTGCGCGAGCAGGTAGGACTTCTCCCACTCGATGTCGGAGAACTCCACGTCGAGCCCGAAGCCCGGCTCGCCGTCGGCCTCCTCGCCGCCGCCGAAGAGGTCGAACTGTCCCTCGGCCTCCTTGCGCTTGACCTGCACCACGTTGTCGATCATCGGCTCGTGGTGGGCGACGAGCCCCTTGCGGGTGTGTCCCATCTCGTCGAAGGCGCCGGCCTTGATGAGGGATTCGACGGTGCGCTTGTTGCAGACGACCGCCTCGACCTTGTCGAGGAAGTCGGGGAACGTGGAGTACTTCCCCTTCGCCTTGCGGCACCGGATGATCGAGTCGACGACGTTCTGGCCGACGTTGCGGACGGCCGTCAGTCCGAAGAGGATCACGTCGTCGCCCTGGGCGGCGAAGTTCGACTCGGACTCGTTGACGTTCGGCGGGAGCACCTTGATGCCCATGCGCCGGCACTCGTTGAGGTAGACCGCGGACTTGTCCTTGTCGTCCTTGACGGACGTCAGCAGGGCCGCCATGTACTCGGCGGGGTAGTTCGCCTTGAGGTAGGCGGTCCAGTAGGTGACCAGGCCGTAGGCGGAGGAGTGCGCCTTGTTGAACGCGTATCCGGCGAAGGGGACCAGGACGTCCCAGAGCGCCTTGATCGCCGCGTCGGAGAAGCCGTTCTTCTTGGCTCCGGCCTCGAAGAGGACGAAGTTCTTCGCCAGCTCGTCGGCCTTCTTCTTGCCCATCACGCGGCGGAGGATGTCGGCCTCACCGAGCGAGTACCCGGCGACGATCTGGGCGGCCTTCTGGACCTGCTCCTGGTACACGATCAGGCCGTAGGTGAGCCCGAGGACCTCCTTGAGGGGCTCCTCCAGCTCCGGGTGGATCGGGGTGATCTCCTGCCGGGCGTTCTTGCGCTCGGCGTAGTTCGTGTGGGAGTTCATTCCCATGGGACCCGGCCGGTAGAGGGCCGAGACGGCGGAGATGTCCTCGAAGTTGTCGGGCTGCATCTGGCGGAGCAGCGACCGCATGGGCCCGCCGTCGAACTGGAACACCCCGAGCGTGTCACCGCGGCACAGCAGCTCGTAGGTCTTGGGGTCGTCCAGCGGCAGGGAGAGCATCTCCAGGTCGACGCCCTTGTTGGCCTTCACCATCTTGATGGCGTCGTCCATGATCGTCAGGTTGCGCAGGCCCAGGAAGTCCATCTTCAGCAGGCCGAGGGACTCGCACTGGGGGTAGTCCCACTGTGTGATGGTGACGCCGTCGGTGTGCCTCACCCAGATCGGCGCGTGGTCGACGATGGGCTCGCTGGACATGATCACGCCAGCCGCGTGGACACCCATCTGCCGGACGAGGCCCTCCACGCCCTTCGCGGTGTCGATGACCTTCTGGACGTCCGGCTCGTTCTCGTACATCCCCCGGATCTCGCCCGCCTCGCTGTAGCGCGGGTGCTTCGGGTCGGTGATGCCGTTGAGGTCGATGCCCTTGCCGAGGACGTCGGCGGGCATGGCCTTGGTGAGCCGGTCGCCCATCGCGTAGGGGTAGCCGAGGACGCGGGCGGAGTCCTTGATCGCGTTCTTCGCCTTGATCTTGCCGTAGGTGCCGATCATGGCGACCTTGTCGGCGCCGTACTTCTCGGTCACGTAGCGGATCACCTCGACGCGCCTGCGCTCGTCGAAGTCGATGTCGACGTCGGGCATGGAGACGCGCTCGGGGTTGAGGAACCGCTCGAAGATCAGCCCGTGCGTGATCGGGTCGAGGTCGGTGATGCCCATGGCGTACGCGACGATCGAGCCGGCGGCGGAACCACGGCCGGGGCCCACCGCGATGCCGTTGTTCTTGGCCCACATGATGAAGTCGGCGACGACGAGGAAGTACCCCGGGAACCCCATCTGGATGATGATGTCCATCTCGTACTCGGCCTGCTTCTGCCGGTCCTCGGGGACGCCTCCGGGGTAACGGCGGCCCATGCCGACCCGGACCTCCTCCTGGAACCAGGTGATCTCGGTGAAGCCCTCCGGGATGTCGAACTTCGGCATCAGGTCGCGCTTCTCGAACATGCCCGCGGTGTCGATCTGCTGCGCGACGAGGAGGGTGTTGGCGCAGCCCTCCTGCCAGGCGTCGGAGGAGTCGACTCCGTACATCTCGTCCGTCGTCTTGAGGTAGTAGCCGGTGCCGTCGAAGCGGAAGCGGTCCGGGTCGGAGAGGTTCTTTCCGGTCTGGATGCAGAGCAGGGCGTCGTGCGCGGTCGCCTCGTTGGCGTAGGTGTAGTGCGAGTCGTTCGTGACGAGCGGCGGGATGCCGACCTTCCGGCCGATCTCCAGGAGTCCGTCGCGGACCCGGCGCTCGATCTCGATGCCGTGGTCCATCAGCTCCAGGAAGTACCGGCCCTCACCGAAGATGTCCTTGTAGTCGGAGGCCGCCTGGACCGCCTCGTCGAACTGGCCGAGCCGCAGCCGGGTCTGCACCTCGCCCGAGGGGCACCCGGTGGAGGCGATGAGGCCCTCGGACCACTGGGAGATGGTCTCCTTGTCCATCCGCGGCCACTTCTGCAGCCAGCCCTCGGCGTACGCGTCCGAGGAGAGCTTGAAGAGGTTGTGCAGCCCGGTGCTGTCGGCCGCCCAGATCGTCTTGTGGGTGTAACCGCCCGAACCCGAGACGTCGTCGCGCTTCTGGTGCGGCTGGCCCCACTGGATCTTGCGCTTGTGCTTGCGCGACTCGGGGGCGACGTACGCCTCGATCCCGATGATCGGCGTCACTCCGGCCTTCTGGGCCGAGTGGAAGAAGTCGTACGCCCCGTGGAGGTTGCCGTGGTCGGTCATCGCGATGTGCGACATGCCCATGTCGTTGCACGCCTCGAACATGTCCTTGAGCCGCGCGGCACCGTCCAGCAGCGAGTACTGGGTGTGGACGTGCAGGTGCGTGAAGGGCGGCTTGCTCACGGCGCTGTGCCTCCGGGGCGGTCTTCAGGGCGGCGCGAAGCGCCTCGCTGAGGGGTGGTGGTGGGGCGACGGGTGGGAGATGACGGGTTGGGGGGACAGCGTGGAAGTCTACGTCCTGGAGGTCACCGGCGACGGGCACTCCGGGGTACGGTCGCGCGTTGGAAGGGCGGGGACGCCCGTCCCATTTGTCATGCACGCCATGTACCAGGAGGCACCCAGCGATGTCGGACACGCAGACCCGCGAGGATCAGCGCGGGGAGCAGATTCTCGCCGTTTTCGACACCGCCTTCGGGGAGCTCCTGGCCGCCGACCCCGCGGCGTTCAGGGTGAAGTTCCGCAAGATGGCGGGCTCCGCCTTCGCGTTCTACCGGGGCTCCGCGGGCCTGTTCTACGCCGATCTGGAGCGTGAGCAGCGCGGCGGCCCGTATCTGGACGAGCGGACCAGCCGGGTGTGGATCCACGGTGACCTGCACGCCGAGAACTTCGGCACCTACATGGACGCCAACGGCCGGCTCGTGTTCAACGTCAACGACTTCGACGAGGCCTACGTCGGCCCCTTCACCTGGGACCTCAAGCGTTTCGCCGCCTCCGTCGCCCTGATCGGTTACGCGAAGGCGCTGGGCGACGAGCAGATCTCCGAGCTCGTCCGGGTCTTCGCGGACGCCTACCGCGAGCGGATCCACGCCCTGGCGACCGGTGCCAAGAACGACGAGGTGCCGCCCTTCACCCTGGACACCGCCGAGGGCCCGCTCCTGGGCGCGCTGCGTGACGCCCGGGCCCTGACCCGCTTCGGCCTGCTGGACTCGATGACGGAGATCCGGGACTTCGAGCGCCGGTTCTCCGCCGGCGGCGGCGCGATCGACCTGGACGCCGCGACGCGGTACAAGGTGCTCGCCGCGTTCGACGGGTACCTGGAGACGCTGCCGGAGTCGAGCCTGACGCGACCCGACTCCTACCGGGTCAAGGACGTCGTCGGGCGCCGGGGCATCGGCATCGGCTCGGCCGGCCTGCCCTCGTACAACATCCTCCTGGAGGGCAACAGCGACGCCCTGGAGAACGATGTGGTGATCTACATCAAGCAGGCACAGACCCCGGCGGTGTCCCGGCACATCACCGACGCCGCCGTGCGGGACTACTTCCAGCACGAGGGGCACCGCACGGTGATCTCCCAGCGCGCGCTCCAGGCACACGCCGACCCGTGGCTGGGCTGGACCGAGCTGGACGGGTCGGGCCAGCTGGTCGCCGAGGTGTCTCCGTACGCGGTCGATCTGGACTGGTCCGACATCGACGAGCCGGAGGAGATCGCGGCGGTGGTCGCCGATCTCGGCCGGGCCACGGCGACGATGCACTCGGCGGCGGACGACGAGAGCGGGCATTCGCTGGTGCCGTTCTCCACGGAGCGGGCGATCGACGCGGCCATCGCGGCCGACGAGGAGGGCTTCGCCGGCCTGCTGGTCGACTTCGCGCACAGCTACGGTGCCCGCACCCGCACCGACCACCAGATCTTCGTCGACCTCTTCCGCAACGGCCGCATCCCGGGCCTGTAGGCCCTGCTGCGGCGGATCCTTAGGGCTCGCCTACAGGTACGCATGACACACTCTCCGGCGATGGACGTATCAGGGACGCAGATGAGAGCGGTACGCGCGGCGCTGTTCACCGCGCTCGTCGTCACGCTCTCGTCCGCGTCCCATGTGCTGCTCTCCCGGGTCCCGCTGCCGCTGACCGCCGTCGCGCTGCTCGCCGGGGCCGTCTTCGCCGTGGCGTTCGCGCTGGCGGGCCGTGAACGCGGTTTCGGGGCGATCGCCGGGCTGCTGGTTCCGCTGGAACTGGCCGCCGACACCGTGTTCACCACCGGCCAGCACCTCTGTTACGGGGCGGCGGGCGGCCCGATAGCGGGTCCGCTGCGCTCCGTGGGCGTCGACGTGCTCTGCGGCGGTGCCTCCGGGGCGCACGGCCTCTCCGGTGTGGCCGCGGTCGGCACCCCACTGGCCGGGGTGACCTCCGAGGGAGACCACGCCGCCGCACTGCTGGCCTCGCCGGGGCCCGCCGTCCCGTGGCTGCTGCTGGCCGCGCACGTGACGGTGGGCCTGCTGGCCGCCGCCTGGCTACGGCGCGGTGAGGCGGCGCTCTCGGGGCTGCTGCGTGCCGCGGCAGCCTTCGCCTTCAGGCCGCTGCTCGTCGCGGTCGCCGTGGCGGGCGGCGCGCGGCGCCGCGTGCAGCCCGACGCCCGGCACGCCGGACGCCCGCACCCGCTCGCCCCGGCCCGCTTCCTGGTGCACTCCGTGGGACGGAGGGGCCCACCGCGCTCGGCCTTCACCCCTGCCTGAGTACGCGGTCGGTCCCCTTTTCGAGCCACCCCACTTCTACGGAGCATCCTCATGAGCAATCGCAACAGCCAGGCCAACAAGTCCGCCGCCCGTGAGCGTCTGCGCGTGGAGCGCGAGCGCCAGGCCAAGAAGGACAAGGCGCGCAAGCAGATCGTCGTCGGCGTCTCCGTCGTCGCCGTGCTGGCGGTCGCCGGCGCTGTCAGCTACGGCGTGATGCAGCTGAACAAGCCCTCCGCCTGGGAGGCGGCGGCGGACGCGAAGAACGTCACCGCGCCCAAGAACACCTCGGGCGACGACGGCACCACCGTCGTGGTCGGCGAGTCGAGCGCCAAGAAGACCCTGGAGCTGTACGAGGACTCGCGCTGCCCGATCTGCGCCACGTTCGAGCAGACGGTCGGCGAGACCGTGGCCAAGGACGTCGACGCCGGCAAGTACAAGATCAAGTACGTCGGCGCGACCTTCATCGACAACTCGGACAGCGGCGAGGGCTCCAAGAACGCCCTGAGCGCGCTGGGCGCGGCGCTCGATGTGAGCCCGGAGGCCTTCCTGGAGTACAAGACCGCGCTGTACTCCGCGAAGTACCACCCCGAGGAGACGAACGACAAGTTCGCCAAGGACAGCTACCTGATCGAGGTGGCGGACTCGGTGGACGCGCTGAAGGGCAACACGGCCTTCCAGAAGAACGTCGAGGACGGCACGTTCGACGCCTGGGCGATCAAGATGTCGAAGGCGTTCGACAAGAGCGGGGTCCAGGGCACGCCGACCCTCAAGATGGACGGCAAGACGCTCACCGCCGAGGGCAGCGAGAACGCGCCCATGACGGTGGCCGACTTCAACACGGCGGTCACCAAGGCGCTGAAGGGCTGATCCGCACCTGCGGACCCGGCATGACAGGAGAACTCGCGGCCGGGTGGGTACTCCAGGCGTCATCCGGCCAACAGGCGGGCGAACTTCCTCTGTTCGCCCGCCTGTTCGCTCTACCCGCCAGTAGGGTGATCGTCCGTGACCAGACGACAGCTCTCCGCACCCACCCGCCGCACGGTCGTCAAGGCCGCCGCCGCCACCGCGGTCGCCGGCCCCGTGCTCGCCGCCACCGCCACCGGAGCCCGCGCCGCCGACGGCCCCGCCTTCCTGCACGGCGTCGCCTCCGGCGACCCCCTGCCCGACGGCGTGCTCCTGTGGACCCGTGTCACCCCCGCGCCGGACGCCCTGCCCGGCTCGGGGCTCGGCGAAGACACACCGGTGGTCTGGGAGATCGCCGAGGACAGGGCCTTCTCCAGGGTCGCCGCCCGAGGCACGGCGGTCGCGCGGGCCGGATCCGACCACACCGTCAAGGCCGACGTACGAGGGCTGCGGCCGGCGACGGCGTACTGGTTCCGCTTCTCGGCGGCACCCGGCGGCTCCGAGGGCGGGCACGGCGCCGTCTCCCCCGTCGGCCGTACCCGCACGGCGCCCGCAGCCGGGGCGGCCGTCCCCGGCATCCGCTTCGGCGTGGTGTCCTGCGCGAACTGGGAAGCCGGCTGGTTCTCCCCGTACCGCCATCTCGCGGCCCGCGCCGATCTGGACGCGGTCCTGCACCTGGGCGACTACATCTACGAGTACGCGTCGGGCAGTTACCCGACCCAGGACACCGTCGTACGCCCGCACGCCCCGCTGCACGAGATCCTCACCCTCGCCGACTACCGCCTGCGGCACGCCACGTACAAGACGGACGCGGACCTCCAGGCGCTGCACGCCGCCCATCCGGTGATCGCGATCTGGGACGACCACGAGTTCGCCAACGACGCCTGGTCGCAGGGGGCCGAGAACCACACCGCCGACGCGGAGGGTTCCTGGGCGTCCCGGGTGGCCGCGGCGAAGCAGGCGTACTTCGAGTGGATGCCGGTCCGTGCCTCCACGGAGGGCACGGTCTACCGGCGTCTGAGCTTCGGCAGCCTGGCGGAGCTCCACCTGCTCGACCTGCGCAGCTTCCGCTCCGAGCAGGCCTCGATCGGCAACGGCGCCGTCGACGACCCGGAGCGCTCGATCACCGGACGGGCGCAACTGGACTGGCTGAAGGCGGGACTGACCGCGTCGGATGCCCGCTGGAAGCTGGTCGGTACCTCGGTGATGATCTCGCCCGTCGCCTTCGGAGCGCTGCCGGCCCACCTGCTGGCGCCGCTGGCGGAGCTGCTGGGGCTGCCGGCGGAGGGCCTGGCGGTCAACGTCGACCAGTGGGACGGCTACACGGACGACCGCAAGGAGCTGATCTCCCATCTGCGGGACCGGGGAATCACCGACACCGTGTTCTTGACGGGGGACATCCACATGGCGTGGGCCAACGACGTCCCCGTGAAGGCGGCGACCTATCCGCTGTCCGCGTCGGCGGCCACGGAGTTCGTGGTGACGTCGGTCACGTCCGACAATCTGGACGACATCCTGCGGGTAGCTCCCCGGACCGTCTCGGTGGTCGCGGAGACGGCGGTCAAGGCCGCCAACCGCCACGTGAAGTGGATCGACATGGACTCGCACGGCTACGGCGTCCTGGACGTGACGGCCGAGCGGTCGCAGATGGACTACTACGCGGTCTCCGACAAGACGAGCAGGGAGGCGACGGCGTCCTGGGTCCGCTCGTACCGCACGCGGAGCGGAACCCAGCGGGCCGAGAGGGCCGACGCCCCGGTGCGCTGACCCGCGCGGGCCGCGCTCCCCGGGTGCGCGGCCCGTCCCGTGGCTAGAGCGTGGCGAGGAAGCCCAGCGACACCTTCCAGGTCAGCTCGGCCGCGTCCTGGTCGAAGTCGGGCAGCTCCGCGTCCGTGAACAGGTGCCCGGCACCTGGGTAGCGGTAGACCTCGACGTCCGCACCGGTCCGCTGCATCTGGAGGTACCAGCTGGTCAGCCAGTCGTGCGACTCGAACGGGTCGGGGTCCGCCACGTGCAGTTGCACAGGCAGTTCGTCGACCGAGGCGTTCTCGGCGATGTCCGAGGTGCCGTGGAGCAGCAGCAGCCCGCGGGCCTTCGCGTCACCCAGTGCGAGGGTCTGCGCGACCGACGCCCCGAACGAGAATCCCGCGTAGACGAGGCCCTGGTCGGAGTAGGGCGCGGCTGCCAGGACGGCGCGCTTGAGCAGTTCGTCCTTGCCCACCTGCTCCTTGAAGGCCATTCCCTCCTCGACGGTGTCAAAGGTGTGCCCCTCGAAGAGATCGGGCACGCGCACCTCGTGCCCGGCCGCACGCAGCCGGTCGGCAGCCGCGTGCACAGCGGGCCGCAGACCAAAGGTCGAGTGGAAAAGCATGATGTTCATGAGGCCATGGTGCCAGCTGTGCCCCGACGCTTGGAGGACGAGGGAATGGAGAACGTACTGCGACCGCTGCTGGTCGTGGGCGGATCGCTGTTGATCACGCTGGCCGTGGGCTGGCTGGTCGATCTGCTGCTACGGCGCGCCGACGGCCGTCACCACGAGACTCCGGTGTGGGGCCTGCTCAGGCTCTGCCGTCCGCCTCTCCAGGTGGTGCTCTGCACGGCGCTGCTGAGGGCCAGCTTCGATCAGCTCCGCCTCGACGTCGTGAAGGACCACCGGGCGGGGATCGGCCAGATCCTGACCCTGGTGCTGATCGCGGCGTCGGCCTGGTTGGTCATCCGCGTCGCGGCCACCGTCGTGCAGTCCTCGTACGCCCGCTATGCGACGTCCACCCGCGATCCCGCCCGCGTACGCCGGGTCCGGACCCAGGTCACGCTCATCCAGCGTGTGGTCACCGCGGTGGTGGCGACGGTCGCGATCGCGGCGATGCTGCTGACGTTCCCGGCGATGCGCGCCGTCGGCACCTCGATGCTGGCCTCCGCCGGTGTGGTCGGCATCGTCGCCGGTGTCGCCGCCCAGTCGACTCTGGGCAATCTCTTCGCCGGCTTCCAGATCGCCTTCGGCGACATGGTCCGGATCGGCGACACCGTGGTGGTGGACGGCGAGTGGGGCACCGTGGAGGAGATCACCCTCACCTTCCTCGCGGTGCGCACCTGGGACGAACGGCGGATCACCATGCCGGTGTCCTACTTCACGAGCAAGCCGTTCGAGAACTGGTCGCGCGGCGGGGTGCAGATGACCGGCACCGTCTTCCTCCAGCTCGACCACTCGGCCCCGGTCGCGGCGATGCGTGACCGGCTGCGCGACATCCTCGGCGAGTGCGCCGCTTGGGACGGCCGCGGCTGGTCCCTGGCCGTCACGGACAGCACCCCCACGACGATGGAGGTGCGGGCGGTGGTCACCGCCAAGGACGCGGACGACATCTGGACGGTGCGCTGCGCCGTGCGGGAGCAGATGATCGGCTGGCTCCGGGACCACCATCCGTACGCGCTGCCCCGGGTCGTGACGTCGCCCGCGGCTCTGCCTCCCGGCGACCACTGGCGGGAACTGACGGGCGGGGCCTCCGGCGTGACACCGTCCGACGGGCAGGCACCGGCCCTGGACAAGGCCCCCCGCACCGGGCGCGGCTGAACGTCCCTGAGCGGGCCGGACGGGTCAGTGCAGGCTGCGGACGTCCAGGTAGCGCAGCACCCGGTCGACGACCTCCGGGTCCGAGCCGGGCTCGCTGCGGGCCGAGAGCACCTCGTGGCGGGCGGCCGACAGCAGCTCGCGCTGGACCCGGGAGACCGCCTTGAACCGCTCGGCGCGCTGGGCGTAGGCCTCGCGCCGCTCCTCGTCGACCATGCCGGGGCTGATCCGCGCCCCGATGTCGTACGCCGCGCGCTGCAGCCGCTCCAGGACGTCCTCGGGGAGGTCCTCGGTGTCCTCGATCTCCTTGAGACGGTGCTTGGCCGCCTTGGCCGCCCGGATCGCGAGTTCCCGCTCCAGGGCCTGCTCGGCGTCCGTGTCCGCCCGCACCCCGAGCCTGCGTACGAGCCACGGCAGGGTCAGGCCCTGGAAGACGAGGGTGGCCATGATGACGGCGAAGGCGATGAAGACGATCTCGTCCCGGCCGGGGAAGGGCTTCCCGTCGTCCGTCTCCAGCGGAATCGCCAGGGCCAGCGCCACCGAGGCGACCCCGCGCATCCCCGCCCACCACATGACGACGGTCTCCCGCCAGCTGGTGGGGATCTCCTCGCTGTAGTCGCGGCGGGTGTGCAGCCGCTTGGCGAGCCAGGTCGCGGGCAGCAGCCACAGGAGCCGTACGCCGACGACGACGGCGACGACCGCCAGACCCCACCCCACGAGTTCCAGCTCACGGCCGTCGGCGGTACCGAAGACGCTGTGCAGCTCGAGCCCGATGAGGCCGAAGGCGACACCGGTCACGAGGGTATCGACGATCTCCCAGAACGACCGGCCGGTGAGCCGCCCGAGTACGTCGTCGGCGTCCGCGGTGTGCTCGGCGAGGAAGAGTGCCGTGGTGAGGACCGCGAGCACCCCGGAGCCCATCAGCTCCTCGGCGAGCACGTAGCTGACGAAGGGCACCAGCAGGGTCAGGCCGACCTGGAGGGTGGCGTCGCCCAGCAGTCCCATCAGCTTGATCGTCAGCCAGCCGAGCAGCAGGCCGACCACGACGGCGACGACCGCAGAGAGGACGAGGAGCCCGAACGCCTCGGGGAGCGAGAAGGTGCCGCTGACGGCCGCGGCGATCGCCACGTGGTACAGGACGATGGCCGTGACGTCGTTGAACAGGCCCTCGCCCTCCAGGATCGAGACGAGTCTGCGCGGCAGGCCGATCGAGCCGGCGACCGCCGTGGCGGCGACGGGGTCGGGCGGGGCGACGAGTGCGCCCAGCGCCACTGCCGCGGCGATGGGCAGCCCGGGGACGATCGCGTCGGCGACCGCGGCGACGGCCGCCGTCGTGACGAAGACGAGGGCCACCGCCAGCAGGAAGATCGGCCGCTTGTTGGCCGCGAACTGGCGCCAGGAGGTGCGCTGCACCGAGGCGTACAGCAGCGGGGGCAGCAGGGCGGGAAGGATGATCTCCGGCGGGATGTCGACGTCGGGCACGAAGCTCGCGAAGGCCATGCCGATGCCGGCGAGCGTCATCAGCACCGGTGCGGGCAGACCGAGCCGCTCCCCCAGCGGCACCGTGACCACCGCTCCGAGAAGAAGCAGGAGCAGGAGTGCCATCTGGTCCACGTTGTGCCTTCCGCAGGGCGCCGGGCCCCGGGCCCGTTGATCAGCCGGTCAGGGCCCCAGACTGCCACGCGGCACCGGCTGCCCCGCGGCACCGGCTGCCGACCGCCCTGTCAGAGCGCGCGGCGCATGGCCCGGTGCGGCATGTCGGCGTCGGAGAACTCGGGGCCGTACGCCCGGTAGCCGAGCCGCTCGTAGAAGCCGAGCGCGTGTGTCTGGGCGTGCAGGTCCACCGAGGCCAGGCCCAGCGCGCGGGCCTCGTCCTCGATGGCGCGGACGAGCGCCGCCCCGACGCCGAGCCCTCGTGCCTCGCGGGTCACCGCGAGGCGGCCGAGCGAGCCGACGGTCGTGTCGCCGCCGGTCCTGTCCGCAGCGGCCTCACCGTGCAGCAGTCGTCCCGTACCGAGCGCGGAACCGTCCGCTGTGACGGCGAGGACGTGCACGGCGGTGGCGTCGTGGGTGTCGTACTCGATCTCCTCGGGCACCTGCTGCTCGCCCACGAAGACTTCCTTGCGCACCTGGAAGCAGGCCGCGAGGTCGCTCTCCTCCAGGGCCCTGCGGGTGCCGTACTCGGCGGGCCCGGGAGTCATTCGCTCTCCGCCGCGATCGTCTCCAGGGCCAGCCGGAGGTCGTCCGGGTAGGTGCTGGCGAACTCGACCCAGCTGCCGTCGGCGGGGTGCTCGAATCCGAGGCGCACCGCGTGCAGCCACTGCCGGGTCAGGCCGAGGCGCTTGGCCAGCGTGGGGTCGGCCCCGTAGGTCAGGTCGCCGACGCAGGGGTGGCGGTGGGCGGACATGTGCACGCGGATCTGGTGCGTGCGCCCGGTCTCCAGCTTGATGTCGAGCAGACTGGCCGCCCGGTATGCCTCGACGAGGTCGTAGTGCGTCACGGAGGGCTTGCCCTCGGCGGTGACGGCCCACTTGTAGTCGTGCTGCGGGTGACGGCCGATGGGGGCGTCGATGGTGCCGCTCATCGGGTCCGGGTGGCCCTGCACCAGCGCGTGGTACTTCTTCTCGACGACCCGGTCGCGGAACTGTGCCTTGAGCAGCGTGTAGGCCCGCTCGGACTTGGCCACGACCATCAGGCCGGAGGTGCCGACGTCCAGGCGGTGCACGATGCCCTGCCGCTCGGCCGCACCCGACGTCGAGATGCGGTAGCCGGCCGCGGCGAGGCCGCCGATGACGGTGGTGCCGGTCCAGCCGGGGCTGGGGTGGGCGGCGACGCCGACCGGCTTCATGATGACGACGATGTCGTCGTCGTCATGGACGATCTCCATGCCCTCGACGGGCGCGGCGACGATCTGGACCGGAGCGGGTGCCTGGGGCATCTCCACTTCGAGCCAGGCACCGCCGTGCACCCGCTCGGACTTCCCGGCCACCGCACCGTCCACCTGGACCTTCCCGGCTGCGGCCAGCTCGGCGGCCTTGGTGCGGGAGAAACCGAACATCCGGGAGATGGCGGCGTCGACACGCTCGCCCTCCAGGCCGTCGGGTACGGGCAGGGTGCGGACCTCGGGATACGTACTCACCAGTCGAGTATGCCTTGCGCCCACTAGTCCTTGTGCACGGTGCCGTCGGGGTCCAGGCCCTTGAAGGAAAGGATCACGATGAGAATTCCGCCGCACACGATCGCGGAATCGGCGAGGTTGAAGACGGCGAAGTGTGCCGGGGCGATGAAGTCGACCACCGCACCCTTGAAGACGCCGGGCGCACGGAAGATGCGGTCGGTGAGGTTGCCGAGCGCTCCACCGAGCAGCAGGCCCAGCGCAATGGCCCAGGGCAGGCTGTAGAGCTTGCGGGCGAGCCGGATGATGACGACGATCACGACGGCCGCGATGGCCGTGAAGATCACGGTGAATGCCTCGCCGATCCCGAAGGCGGCGCCCGCGTTGCGGATCGCGTCGAACTTCAGCCAGTCGCCGAAGATCTCGATGGGCTCCTCGTGCTCCAGCTTCGCGACCACGATCATCTTGCTGACCAGGTCCAGGACGTAGGCCAGGACGGCCACACCGAGGAGTACCAGGACCTTCTTCCTGCCCCGGCCGCTGCCCGGCTCGTCGCTCGCCGCCGGGATCGGGCCCCCGGCGGGCTGCTGGGGCTCAGCCCCGTCGGCCCCCTCGGCATCAGGGATATCCGGCGTACCGATGATGCGCTCCGACTCTGTCACGTGAGTCCCTCGACCTAGGTGCATGACTGAGGACGAGGGTACGACACACCCTGTGATCCGGGGGCCTCAGCCCCGGCTTCCCGGACCGCCGCCCCGTCCCCCGGATCAGGCCCGTTCCGGTTCCGTACCGCCTGGTCCGGGCCTGATCCCTGCGGGCCTCAGCCGCGCCGCTCCTGCTTCTGCTTGTCCTCCACGCACAGCGTGGCCCGGGGGAAGGCCTGCATCCGCGCCTTGCCGATCGGCTTCCCGCAGACCTCGCAGAGGCCGTAGGTCCCCGCGTCGAGCCGGGCGAGGGCGCGCTCGGTCTGGTCCAGGGTCTCCTGGGCGTGGGCCGCCAGGGACAGCTCGTGCTCCCTGGTGATGTTCTTCGTGCCGGTGTCCGCGTCGTCGTCGCCGGCCCCGTCACCGGAGTCACGCATCAGCCCGGCCAGTGCCTCGCCGGACGCCTCGAGCTCCGTGCGCAGCCGCTGGACCTCACCGGTCAGCTCGGTGCGAGCCGCGTCGACCTCCTCCGGGGTCCAGGGGTCCTCCCCCGGCCTGACCGCCAGGTCTCCGGGTGCCGTCGCGACACCGGCCCTGGCGGTCGGGACCGCGGTGCCCTCTCCCGCGTCCGTGGTCCGGGCCGCGCTCTTCTTGGCTACCACCGTGTGGGCTCCTGTCTGCTCGGCGGCCGGGGCCGCCCCCGTGGCCTTCTTCGGCGCCTTCTTCGACGCCTTCCTTGCTGTGCTCTTCTTCGCCGGCCCGTCGTGGGCCGGTTGTCGACCTGCCTGCCCCGGCTCCGGCGGATGTGCCGCCGCCTTCTTCCCGGCGGCCGCCTTCCTCGCCGGCTTCCCGGTCGGCTCCTTGCCCCCGCTCCCCGTCCCGTCCTCGGCAGCCGCAGCCGTGGATCCTTCGGACGCCGTTCTCGATACGGCGCTCTTCTTCGCCACCATGGCCGCGGCCCCTTCACATATTGTGATCTTGCACGCGAATCGTGCTGGGACGATAAATCGACCCCAGCCCCGCGGCAACGGGGCACGCCGCCGGTTCGTCTCATCCCGCGGCCGGGCAGCGGCGTGCCTGCAACCGTTGTGCCCAGCTCCCCGCCCTGTAATCCGCCCCCGCCCGCCCTCCGGGACTCCGTCCGTCCCGACTGGCCATTCGGGTGCAGCCCCTCCCCTGTGCCGGCCGGCCCTAAAACCGGTCGGCCGTCGCCCGTACGGGCCCGTACACTGGCCGCAGCGAGAGGCATCGACGGGACGAGTAGCGTCGTACGCAGCCAGGAGCGACCCGGGGACGGTGGAAGCCCGGGGGCGAGCGCGCCGTGAAGATCACCCCGGAGCCGCCGGAAGAAAGCCTTGGCCAGTGGGCTCCGCCCACGGGCTCAAGGTCACTAGACCCGGCATCGCTGCCCCAATGAGGGGGCCGCGGGCGCGTGCCCGGGGTCAAGGAGGGTGGTACCGCGGGAGCCGATCCGGTTCTCGTCCCTCCGACGGAAGTGGAAGACGTCCGCCGGAGGAAGCCCGCACATGACATCGCCGCAGTACCGCCAGGTACCCGCCCAGGTCGACCTGCCCGCCCTCGAGCACGCCGTGCTCGACTTCTGGCGCGACAGCAAGGTCTTCGCCAAGAGCCTCGAAGAGTCCGAGGGCCGCCCCGAGTGGGTCTTCTACGAGGGACCGCCGACCGCCAACGGCATGCCCGGGGCCCACCACATCGAGGCCCGCGTCTTCAAGGACGTCTTCCCCCGCTTCCGCACCATGCAGGGCTACCACGTCGGCCGCAAGGCCGGCTGGGACTGCCACGGCCTGCCGGTGGAGCTCGCGGTGGAGAAGGAGCTGGGCTTCAACGGCAAGAAGGACATCGAGGCCTACGGCATCGCCGAGTTCAACGCGAAGTGCCGTGAGTCCGTCACCCGTCACACCGACGCGTTCACCGAGCTCACGACCCGCATGGGGTACTGGGTCGATCTCGACGACGCCTACCGCACGATGGACCCGGAGTACGTCGACTCCGTGTGGTGGTCGCTGAAGGAGATCTTCAACAAGGACCTGCTGGTCCAGGACCACCGCGTCGCCCCCTGGTGCCCGCGCTGCGGCACCGGCCTCTCGGACCACGAGCTCGCCCAGGGGTACGAAACGGTCGTCGACCCCTCGGTCTTCGTGCGCTTCCCGCTGACGAGCGGCCCGCTGGCCGGCGAGGCCGCGCTGCTGGTCTGGACGACGACCCCCTGGACCCTGGTCTCCAACACCGCCGTCGCCGCACACCCCGACGTGTCCTATGTCGTCGCGACGGACGGCGAGGAGAAGCTGCTCGTGGCCCGGCCGCTGGTCGAGAAGGCGCTGGGCGAGGGCTGGGAGCTCACCGGCGAGACCTTCACCGGCCGCGAGATGGAGCGCTGGAGCTACGAACGCCCCTTCCAGCTGGTCGAGTTCCCCTCCGAGGCGCACTACGTCGTCAACGCCGAGTACGTCACGACGGAGGACGGTACGGGTCTGGTCCACCAGTCCCCCGCCTTCGGCGCCGACGACCTCGTCGTCTGCCGCTCGTACGGCCTGCCGGTCGTCAACCCGGTCCGCCCCGACGGCACCTTCGAGGAGGACCTCCCGCTGGTCGGCGGCGTCTTCTTCAAGAAGGCCGACGAGGCCCTCACCGAGGACCTGGCGGCGCGCGGCAAGCTCTTCCGCCACGTCCCGTACGAGCACAGCTACCCGCACTGCTGGCGCTGCCACACGGCGCTCCTGTACTACGCGCAGCCCTCCTGGTACATCCGCACGACGGCGGTCAAGGACCGGCTCCTTCAGGAGAACGAGAAGACCAACTGGTTCCCGGACTCGGTCAAGCACGGCCGTTTCGGCGACTGGCTGAACAACAACGTCGACTGGGCACTGTCCCGCAACCGTTACTGGGGCACCCCGCTGCCGATCTGGCGCTGCGAGGACGACCACCTCACCTGCGTGGGCTCGCGTGCCGAGCTCACCGAGCTGACTGGCGCCGACCAGTCGGACCTGGACCCGCACCGGCCGTTCATCGACGAGATCACGTTCACCTGCTCGCACGAGAACTGCCAACTGGAGGCGTACCGCGTCCCCGAGGTCATCGACGCCTGGTACGACTCGGGTTCGATGCCGTTCGCGCAGTGGGGCTACCCGTACAAGAACAAGGAGGTCTTCGAGAGCCGGTACCCGGCGCAGTTCATCTCGGAGGCCATCGACCAGACCCGCGGCTGGTTCTACACGCTGATGGCGGTCGGCACGCTCGTCTTCGACAAGTCCAGTTACGAGAACGTGGTCTGCCTGGGCCACATCCTCGCCGAGGACGGCCGGAAGATGTCCAAGCACCTGGGCAACATCCTCCAGCCCATCCCCCTCATGGACCAGCACGGCGCCGACGCGGTGCGCTGGTTCATGGCGGCGGGCGGCTCCCCCTGGGCGGCACGCCGGGTGGGCCACGGCACCATCCAGGAGGTCGTCCGCAAGACGCTCCTGACCTACTGGAACACGGTGGCCTTCCAGGCCCTGTACGCCCGTACGTCGGGCTGGGCGCCGTCCGCGGCCGACCCGGCCCCGGCGGACCGCACGGTCCTGGACCGCTGGCTGCTGAGCGAGCTCGGCACCCTGGTGGACGAGGTCACCAAGGCGCTGGAGGGATACGACACCCAGCGCGCCGGCAAGCTGCTCTCCGCCTTCGTCGACGACCTGTCCAACTGGTACGTCCGCCGCTCGCGCCGCCGCTTCTGGCAGGGCGACAAGGCGGCGCTGCGCACGCTGCACGAGGTCGTGGAGACGGTCACGCGGTTGATGGCTCCGCTGACCCCGTTCATCACGGAGCGGGTCTGGCAGGACCTGATCGTCCCGGTCGCCCCGGATGCCCCCGAGTCGGTGCACCTGTCGACGTGGCCGAAGGCCGACCCGGCGTCGGTCGACCCGGCCCTCTCCTCGCAGATGGCCCTCGTACGCCGCCTGGTCGAGCTGGGCCGGGCCACGCGTGCCGAGTCGGGCGTCAAGACCAGGCAGCCGCTGTCGCGGGCCCTGGTCGCCGCCTCGGGCTTCGAGTCACTCACGCCCGAACTGCGCGCCCAGATCACCGAGGAGCTGAACGTCTCCTCCCTCGCCTCCCTCTCGGAGGTCGGCGGCTCCCTGGTCGACACCACGGCGAAGGCGAACTTCCGCGCGCTGGGCAAGCGGTTCGGCAAGGGCGTCCAGGCAGTGGCCAAGGCCGTCGCGAACGCCGACGCGGCCGCGCTCTCCCTGGCCCTGCGCGAGGGCACGGCGTCGGTCGAGGTGGACGGCGAGCGGGTCACCCTGGCCCCCGACGAGGTCATCATCACGGAGACACCGCGCGAGGGCTGGTCGGTGGCGTCCGACGCGGGCGCGACGGTCGCCCTGGACCTGGAGATCACTCCGGAGCTGCGGGCGGCCGGGCTGGCCCGTGACGCGATCCGGCTGATCCAGGAGGCACGCAAGAACAGCGGCCTGGACGTGGCGGACCGGATCGCGGTCCGCTGGACGTCGGCATCCCCCGCGACGGCCGAGGCCCTGACCGAGCACGCGACCCTGATCGCGGACGAGGTCCTGGCCCTGGACTACGCGCAGGGCGAGGCGGACGACACGTACGGGACCGCGTTCGACGACGAGGGCCTGTCCCTCACCTTCCACCTCCGCAGGACGGAAGGCTGACCCGCCCCACCTGAGAGGCCCGCCCGTCCGGTTGGACGGGCGGGCCTCTCACGCTTTCCCAGCCGCTCCCGGCCGAGGCGGACCCGTTCTGTTCCGTCGGCAGCCGAACCAGGCCCGCCTGACCACTCCCGCCCCGCCCGGACCGGAGGCCCAGCTCACGAAGCTCGGGTCCGTCGCCCACTTCAGCTCACCTGCGGCGGCGCACGTCCGCCGGCCCGGCCGCCTTCTGCCCACCCGGCCTGCTCCTGCCCACCGGCGCGCCTTGCCGCATGCTCGCCCTGCCCGCCGGCGCACGCCCGGTGGCTCCTCCACGCTTCCCCTCCCCTGAGAGCACCGCCCCCGCGCGCAGAGCAGGCAAAAGGGCCGGGCCCCGGGGAAAACCCCGGGGCCCGGCCCTCAGCCTGCCGACGGCTACGCGCTCAGCGAGCGCGAACCGCTCAGTTGTCGTCCTCGTCGATCAGGAACCCACGCATCGGCGACGGCGCCTGCTGCATCGGCTGCGGCGCCTGCGGCCGCACCGGCGCCATCGGCTGCGTCATCGCGGGCGACATCTGCTGCTGGCCGCCACCGTACGACGGGCCACCGCCCATCGACTGGTTGCCGCTGCCCATCTGCTGGCCGCCGTGACCACCGTGGTTGCCGCCCATGGTGTGCCCCATCGCACCCGCACCGGCCGGAGCCAGCGAGGGCGACGGCGGCAGCGAGGCTGCGGCAGGGGTGCGCGGCGGAGCCAGCGAGTCGTCGGACTGGGTCTCCAGCTGACGCAGCTGGCTCTCCAGGTAGGACTTCAGACGGGTCCGGTACTCGCGCTCGAAGCCACGCAGGTCCTCGACCTTGCGCTCCAGCGTCGCGCGGGCCGACTCCAGCGAGCCCATCGCCACGCGGTGCTTCTCCTGCGCGTCCCGCTCCAGAGCGTCCGCCTTGGCACGCGCGTCGCGCTCGAGACCCTCGGCACGGCTGCGCGCCTCACCGACGATCTTGTTGGCCTCGGAGCGGGCCTCCGCGATCGCCTGGTCAGCGGTCTGCTGGGCGAGCGACAGGACACGGGCGGCACTGTCGCCACCGGGGCCCTGACCGGGCTGCTGCATCTGCTGCTGCTGCATCTGCTGTTGCTGCATCTGCTGCTGCATCTGCTGTTGCTGCTGCTGCTGCTGCTGCTGCTGCTGCTGCGGAGCGTGACCGCCCATGGGGCCGCCCATCGGGCCGCCCTGCATCGGGCCGGGGCCGTGCGGGCCCTGCGGACCGGGACCGTGGCCGCCCTGAGGACCATGGCCGCTGGGACCGGCAGGCAGCTGCGGAGCGCCACCGGGCAGCTGGGGGGGACCCATCTGCGGGGGCTGCTGCTGCACCGGCGGACCCGATATGGCGGCGGGCACCGGGGCCCCTGGCCGGTCCTGCTGCTCCGGGGGTTTGCGCATTCCCTGCTGCTGCTGGTTCTGCGCGGCCGCTCGCGTGGCGGCAGCCAGCTTGGCGCGCAGATCCTCGTTCTCACGGAGCAGGCGTGTCAGCTCCGACTCGACCTCGTCGAGGAAGGCATCGACCTCGTCCTCGTCATAGCCCTCTCGGAGACGGACGGTCGTGAACTGCTTGTTCCGCACGTCCTCAGGGGTCAGCGGCATCTCTTCTTCACCTCTACGTAGTCGTCGGCAGTCGGCAAGACCGTATCGTTCACACGCTGCTCGCAAGCTTGCCCACGAGGTTGAGCAGAATGTAGACGATGATCATCAGAACGAAGAAGGACAGGTCAAGTGCCACGCCCCCGAGGCGCAACGGCGGTATGAACCGCCGCAGAAGCTTCAGCGGCGGGTCGGTGACAGTGTAAGTGCCCTCGAGAACGACCATCATCGCCTTGCCTGGCTGCCATGAACGTGCGAACTGGAAGACGTAGTCCATGACCAGCCGGAAGATCAGCACGATGAGGAAACACATCAGCGCGATATAGACCACATCCAGTGCGACGCCCATGTCCCGCGGTTCCCTCTCCCCTGGCTCTTGCAGCCCCCGGCCTCACGGCCGGTGTTGTTCCCGGTGTTCTCAGCTCTGGTTGAAGAACCCGCCCTCTGCGATACGGGCCTTGTCCTCCGCCGTGACATCGACGTTAGCAGGCGACAACAGGAACACCTTCTGCGTCACACGTTCAATGCTGCCATGAAGACCGAAGACGAGTCCCGCGGCAAAGTCGACAAGTCGCTTCGCGTCCGTGTCGTCCATCTCCGTGAGATTCATGATCACCGGAGTGCCCTCACGGAAGTGTTCCCCGATGGTACGGGCCTCGTTGTAGGTCCTGGGGTGCAGCGTGGTGATCCGGTAGGGCTCACGCTCGGACACGACCTTGGGCATGATCACCGGTGCGTTCTTCTCCATGTTCGGGCGGTCAGGTGTGATGGATGCCACGGGTGCGATTCGGGCGGGTCGTCCGCTTTCCGCCGGGAGCTGAACCGGCTCCCGCGGTGCAGGCGGTTGTACCGATCGCACCGGTTCGTCCCGTTCCCGCTCCACCGGATGCGCGGGCTGATGCCGCCGCCGGTCGCGCTCGGGCTCCGGCTCGGGTTCGAATTCGTCGTCGGGGTCGAACCCCGGACCGTCGTACCCATCGTCCTCCACGAGGCCGAGGTAGACCGCCATCTTGCGCATCGCGCCGGCCATGCTCCGAGTCCTCCGCTCTGTGGTGGATCGGCATTCGTGTCACCAAGTGCCCGAGATCCACTCCGGCCAGTCCGCAAGAGCGGGAATGACCATATTTTCTGCTGTGGTCCGACTTGCTTCGCGACGTTACCCGAGCCGGGGTCGGACTCCGAGTACCGCCGTACCGACGCGTACATGTGTCGCCCCGGCCGCAACCGCGTCCTCGAGATCCGCGCTCATCCCAGCAGAGACCATGTTCGCAGCCGGATGGTTCCGGCGCAGGCGCGACGAGAATTCCATCAAGCGGTCGAACGCGGCCCGTTGCCGGCCGGCGTAAGGACCGGCGAGCGGCGCGACGGTCATCAGGCCGTCGAGCCTGAGCCCCTCCGCCGCTTCGACCGACGCGGCCAACTCCTCGATCATGTCCGGTGCGACGCCACCCCGGTCGCCACGCTCGCCGCTCTCGGCGTCGAGGGCGACCTGGATCAGACAGCCGAGCTCACGCTCGCCCCTGACCGCCGCGGCCGAGAGCGCGGTGACCAGCTTCACCCGGTCCACCGACTGCACCACATCGGCATAACCGGCCACCGAGCGGACCTTGTTGGTCTGCAACTGTCCGACAAAGTGCCATGTGAGCGACAGATCCGCACAAGCCGCGGCTTTGGGGGCCGCGTCCTGGTCACGGTTCTCCGCGACCTGACGCACACCGAGTTCGTGCAGCATGCGCACATCACTCGCGGGGTAGGTCTTGGTGACCACGACGAGAGTCACTTCTTCACGCTCGCGGCCGGACGAGGCGCACGCCGAAGCGATGCGTTCCTCCACCTGTGCCAGGTTTGCCGCGAGTTGAGCCCTGCGATCCGTCATGCCCTATCCGTCCAACCAGACATATCCGGCGAGCCGTCCCGTGGTGCGGTCGCGGCGGTACGAGAAGTGGTCGCCGGATTCCAGGGTGCAGAACGGCGAGGCGTGCCGGTCCGCGACGCCGAGCTCGTCGAGCTGGGCGTGGACTCCGGCCGTGACGTCCACCGCGGGCGTTCCCCAGCTGGTCTCCGACCACGAGGCAGGGACGGCCCCGGCGACCTCCGCGCGCATCTCGTCCGGAACCTCGTAGCACCGTCCGCAGACGGCCGGTCCGGTGTGCGCGACGATTCGTGAGGGTACGGCGCCGAGCGCGACCATGGCCTCGATCGTGGCCGGTACGACTCCCGCCACCAGACCGGGCCGTCCCGCGTGGGCGGCCGCGATCACGCCGGCCGCGGGATCGGCCAGCAGCACGGGTGTGCAGTCGGCGGTGAGCACCGCGAGCGGGAGCCCGCGGCGCGCCGTCACCACCGCGTCCACGGCGGGAATGCCCGAGGTCGCGCCCCAGGGACCGTCGACCACGGCGACGTCACGCCCGTGCACCTGGTTCATCCAGACCACGAGGGCCGGGTCGAGACCGAGGGAACGGGCGGCGCGCGCACGGTTCGTGCGGACGGCGGCGGGGTCGTCACCGACCGCGCCGCCGAGGTTGAGCTCCTCGTACGGAACGGCGCTCACTCCGCCCCACCTGTCGGTGAAGGCGAAATGGGCGCCGCCCGCCGAAGACTCCGCGGCTTTCACCGCGTGCTGCGGACCTATCACTTCAAGAAATCCGGTACGTCCAGCTCTTCGGCCTGGGTGTCCTGGTAGGGACGGGCCGTCGGGACGTGCGGCGGGGAGACCGGCGGCTGCACGGCCTCGCTCGCCACCGGCGCCGGATCGACAGGCGCCTGGGGCTCCTCGCGCGGGGGCACGGAGCCCAGCCCGCCGGTCTGGCGCGCCGGTTCCGAGGTGCGGGCCGGAGGGGCCGGCTCCTCGCGCTTGCCGGCTCCCGCTCCGAGGACGTTCTCCCGGCGGGCCGGCGGCTGTCCGCCGTCGAAGCCCGCGGCGATGACGGTGACCCGCACCTCGTCGCCCAGCGCGTCGTCGATGACCGCGCCGAAGATGATGTTGGCCTCGGGGTGGGCCGCCTCACTCACCAGCTGCGCGGCCTCGTTGATCTCGAAGAGACCGAGGTCGCTGCCGCCGGAGATGGAGAGCAGGACACCGCGGGCGCCGTCGATGGACGCTTCCAGGAGCGGCGAGGAGATCGCCATCTCCGCGGCGGCCACCGCGCGGTCGTCGCCGCGGGCGGAACCGATCCCCATGAGCGCCGATCCGGCCTCGGACATGACCGACTTGACGTCGGCGAAGTCGAGGTTGATCAGGCCGGGGGTCGTGATGAGGTCGGTGATGCCCTGGACACCCGAGAGCAGCACCTGGTCGGCCGACTTGAACGCGTCGAGCACGCTGACCTGGCGGTCCGAGATGGACAGCAGCCGGTCGTTGGGGATGACGATGAGTGTGTCGACCTCTTCGCGGAGCTCGGCGATGCCGTCCTCCGCCTGGTTCGCCCGCCGCCGGCCCTCGAAGGTGAACGGCCGGGTGACCACACCGATCGTCAGGGCGCCGAGCGAGCGCGCGATGTTGGCGACGACGGGTGCTCCGCCGGTGCCTGTGCCGCCGCCTTCACCGGCGGTGACGAAGACCATGTCGGCCCCCTTGAGGACCTCCTCGATCTCCTCACGGTGGTCCTCTGCCGCCTTACGACCGACGGCCGGGTTCGCCCCGGCGCCGAGGCCGCGGGTGAGTTCACGGCCGACGTCGAGCTTGACGTCGGCGTCGCTCATCAACAGTGCTTGCGCATCGGTGTTGATCGCGATGAACTCGACGCCCTTGAGACCGACCTCGATCATTCGGTTGATGGCATTGACACCACCGCCGCCGACACCGATGACCTTGATGACTGCGAGGTAGTTCTGCGGTGCTGCCACGTCGAAGGCCTCTCGCCTCGAGTTACGTGTCGTCGCTTCGCGGTAGTCCCGCCGCGACGACGGATGCCGATTGGGTCGGTCCGGATGCCGACCCAAACCCTGACGTTGAAGTTCAGGGTTACCAGTGTGTCTGCTTCTTGGACTCTTCCGAACAGGACACTAAGTCGACAAGTGGCGCACGTTCAACGAACACGCCGAACCTCCCGTTTTTCTTTTCACCCTATGTGATCACCCGTAGCGCTGACCAACCAGGGGGCTGGCCAGGCCAAACGTGCGTCAACTCTTCGACACCGCAGGGGCGGTGGGTGCACTCACGTCGAAGTGTCCCGCTTTGGGCGAGGCCTTCATGAGAGCGGTGAGCACCCGCGCCTTCACGGGCCCCTCCTCACTACTGCCCCACATCA
Source organism: Streptomyces sp. NPDC005752 (assembly GCF_040630715.1). Lineage (NCBI taxonomy): Bacteria > Bacillati > Actinomycetota > Actinomycetes > Kitasatosporales > Streptomycetaceae > Streptomyces > Streptomyces sp. NPDC005752. The sequence goes on along the minus strand of NZ_JBEXYB010000029.1, from coordinate 74,408 downwards.
CCGTGCGGCCACGGGTCAGTTCCAGAACCGCGGAGTCGTACGAGGTGACCCGCACGGTCTCGGTCTCCCCTGCCACCTTGCCCGGCAGGTCTCCCGCGACCCGGACCCCCTCCCGCAGCAGACGGTCACCGCCGAAGCGGCGAAGGCTCGCCGACCGGTCGGGCGTCAACTCCAGGAGCGGCACGTGCGGGGGCGCTTTGTCCACGGTTGCGAAGCGAACACCTTTTGCGTCCACTTCAATGAACTTCTCGCCCTTTTCCACCAACAGGACAGGCTTTCGTTCGGTCACTTTAAGACTGACACCGTGCGGCCATGACCGTACGACATCCACCGAGTCGATACGAGGCAACTTCTGGCGCAACCGGTCCGCGATCGCCTCCGTGTCCACGGAGATCAGCGGAGACCCGACCGGGGCCGCCGCGGCGCTCTCCACCTCTCCCCGGGTCAGTACGTCGGTACCGGAGACCGCCACCCCCTCCAGCCTCAGCCAGGACGAGCCGTAGAGCACCCAGACCGTGGCCGCCGCGGCCAGCACCAGGCCGGACGCGGCCAGCAGCAGCCGCATGCGGCCGGTCACCCGGCGCCCCTCGGGGCCGATGTGCGGCGGGCGGGCCGGGGTGTCGGCCCGCCCGGCCTCGCCGCGCTGGGCGGTCGTCGGTCCGGCCACACTCGCTCCTTCACCGGACCCGGGGCGCGCGCCCCGGGTCCGTGCCACGTCACGCCTGGCGGCGTGCGGCAATCGCCTCGTACACCATGCCGACGAGGAGGTCGTCGGCGTCCCGCCGCCCGAACTCCGCGGCGGCACGGGACATCTCGTACAGCCGGTGCGGGTCCGCGAGCACCGGAAGGACGTTTTCCTGCACCCATTCCGGGGTGAGGGCCGCGTCGTCCACCAGCAGTCCACCGCCGGCGTTGACCACCGGCTGGGCGTTCAGCCGCTGTTCGCCGTTGCCGATCGGCAACGGGACGTAGGCGGCGGGCAGCCCGACGGCGGAGAGTTCGGCGACGGTCATCGCGCCCGCGCGGCAGAGCATCATGTCGGCCGCGGCGTACGCGAGGTCCATCCGGTCCACGTACGGTACCGGGATGTAGGGCGGCATTCCGGGCATGTTGTCGATACGCGGCAATTCGTTCTTCGGGCCGACCACATGGAGGATCTGGATTCCTGACCGCTGGAGCAGCGGTGCGATCCGCGTGACCACCTCGTTGAGGTGGCGGGCGCCCTGCGAACCGCCGGAGACGAGCAGCGTGGGCAGGTTGGGGTCCAGGCCGAAGGCGGCACGCGCCTCCGGGCGGACCCGGGCGCGGTCGAGGGTGGCGATGGTCCGGCGCAGCGGGATGCCGATGTACCGGGCACCGCGCAGCTTGCTGTCGGGGGTGGAGACGGCGACCCCGTGGGCGTACCGCGAACCGATCTTGTTGGCCAGGCCCGGCCGCGCGTTGGCCTCATGGACGACGATCGGGACCCCGGCGCGCTTGGCCGCGAGATAGCCGGGCAGGGCGACGTAGCCGCCGAAGCCGACCACACAGTCCGCCTTGGTGCGCTCCAGGATCTGCTCGGCGGCCTTGATGGTGCCGCGGAGCCGTCCCGGGACGGTGATCAGCTCGGGTGTGGGCTTGCGCGGCAGCGGTACGGCGGGGATCAGTGCCAGCTCGTACCCCCGCTCGGGTACGAGCCTGGTCTCGAGTCCGCGCTCCGTGCCGAGGGCAGTGATTCCCACGGTCGGGTCCTGCCTCCGCAGGGCGTCTGCGAGGGCAAGCGCGGGCTCGATGTGCCCGGCGGTCCCCCCGCCGGCGAGTACGACATGCACCGAAATTCACCGCTCTCCGGACGGACGCTTCATGACGCGCCGTCTCATCGTCTTCCATCTGACCCCGGGCCTCCGCATGGCCAGGGCCGCTCTCGCCGCAGGGTCCTCCCGCGCGAAGGCGATCATGAGCCCTACGGCGAACATGGTCGGCAGCAGGGCCGAGCCCCCGTACGAGAACAGCGGCAGCGGGACACCGGCGATCGGCAACAGACCGAGCACCGCACCGATGTTGATCACGGCCTGCGCCGTGATCCAGGTGGTCACGCCTCCCGCTGCGTACCTCACGAAGGGGTCCTCCGTGCGTCCGGCCACGCGGATACCCGCATAGCCTAGGGCCGCGAAGAGGGCCAGTACCGACAGCGTCCCCGCCAGGCCCAGCTCCTCCCCGGTGATGGCGAAGATGAAGTCGGTGTGCGGCTCGGGAAGTTGACCCCATTTTTCCACACTCGCGCCGAGTCCGGAACCGAACCATCCGCCGGACGCCAGAGCGTAGATTCCGTGCACCGCCTGCCAGCACGAGTCGCCGGGGCCGGGCTCGGACGCACCGATGCAGCCGAGCCGGGACATCCGGTTGGGGCTGGTCTTGATGAGGAGGAATCCGATGAGGCCGGCGAAGGCGAGCACTCCGGCGAAGAGCCGGGTCGGAGCGCCGGCGAGCCAGAGCAGGCCGAAGAGGATCGCGGTGAGGATGATCGCGGTGCCCATGTCGCCGCCGAGCATGATCAGCCCGAGCAGCATGAAGGCGACCGGCACCAGCGGCACCAGCATGTGCTTCCACTGGGCCAGCAGCCGCTTGTCCTGTTTCCGGGCGAGCAGGTCCGCGCCCCAGAGGATGAGCGCGAGTTTGCCGAACTCGCTGGGCTGGAGCTGGAACGGGCCGCCGAGATAGATCCAGTTCTGGTTGCCGTTGACCGACATCCCTATCCCCGGGACCTGGACCAGGACCATCAGGAAGACGGTGCCCGCGAGCAGCGGGTAGGCCAGTGCCCGGTGCAGTTTGACGGGCATCCTGGAGGCCGCCAGCATCAGCCCGGCGCCGATCACGGCTGCGATGAACTGCTTGCGGAAGAAGTACGTGCTGGGCCTGGAGAGCTCCAGCGCCTTGATCATCGAGGCGGAGTAGACCATGACGAGGCCGAGAACGGTGATCAGGAGCCCGGCGCCCAGGATCAGGTAGTACGCGGTCAGAGGGCGGTCCCAGGCCCGTCGTGCCCGCTCGTACGTCCCGCGCACCCCGGCGCCCCGGCGCGGCCCGGGCGGTGCGCCCTGCCCCCCGGACCGGCTGCGCGGCGCGGTGGGCCGCCGGGAGCCGGTGGCGGGCCGGCTCCTCAGGGCGAGCCCCGCGAGGGTTCCAGGGCCCCCTGGCAGGGGTCCGGCGAGCAGGGGCGGGGTGAACGCCCGGCTGATCGCCCGTGAGCGGTCCGCTCCGCGCGCGGCTGAGCTCTCGTCGGCCGGCATTGTCGCTGTCTCCCCTCCACTGCTCGTGCCCGGGGCTGTCACCGGGGCCGCGGCCCCGAGGGTGCTGCTCGCGACCGGGTCCCCGGACCTCCGGTCCTCCAGGACGGTACGACGCGGAGACCGGGCCCGTCAGGCGCTCTGGGCGGCGAGCCCGCGGACCGCGTCCGCGAACGCCTCGCCCCGCTTGTTGTAGTTGACGAACATGTCCATCGAGGCGCAGGCCGGCGCCAGCAGGACGGTGTCGCCCGGCCGGGCGAGCCGTGCCGCTTCGAGGACCGCCGCGGACATCGCCCCAGTGTCGGTCCGGTCGAGGTCGACCACCGGTACCTCGGGGGCGTGTCGCGCCAGGGCTTCGCGGATCAGCGCCCGGTCGGCGCCCATCAGCACGACCCCCCTCAGCCGCTTCGCGGCCCCGGTCACCAGCTCGTCGAAGGTGGCGCCCTTGGCCAGGCCGCCGGCGATCCAGACGATCGGTTCGTAGGATGCCAGGGAGGCCTCGGCGGCGTGGGTGTTGGTGGCCTTGGAGTCGTCGATGTAGGTGACACCGGCGACGTCCGCGACGTGCTCGATGCGGTGGGAGTCGGGGCGGAAGGCCCGCAGTCCGTCGCGTACGGCGGCCGGCTGCACGCCGAAGGCGCGGGCCAGAGCCGCCGCGGCCAGGGCGTTGGCGATGTTGTGGGGGGCCGGCGGATCGACGTCGCCGACCTCGGCCAGCTCCTGGGCCTGCTTCTGGCGGTTGGCCACGAAGGCACGGTCGACGAGGATGCCGTCGACCACCCCGAGCTGTGAGGGGCCCGGTGTGCCAAGGGTGAAGCCGATGGCCCGGCAGCCCTCCTCGACGTCGGCCTCGCGCACCAGGTCCTCCGTCGCCCCGTCCTGGGCGTTGTAGACGCAGGCGACGCTGTTGCCCTCGTAGATCCGGCCCTTGTCGGCGGCGTAACCGGCCATGGAGCCGTGCCAGTCGAGGTGGTCCGGGGCGAGATTGAGGACGGCCCCGGAGTGGGCGCGCAGCGAGGGCGCCCAGTGGAGCTGGTAGCTGGAGAGCTCGACGGCGAGTACGTCGTACGTCTCGTCGCCGAGCACCGCGTCCAGCAGGGACACGCCGATGTTGCCGACCGCGGCCGTGCGCAGGCCGGCCGCTTCGAGGATCGAGGCGAGCATCCGCACGGTCGTGGTCTTGCCGTTGGTGCCGGTGACCGCCAGCCAGGGTGCGGCGTCGGGCCCCCGCAGCCGCCAGGCGAGTTCGACGTCGCCCCAGACGGGGACGTCCGCCTCGGCGGCTGCCTGGAAGAGCGGCTTCCCGGGCTTCCAGCCGGGGGCCGTGACGACCAGTTCGGTGGACGGGGGCAGGGTGTCGCCGTCGCCGAGGCGCACGGTGATGCCGAGCGCCTCCAGTTCGGCGGCCTGGGCGCGGGAGCGCTCGTCGTCGCCGTCGTTGACGACGGTGACGAGGGCTCCCCGCTCGTGCAGGGCGCGGGCGGCGGGGATGCCGCTCACCCCGAGCCCCGCGACCGTGACGTGCTTGCCCTGCCAGTCCACGTTGCTCACTTCTTGGCTGCCCATCCCGCGTAGAAGAGGCCGAGTCCGACGATCACGCACATGCCCTGGATGATCCAGAAGCGGACCACGACAAGGACTTCGGACCACCCCTTGAGTTCGAAGTGGTGCTGGAGTGGCGCCATCCGGAAGACGCGCTTGCCGGTCATCTTGAACGAACCGACCTGGATGACCACGGACATGGTGATCATCACGAAGAGGCCGCCGAGGATGGCCAGCAGGAACTCGGTGCGGGAGCAGATCGCGAGGCCGGCGAGGGCACCGCCGAGGGCCAGCGAACCGGTGTCGCCCATGAAGATCTTCGCGGGCGAGGTGTTCCACCACAGGAAGCCGAAACAGGCGCCCATCAGGGCGGAGGCGACGACCGCGAGGTCGAGTGGATCGCGTACCTCGAAGCAGGCGCTGGGGTTGGTGAGGGTCTCCGCGTTGGCGCAGGACTCCTGGAACTGCCAGAGACCGATGAAGGTGTAGGCGCCGAACACCATCACCGAGGCGCCGGTGGCGAGGCCGTCGAGACCGTCCGTCAGGTTCACGCCGTTGGACATGGCGAGGATCATGAACAGGGCCCAGACGCAGAACAGCACCGGCCCGATGGACCAGCCGAAGTCCTCGACGAACGAGAGCCGGGTGGAGGCCGGGGTGTTGCCGGTCGAGTTGGGGAACTGCAGTGAGAGCACTGCGAAGGCGATACCGACGATCAGCTGGCCGGCCATCTTGGCCTTGGCCCGCAGACCCAGCGAACGCTGCTTGACGATCTTGATGTAGTCGTCGAGGAAGCCGACGAGCCCCATCCCCGCCATCAGGAACAGGACGAGAACGCCGGAGAAGCGGATGTCCTCGCCGGTGATCAGCTTCGCCAGGAGGTACGCGATGATCGTCGCGAGGATGAAGGCGATCCCACCCATGGTGGGTGTGCCCTGCTTGCTGCCGTGGGTACGCGGGCCGTCGTCCCGGATGAACTGCCCGTAGCCCTTGCGGGCCAGAAGTTTGATCAGCAGCGGAGTGCCGACCAGGGTCAGGAAGAGCCCTATGGCCCCCGCGAAGAGGATCTGCCTCATCGGACGGCGACCTCACCCTCGGTCGTCTCCAGCAGTGCCAGGGCGACCCTCTCCAGGCCGACCGACCGGGACGCCTTCACCAGCACGACGTCTCCCGGGCGCAGTTCACTGCGCAACAGGTCGACGGCCGCCTGTGCGTCGGACACGTGCACCGACTCCTCACCCCACGAACCCTCGTTATATGCGCCCAGTTGCAGCCAGGAGGCTTCTTTTCCTCCGACAGCGACGAGCTTGCTGACGTTGAGCCGGACGGCGAGCCGTCCGACCGCGTCGTGCTCGGCGAGCGACGCGTCGCCGAGCTCGGCCATCTGACCGAGCACCGCCCACGTGCGCCCCCCGTCTGCCCGTCGGGCCTTGCCCATGGCGGCCAGCGCACGGAGTGCGGCCTTCATGGATTCGGGGTTCGCGTTGTAGGCGTCATTGACGACCGTCACACCGTCCGGACGCTCGGTGACCTCCATGCGCCAACGGGAGAGGGTGCCCGCCCCGGAGAGCGCCTCGGCGATCTCGGTCACGGACATGCCCAACTCATGGGCGACGGCGGCCGCGGCGAGCGCGTTCGACACGTGGTGCTCACCGTACAGGCGCAAGGTCACGTCGCTGCACCCGGTGGGTGTGTGGAGCGCGAAAGCGGGGCGTCCGTCGTCCGTGAGCCGCACGTTCTCTCCCCGTACGTCCGCATCCGCGGCCTCTCCGAAGAGGAGTACCCGGGCTTTCGTACGGGACGCCATGGCCCGCACGAGCGGGTCGTCGGCGTTGAGGATCGCGGCGCCGTCCTCCGGGAGGACCTCCACGAGCTCGCCCTTGGCCTGGGCGATCGCCTCGCGGCTGCCGAACTCGCCGATGTGGGCGCTGCCCACGTTGAGGACGAGGCCGATCCGCGGCGGGGTCAGGTCGGCGAGGTAGTGGATGTGGCCGATGCCGCGCGCACCCATCTCCAGCACGAGGTGGCGGGTTTCCGCCGTGGCGCTCAGCGCGGTGAGCGGCAGACCGATCTCGTTGTTGAGGGAGCCGGGCGTCCAGACCGTGGGCGCCTTGCGCTCCAGGAGCTGGGCGATCAGGTCCTTCGTGGAGGTCTTGCCGGCCGATCCGGTCAGCGCGACGACGGTCGTGCCGAGGCGTTCCACGACGGTGCGTGCGAGGGCGCCGAGCGCGCCCACCACGTCGTCGACGACGATCGCCGGGACACCGACGGGCCGGGAGGCGAGCACGGCCACCGCGCCCGCTTCGAAGGCGCGCCGGGCGTAGTCGTGGCCGTCGACCCGCTCGCCGGCGAACGCGGCGAAGAGCGAGCCCTGCCGCACATCCCGGGAGTCCTTGACGACGGGGCCCGTGACGGTGACGGACGGGTCCGGCACGTCGTACGGCTGCCCGCCGACGATTGCGGCGATCTCGGCGAGGGAAAGGGGGATCACTTGGTCATCCCTGACTGTTGTTCTCGTGGGTGTGTACGCGGTCCTCGGGGGCGTGCGCGGTGCTCGCGCCGCCCAGGGAGTGCTCGATGGCCTCGCGCAGGACCTTCCGGTCGTCGAAGGCGCGCACGACTCCGTGGATGTCCTGTCCCTGCTCGTGTCCCTTTCCGGCCACGAGCACGGTGTCGCCCGGCTCGGCCCGGGCGACCGCGGCGGCGATGGCCGCGGCCCGGTCGGCGTCGACGAGGACGTCGCCGCGCTCGTGGACGGGGACCTCTGCGGCGCCGGAGAGCATCGCGGCGAGGATCGCGAGGGGGTCCTCGGAGCGAGGGTTGTCCGAGGTCAGTACGGCGGTGTCGGCCAGCCGGGCCGCGGCGGCGCCCATCGGGCCGCGCTTCGTCGTGTCGCGGTCGCCGCCGCAGCCGAGCACGATGTGGACCCGGCCCTCGGTGACCTTCTGCAGGGAGCGCAGGACGGACTCGACGGCGTCGGTCTTGTGCGCGTAGTCGACGACCGCGAGGTACGGCTGTCCGGCGTCGACGCGTTCCAGCCGGCCGGGAACACCGGGGACGGCAGCGACGCCGTCGGCGGCGGTCTGCGGGTCGATGCCCGCGACGGCCAGCGTGACGATCGCGGCGAGGGTGTTGGCGACGTTGAACGGGCCGGGCAGCGGGGCCCTGGCGGTGACGCGTTCCCCCTTGGGGCCGATCACCGTGAAGCTGCTGTCCTGGGGGCCCACTTCGACGTCCTCGGCGCGCCAGTCGGCGTCCGGGTGGCCCTCCGCGGAGAAGGTGACGACCGGGATGGACGTCTCCTCCACCAGCCTGCGGCCGTACTCGTCGTCGAAGTTGACGACACCGAGTTTGCTGCGCTCCGGGGTGAACAGCTGCGCCTTGGCCTGGAAGTAGTCCTCCATCCCGGAGTGGAACTCCATGTGCTCCGGGCTGAGGTTGTTGAACACGGCGACGTCGAAGACGCAGCCGTCGACCCGGCCGAGCACCAGGGCGTGGCTGGAGACCTCCATGGCGACCGCGTCGACGCCTCGTTCGCGCATCACGGCGAACAGGGCCTGGAGGTCGGTGGCCTCGGGGGTGGTGCGTTCCGACTTGATGCGCTCGTCGCCGATCCGCATCTCGACGGTGCCGATCAGTCCGGTGCTCCGGCCGGCACCGCGCAGGCCGCCCTCGACGAGGTAGGCCGTGGTGGTCTTGCCGGAGGTTCCGGTGATGCCGATCTGGAGCAGGCCGACGCCCGGCCGTCCGTAGATCTCGGCGGCGATGTCGCCCATCCGGCCGCGCGGGTTCTCGGTGACGAGGACCGGGAGGCCGGTGGCCGCCGCACGCTCTGCGCCCGATGGGTCGGTGAGGATCGCGGCCGCTCCGAGACCGGCGGCCTGGCCGGCGAAGTCGGCGCCGTGGAGCCGGGCACCGGGCAGAGCCGCGTACACGTCCCCGGGGCGCACGGCCCGGGAGTCGTGGGTGATGCCGGTGACCTCACCGGCATCCTGCGGTCCGGCACCGAGCCGGGCTGCCAGCTCTCCGAGGGACGTGGGCCGGAGCCGGTCCGGTCGGGGCGCTCCCGGGTAGTTCACAGGCGCGTCCTTCTGAGTGGTTTGGAACTGATCAGCGTGGGGCACGGCGGTGAGCGTACCGGGCGGACCCGGCCTCCCGCTAAGCGAGGGGCCGGGGTCGCGGTACTTCTCGTTCCGGTTCCCGGGATCAGGGGTGATGGTCGTCACTGAGGGTTCCCCCGAGTCACTCGCCCGGCTTGAAGGACACCGGCAGCCGGGCGGGGTCGCTTCCGGACGGAGGTGTCTGGAGGGTCTTCAGGGCGAACTCCATGACCTTCTTGTAGATCGGGCCGCAGATCTGGCCGCCGAAGTAGCTGCCCTTGGTGGGGTTCTGGATGGCGCAGTAGACGGTGATCTGCGGATCGTCGGCGGGGGCGAAGCCCGCGAAGGACGCCGTGTAGCCCTTGTAGACGCCGCGTACGGGATCGACGCGGTTGGCCGTACCCGTCTTGCCCGCGACCCGGTAGCCCTGGATGTGGGCCTTGGTCCCGGTGCCCTCCTCGTCGTCCACCACGGACTCCAGCATCTTCGCCAGGGTCCTGGCCGTCTTCTCGCTGACCACCCGGGTGCGTTTCGGTGCCTCGGACGCCGTGTAGCTGTCGCCCGCCTCCTTGGTCCCGCGGACCAGGGTCGGCTCGATCCGTACCCCGCCGTTGGCGATGGTCTGGTAGACGGACGCGGCCTGCATGGCGTTGAGGGAGAGGCCCTGGCCGAACGGGATCGTGTACTGCTGCGAGGTCGACCAGTCCTGGGGTTCGGCGATGATGCCGGGCGACTCGCCCGGGTAGTCCAGCCCCGTGGTGCTTCCGATGCCGAATTTACGCAGGTAGGAGTACAGGACCTTGTTGGCCTCGGCCTGGGTCTTCCCGAGCTGTCCGGTGGCCAGGATGGTGCCGATGTTGCTCGATTTGGCGAGTACGCCGTTGAGCGTGAGGTACCAGGTGGGGTGGTCGATGTCGTCCCTGAAGAGCCGGTCGCCCCGGTGCAGCCGGTTGGGGACGGTGACGTGCGTGCCGGGCGTGGCCGCTCCCTCCTCCAGGACCGCGGCCATCGACATGACCTTGCTGGTGGAGCCGGGTTCGTACACGTCCTGGAGGGCGGCGTTGCCCAGCGCGGCGGAATTGCTCTGCGCGAGGTCGTTCGGGTCGTAGCCGGGGGCGTTGGCCATGGCCAGCACCTCGCCGGTCTTCGTGTTCTGGACGACCACGTAGCCGCGGTCGGCCTCGGACTTGTCGACCTGGTCGGCGATGGCGCGCTGCGCCGCCCACTGGATGTCGCGGTCGATCGTCAGCTCGACGTCGGTGCCGGCGACGGCCGGGCTCTCCGTGGAGCCGGCGGTCGGCACGGGGCGGCCGCCCGCCTGGGCGTAGCGGATCTTGCCGTCCTCCCCCTGGAGCTGCTCGTTGAGCTGTGCTTCCAGGCCGCCGCCGCCCTTGCCCTCGGCGTTGACGAAACCCAGTATCCCGGCGGCGAGGTCGCCATTGGGGTAGACGCGTTTGGTGGTGGGCTCCTGGAGGACTCCGGCCAGCACGTTGGCACCGGGCCCGCCCTTCGCGCTGTCGGCGGCCGCCTTCTCGGCGAAGGCGGACTTGAGGTCCTTGATCTGCTTCCAGACCTGCGGTGTCTGCCGCCGTGCCAGCACCGTGTAGCGGCTCTCGGGGGTGGAGAGCTTCTCGGCCAGCTCCGCTTCGTCCTTGCCGAGGATCGGGGCCAGGAGGGCCGCCGCCTGCCCCGGGGCGTCCGGGGCCTTGCTCTCCTCGGGCGTGAACAGCTTCGGATCGGCCGTGATGTCGTGCGCGTCGACGCTGGTGGCCAGGGCGATTCCGCTGCGGTCGGCGATCTCACCGCGTTCGGCGGCGATCGTGTACTCCAGGTAGCGGTTCTTCTCGGCCTTCGCGGCGTACGTGGCGGCGTCGACCGCCTGGACCTGGAGGAGCCGTACGACGAACGCCAGCATGACGAGGGTCAGGCAGAGGCTGATGAGGCGCAGCCGTGGGCGTGGGCTGCCCAGGCGGATGGGCCGGGAGGTGCCGCCGGGCCGCTTCCCGGCCGCCGGGCGCCGGGGGCGCCGGGCCTCGGGTCGGGCGGCGGGGCGGGGGCGCCCGGGCCCGCCGCCCGCGTTGCGGGAGCGCGCGGGGCCGGGTACTCGGCGGCGCGGCGGTTCCTTGGACGGCACTGCGTCACCTGCCGGAGCTCGTCGGGGGCGATGTGGTCGGGGGCGTCGTGGACGCTGTCGCCGGGGAGGCGGAGGGTGAGGTGGGGCCGGAGCCGGACGGGGAGGCCGGCCCGGTGGGAACGGCCGCGCTCTTCTCCGGTTCGGGGGACGTGACGGGGGACGGTTGCGCGGTGGCCCTCTCCGGCATTCCCCGCACGGTGCCGTCCGGGTCCAGGAAGGCGGGGCTGCCGCCGGGCACCATGCCGAGTTCCCTGGCCCGGCGCTCCAGTGCGTCGGGTTCGGAGTAGCTGTCGACGTCCCGCTGGAGGGCCTGCTGCTCGTCGGTCAGCTCGGTGGTGTCCCTCTTCAGCTTGCTCAGCCTGAACGATCCTTCGTTGAGCGCGGAGTTCAGCAGCAGGAGCGAGATCAGGCCACCCGCGAGCAGCAGCACGACCAGCAGGACGAAGGGGGTACGGGCGGCGGTGTTCGGCCCCGACGGCATCAGCCGGGCGAGCCGGCCCGCCCGGCCCTTCATCTGCTCGGCCGTCCTGGTCACCGGAGTGCCACCGTCCCGCTCCGCCTTCGGCCGGCCCGACTGGGTCCGCTCATCGCTCCTCCTCGCGGATGCGCTGGGCGCCGCGCAGCCTGGCAGGGGCGGCGCGCCTGTTCTCGGCGACCTCCTCCTCCGTGGGCAGTTCGGCGCCCCGGGTCAGCAGCTTCAGCCTGGGCTGGTAGCGCTCGGGGACGACGGGCAGTCCGGGCGGCGCCGTGTTGGCCGCACCGGCCGCGAAGACCTGCTTGACCAGACGGTCCTCGAGCGAGTGGTACGAGAGCACGGCGATCCGGCCACCGACGGCAAGGCTCCCCACCGCGGCGGGAACGGCCCGCTCCAGGACGGTGAGTTCACCGTTGACCTCGATGCGCAGCGCCTGGAAGGTGCGCTTGGCCGGATTGCCGCCGGTTCGCTTGGCGGCCTGCGGCAGGGAGTCGCGGATCAGCTCGACGAGCCGGGCGCTGTTACTGAAGGGTTCCTTCTCGCGTTCGCGCACGACGGCCGAGACGATGCGCTTGGCCTGCTTCTCCTCGCCGTACGCGCGCAGGATCCGCACGAGTTCGCCCGGTGGGTAGGTGTTGAGCACCTCGGCCGCGCCGATGCCGGTCGTCTGGTCCATGCGCATGTCGAGCGGGGCGTCCTGGGCGTAGGCGAAGCCCCGGTCGGCCTCGTCCAGTTGCATGGAGGAGACACCGAGGTCGAAGAGAACGCCCTGCACCTTGGGGATCCCCAGCCTGTCGAGGACCTCGGGCAGTTCGTCGTAGACGGCGTGCACCAGGGTGGCGCGGTCGCCGTACGGGGCGAGGCGCTCGCCGGAGAGCCGCAGTGCCTCCTTGTCCCGGTCCAGTGCGACCAGCCGGGCCTCCGGGAAGGCGGCGAGCAGGGCCTCGCTGTGCCCGCCCAGGCCGAGGGTGCAGTCGACGACGACCGGCGGCTGTGGCCCCGTCACCTCCAGAGCCGGGGCCAACAGGTCCAGGCATCGCTGGAGCATCACCGGGACGTGGCGGGTCTGGCTCAAAGCGCCCTCTCAGGCTCTGTCCCGTGTGGCCGCACATACGGCCTGGTCCCCACCCGCCCGGAAGGGGAGGTCGGCCGGCGCCGGGGAAGGAGGCGTCGGCCGGCCGACGGGCGGGAGAGGGCCGGGCCGCATGTACGCCGCACATCACGGGGAATTCGAAACACGTGAGAATATGCAGTATGTGCAGGCGTGTCGGTAACTTCGCGTCACTTTAGTCCACCCTGCCATCGGATCCGGTCGCGATCAACGAACCGCTCAGCGCGTCGTACCGTCACGCCCGGCCGGAAACCTCACCCGGCCGGGTGCCCGTACGTGAGGCTTGTGGGTTACCTCACAACAAGCCGCGTTGACGTTTTTTGTCCCCTTCCACAGCACGCCGTGTGCGGTCGCGAAGGCTAACGTCATAGCCATGTCGACTTCTGCGCAGTCTTCCGCCGAGACCGATTCCCCCACCACCTCCGCAGCTCGTTCCGGAGGGACGGTCACCGATCGTCTGGTCGAGCTGAACACGCGTTACGCCGAGAAGTTCAGCGACCCGGGAATGGACGCGCGGCCCGTACTGCGCGTGGCCGTGGTCGCCTGCATGGACGCCCGTCTCGACCTCCACGCCGCGCTCGGCCTGGAGCTGGGCGACTGTCACACCATCCGCAACGCCGGCGGAGTGGTCACGGACGACGTCATCCGGTCCCTGACCATCAGCCAGAGGGCGCTCGGCACCCGCAGCGTCATCCTGATCCACCACACGAACTGCGGCATGGAGTCGCTCACCGAGGAGTTCCGGCAGGATCTGGAGCTCGAGGTCGGGCAGCGTCCGGTCTGGGCGGTGGAGGCGTACTCCGACGCCGACCAGGACGTACGCCAGTCGATGCAGCGCGTGCGCACCTCGCCGTTCCTCCTGCACACGGACGACGTGCGCGGCTTCGTCTTCGACGTGACCACGGGCAAGCTGCGCGAGATCCCGTCCGCGGCCTGAAGCACCCGCCGACATACGGACCACATCCGGCATATCGCCCCTACTTGTCCACAGGCGAGTGACACGAAGCGGTAACGGCAACAAGAATGCGGGTGTGACATCTCTCCGGGTCCTCCGGAGAGTGTCCGTATTTCGGGGCGGGCCGGGCGCTTTGGGCGCCGGTCCGTGCGCAGAGGGCCGAGGAGGGCCGGGTGACGACCTATGACGATCGAGCGAGCCTCACAGATCTGACCACCACAGCGGAGCGGGTACGCAGGTCGGTCGAGGGTGTGATCGAGGGCAAGCCCGAGGTCGTTCGGCTTTCGCTGACCGTACTGCTCGCCGAGGGCCACCTCCTGATCGAGGACGTGCCCGGGGTCGGCAAGACGATGCTGGCGAAGGCCCTGGCACGTTCCATCGACTGCTCGGTGCGGCGTATCCAGTTCACGCCGGACCTGCTGCCCTCGGACATCACCGGGGTATCCGTCTTCGACCAGCAGCGGCGCGACTTCGAGTTCAAGCCGGGCGCGATCTTCGCCCAGATCGTGATCGGCGACGAGATCAACCGCGCGTCGCCCAAGACCCAGTCCGCGCTGCTGGAGTCCATGGAGGAACGCCAGGTCACGAGCGACGGGCACACCTACGAGCTGCCCGATCCGTTCATGGTGGTGGCCACCCAGAACCCGGTGGAGATGGAGGGGACCTATCCCCTCCCCGAGGCGCAGCGCGACCGCTTCATGGCGCGTGTCTCGATCGGCTACCCGAGTGCCGAGGCCGAGCTCCGGATGCTCGACGTGCACGGCGGGGCCTCACCGCTGGACGATCTGCAGCCGGTGGCGCACGCCGACGACATCGTGAAACTGATCGACGCGGTGCGCACGGTCCATGTGGCCGAGTCCGTCCAGCGGTACGCCGTGGAACTGGTGGCGGCCACCCGCCGGCACCCGGATCTCAGACTCGGGGCCTCGCCGCGCGCGACGCTGCATCTGCTGCGCGCCGCCAAGGCGTCGGCGGCGCTGGGCGGGAGGGACTACGCCCTGCCGGACGACGTCCAGGCCCTCGCGGTCGCGGTGCTCGCGCACCGGCTGCTGCCGACGGCGCAGGCACAGCTCAACCGGCGTACGGCCGAGCAGGTCGTGCTGGACATCCTGCAGCGCGTCCCGGTGCCGACGTCGGGCGTCACGGCCGCCTCCGCGCAGCACCTGCCCGACGGCCCGGTGTACGGCCGGCAGCCCGGCGCACGGCGACTGTGACGCCGGCCGGGGCACCCGGCCCCGTGGAGGAGAGCGACACCAAGGGCGGTATGCGAACGGCTCTGAACGGGCTGACGACGCGGGGACGGTCCTTCCTGGCCGCCGGCGTGGCCGCGGCGGTCTGCGCCTATGTGCTGGGCCAGGGCGACCTGCTCCGGGTCGGACTGCTGCTCGCGGTGCTGCCCCTGATCTGCGCCACCGTCCTCCACCGCACCCGCCACACGGTGTCGGGGAGCCGGCGGCTGTCGCCGTCCCGGGTGCCGACCGGCTCGGAGGCGCAGGTCCATCTGCGCATGGAGAACGCCTCCAGGCTGCACACGGGCCTGCTCATGCTCGAGGACCGTGTTCCGTACGTCCTCGGCCCCCGGCCCCGGTTCGTACTGGACCGGGTGGAGCCGGGCGGCGTACGGGAGGTGTCCTACCGGGTCCGTTCCGACCTGCGCGGGCGCTACCCGCTGGGGCCGCTCCAGCTGCAGCTGAACGATCCGTTCGGGATGTGCGAGCTGACGCGCTCCTTCAGCGCCCAGGACACCCTCGTCGTCATCCCCCGTACCGAGCCGCTCCCGGCGCTGCGGCTGGCCGGGACGGCTGCCGGGTACGGCGACGGCAGGCATCGCTCGCAGGCGCTGGCCGGTGAGGACGACATCATTCCGCGCGGGTACCGCCACGGTGACGATCTGCGGCGGGTCCACTGGCGCTCCACCGCGCGCCACGGCGAGCTGATGGTGCGGCGGGAGGAGCAGCCCCAGCGGGCCAGATGCACGGTGCTGCTGGACACCCGGCAGACGGCGTACCGGGGGGCCGGACCGGGATCGGCCTTCGAATGGGCGGTCTCCGGGGCGGCGTCCGCGCTGGTGCACATGCTGGAGCGCGGCTTCTCGGTGCGGCTGCTCACGGACGAGGGGAGCCCTCTGCCGGGTGGGAGCGCCGACGGCTTCGCGGGGCCGGCCCAGGAGTCCGCGGACTCCGCGGGTCTGATGATGGACACCCTCGCGGTCGTCGACCACTCCGACGGCGATGGTCTCTCCCGGGCGTACGACGTGCTGCGCGGCAGCAACGAGGGGCTGCTGGTGGCGTTCTTCGGTGATCTCGACGAGGAGCAGACGGCGGTGGCGGCCAGGATGCGGCAGCGGAGCCGCGGGGCCGTCGCGTTCGTGCTGGGCGGAGACGACTGGGCGCGCGGCGGTGAAGCCGTGACCCGCGCGCCGGCCGCCGACCGCCTGCGGCTGCTGCGCGAGGCGGGCTGGACGGCGATGGCGGTGCCGCCCGGGGCCGAACTCGCCCGGCTGTGGCAGCAGGCAGGCCAGGAGGGCTCGGGCACCGGGTCCTCCGTGGCCGGATCGACGACGGGGCACTCCGGGGGATGGTCATGAGCGGGCGTACCCGGCTGGCGCTGTGCGCCTTCGCGGCCACGATGATGACGGCGGGGGCCCTGCTGCCCCTGGTCGAGACGTCGGGGTGGCTTCTGCAGGCCGCCTTCCTGCTGGCCGTGCAGAGCGGTGTGGGCGCGCTCGCCCGCCGGATGCGCCTGGCCAGGATTCTGACGGTCTCCCTCCAGGCGCTCGCCACCCTGCTGACGCTGACCGCGGCCTTCGCCAGGGAGCACGCCCTGCTCGGTGTGCTGCCCGGCCCCCGGACGGTCCAGAGGCTCGCCGAGCTGCTGACCACGGGCGCCGACGACGTCGGCAGGTACGCCATTCCCGCACCGGCGACCGACGGCATCCTGCTGATGCTGATCGGCGGGATACTGCTGATCGGGCTCGCCGTGGACGTCCTCGCGGTGACCTGCCGCGCCGCGGCTGCGGCCGGCCTGCCGCTGCTCGCGCTCTACTCGGTCGCGGCCGGGCTCTCCGACGGCGGGGCGGGGTGGCTCTGGTTCCTGCTCGCGGCGTGCGGTTACCTGCTGCTCCTGCTGGCCGAGGGCCGGGACCGGCTGTCCCGGTGGGGGCGGGTCTTCGGCGGCGCGCCCCGCACGCAAGGCGGTCCGGCGGCCGGCCAAGGGGCCGGGCGTGCCCTGGCACCGGTCCGTACGGGACGGCGCATCGGCGTGGTGGCGTTGGGCATCGCGCTCGCCGTTCCCGCGGCCCTGCCCGCGCTGGACGGCGGGCTGCTGGGAGGCACGGGCGGCGGCTCGCGCGGAGGGAGCGGCGGGGGCACGATCTCCGCGGTGAACCCGCTGGTCTCGCTGCAGAACAACCTGAACCAGCCGGAGAACCGGGAGGTGATGACGTACCGCACCAACTCGGCGAACCCTGGGGACCTCTATCTGCGCATCCTGGCCCTGGACCAGTTCAGCGGAGGTGAGTGGCGCCCGTCGACCCGCCGGCTGCGAGACGTCCCGGACCGGCTGCCGCAGCCGTCCGGTCTCGGCCAGGACGTCGCCGTCACCGAGATCCGGACGAACATCTCGGCATCGCCGTCGTACCGGCAGACGTATCTGCCGCTCCCCTACCCGGCGAGCGAGGTGGACGTCCGGGGGCGCTGGCGGTACGAGCCCGAGGGGCGCACCCTGGTCGGCGACGACGGCCAGACCACGCGCGGTGCGCGGTACGAGGTCAGCAGCCTGTCGGTGGAGCCGACGGCCGCCCAGCTCGCCCGGTCGACGGCGCCGCCTCCGGACCTGGCCCGTGAGTACACGCGGGTTCCCCCGTCACTGCCCGATGTGGTCGGGAAGACGGCCGCGCGGGTCACCGAGGGGGCCGCCGACGACTACGAGCGGGCCGTGAGGCTGCAGGACTGGTTCACCTCGGAGGGAGGTTTCCGGTACGACACGACGGTGACGTCGGGTACCGGCACCACGGCCATCGAGCGGTTCCTGAAGGAGAAGGAGGGCTTCTGCGTCCACTTCTCCTTCGCGATGGCCGCCATGGCAAGGACCCTGGACATTCCGGCCCGGGTCGCGGTGGGCTTCACACCCGGCACCGTGCAGGCGGACGGTTCGGTGTCGGTCGGGCTGCAGGACGCGCACGCCTGGCCCGAGCTGTACTTCGAGGGCGTGGGCTGGACCCGCTTCGAGCCGACGCCGTCCCGGGGCAGCACCCCCGCGTACACCCTGCCGGACGCGCCTTCGCAGGACCCGAGCGATCCCGCGCAGCCGACGGACGGAGCGTCCGTCGCGCCCACGGCGGAACCCTCCGCCTCGGAGTCCTGCCCCGCGCAGACGCGTCAGCCGGGTGAGTGCGGTGCGTCCGCGGCCGCCGGTGTGGCGGATTCCGCCGATCCGGGGACTCCGGCGGGCACCGTCGTGCTGTGGGTGCTCGGTGCGCTGGTCGTCCTCGTGCTCCCGCTGATGCCGATGCTCTGGCGGATGCGGGCCCGTGCCCGGCGGCTCAGCTCCTCGGGAGGCCGTACGGCCTCCGATACGGCGGCCAGGGTGATGGCCGCCTGGCGGGAGATCACCGATACGGCCTGGGATCACGGCATTCCGCCGGACGACTCGCAGACCCCCCGCAAGGCCGCGGCGCGTGTGGTGCGGCTGGGCGGCCTCGAAGGCCCGGCGTCCGCTGCGGTCCACCGGGTGGCCGGGGCGGTCGAACGGGTGCTGTACGCACCGGAGCCGGGCGGGATCACGACACCTGTCGAGGACGTGCGGGAGGTTCGGGCGGGGCTGAGGGCCTCGGGCGGGCGCTGGAACACGCTGCGGGCGACGCTCGCACCCCGATCGGCCGTTCGGGTGGTCCGGGCCGGCTCGGAACGTCTGTCGGAGCTCGGCCGCCGCTGGTCAGGAGTCGTCGGGCGCCTCCGCCCGGCGCCCGGGGCACGCCGCTCGTCACGACAGCGGGGCTGATCCCCGCGGACCTCGGGGAACCGGCGCCGGTTCCCCGGGTCTCGCCGGTCCCCGGGCGGGGCAGGGTGGGTTCGGGGGCCGGTCCGCAGAGCCGGGAGGGATCCGGCCCACGGTCCTGCGGGCGAACGCGTGAGGGGCGGCCGCTGTGATGCGACCGCCCCTCACGTGTGAGGTCCAGCGTCAAGTTCCCGGTACGCGCGGTCCGCTTCCCAGGTCGGCGGCCCGTCCTGCCCGCCGCCGGCCGGAGAGCGGAAAGCTCACTGGCCCTGTTCGTCGCGGCGGCGCTGCCACCGCTGTTCGATCCGGTTCATCATCGACCGGCGCTGCCTGGGATGTCGGCGTTCGCCTTCGCCCCCGCTCGCGCTCCCCGCCGGCTGCTGTTCACCGGGCTTCGGCGCTTTGCGCCATCCGGTGACCGCCAGCACGGCACAGCCCAGCATGACGAGGAAACCCGCCACACTGACCCAGGTCTGCTGGAAGACCATTCCGGCCATGAGGAGCGCGATACCCACCAGAAAGCCGGCCACCGCCTGGTAGACCCGTCGCCGGGTGTACCTGCGCAGCCCGCTTCCCTCAAGCGCTGTAGCGAACTTGGGATCTTCGGCGTACAGCGCTCGCTCCATCTGCTCGAGCATTCGCTGCTCGTGCTCCGAGAGCGGCACGGAGTCCTCCTCGTCGTCGGCCGCGGGGGCGACCGGTATGCGGCCCTTCCAGGATAGGCAGGGATTCGCCCCCGTGAAACCCGCCCTCTAGCCATAGCCAGTCCGGACCGCCAATTCGGCTCGGCTGCTGAGGCGTAGATTCCCCGACCTCCGATCCGTCATGCCGGATGGTGTCACCCGATCATACGGGGCCCGCGGCCCGATCGGGTGCTCCGGGCAGTACTCCGTCTGCAGCTGCGTTGCTGATCAGCCGTGCTCCTGCGGCTTCCGCGGCCGTACTCCGGCGGTGTCGGCGTCGCCGCTCAGGCGCGCCTCTCCCCCAGAACGTGCAGCTGGGTCGCCACCGAGTGGAAAGCCGGCAGCTCCGCGACGGCCGCCTCCAGCTTGAGGAGCTCCTCCATCGCACCCGGCTCGGTGTCCACGAGAACACCCGGTACGAGGTCGCCGAAGACCCGCACACCGTGGACCGCGCCGACCTGGAGGCCCGCGGCGCCGACCAGCCCGGTCAGCTGGTCTGCGGTGAACCTGCGGGGCACGGGGTCTCCGTCGCCCCAGCGTCCGGCGGGGTCGGTCAGCGCCTGCCGGGCCTCCGCGAAGTGCCCGGCGAGCGCCCTGGCCAGGACGGCTCCGCCGAGGCCGGCGCCGAGCAGGCTGAGCGCGCCGACCGGACGGAGGGCGTCGACCGCGTTGCGCACGCCTTCGGCGGGGTCGTCCACGTACTCCAGGACGCCGTGGCACAGGACCGCGTCGAAACCGGCGCGGTCCACCACCTCGAAGAGTCCGTGGATGTCGCCCTGGACACCACGGACCCGGTCGGCCACACCGGCCTCGTCCGCACGGCGCTCCAGCGCGAACAGGGCGTTGGGGCTGGGGTCCACGACGGTGACCCGGTGGCCGAGCCGGGCGACGGGCACGGCGAAGTTGCCGGTGCCGCCGCCGGTGTCCAGCACGTCCAGGGCGTCCCTGCCGGTCGCCTCGGCCAGACGGTCGAGAGCGTCCTTGAGGACCTCCCAGACCACGGCGGTACGGAGGGAGGCGCGGGGGCGCAGCTGGTCCGACACGGCAGTTGACTCCTCGGCACGGTGCCGCCACGGACGGCGGAGCGTGAACGGTGCAGGTGGTACGGGTGCTCTCCACCCTATTGCCTCGCACCGCCGCCACGGTCACTCCGCGTCGCGCCGCTGTCCCGGCCCGTCCTTCCTGGTCTGCGGAAGCACGGGCTGGAGGACCAGCAGGCGCTCGACCAGGCGCAGGAACAAGGCCGCGTCGCGCAGCAGGTCGTCGGCATCGCGGCTGCCGGCCGCGCCGGGTATACCCGCCTCGGCGCGGGCCCGGCGCCGGGCCCCGGAGGCGAACAGGGCGCTCCATTCGGTGAGTTCCGGCGCTATGTCCGGAAGGACCTCCCAGGCGCTGCGGATGCGCTCCCTGCGGCGCCCGCCCGCCTCGGGCCTCCCGCGGGCGGCGAGCACGGCGGCCGCGGTACGCAGCGCGGCGAGGTGCGCGGTGGCGTACCGCTCGTTCGGCACGTCGAGCAGGGCGGCCTCGTCCAGGCCGGCATGGGCCTGGGCGAGCAGGTCGAGAGCGGCGGGCGGTGCCGTGGTGCGGCGCAGGACGGGGTGGACGTCGGACGCCGGACCGGTCGGTGAGGGGGCAGGGCTGCCTGCGCGGCGCCGCGGGGCGGCGGCTGCGGACGAGCTGGCCATGACGAACCTCCTGTCGTCGTGTGACGGCTCGGTGGCCGTCTGTGTCCATCGTGACGGCCGCCACTGACAATCCCTCAGATACGCCTCTGACCAGGCGCTTTGCGTAGAGCGTGCGTGAGGGCTAGTTTTTTGCACTGACCGGTCAGTGCAAAAAAATGGGGGGTGGGGTCGTGGACAGCACGCACGGGGCGGCGCTGAGCGCCGAGGACTTCGGACTGAAGGGCTCGCGCGGCTGGGCCTTCCGGGGAGTGGGATTCGCCGCGGACCCCGGATCGCTCGTCGCGGTGGAAGGGCCCTCCGGCTCGGGCCGCACGTGTCTGCTGCTCGCGCTGACCGGCCGGATGCGTTCCACGCACGGCCATGCCGAGGCCGGCGGCGAGCGCCTGCCCGGCCGGCTCGCCGCCGTACGGAGGTTCAGCGCGCTGGGCCCGGTCCCCGGGGTCAGCGAACTGGACCCGTCCTTCACCGTGGCCGAGCACCTGCGGGAACGGGCCCTGCTGCGGCGCCGCTTCGACGGTTCGCCGCGCTCCCTGCTGCGCCCCCGCGCCGAACGCGCCGCCACGGCACGGGACACGATCGATACCGCGCTGGAGTCCGCGGGGCTCGACCTCGCGGACCTGCCCAAGGCCGAACGGACCTCCGTTCGCGACCTGGAGCGCCTGGAGGCCCTGCGCCTGTCCGTCGCACTCGCGCTGACGGGCCGTCCCCGCCTGCTCGCCGTGGATGACACCGACCTCAAACTCTCCGCCGCCGACCGCGCCCTGGCCTGGGAGCTGCTGCGCGCACTCGCGGCCGGCGGGACCACCGTGCTGGCCGTGTGCAGTGAGGCCCCGAAGGACGCGCTCACAGTGAGCACCCGCCCGGCGTGCGGAACAGACACGCCCGCCGGCGAAACGACGAACGGGAAGGAAACGGCCGATGCGATCGCCGAGGCTGGCCGCGCTTGAGCTGCGGCGGTTCGGCAGGGGCCGGATGCCGCGCGCCGCACTCGTGGCGCTGCTCCTGCTGCCCCTGCTGTACGGAGCGCTCTACCTCTGGTCGTTCTGGGACCCCTACGGGCGGCTCGACCGCATCCCCGTGGCACTCGTCAACGAGGACAAGGGTGCGAACACCGGGGGCGAACACCTCGCGGCCGGCGACGAGATCACGGCCGGCCTGCTCGACAGCAAGGTCTTCGACTGGCACGAGGTCGGTTCCGCCGAGGCCGTGAGAGGCGTCGAGGACGGGACGTACTACCTCTCGCTGACCATGCCGTCGGACTTCAGCGAGCGGATCGCCTCGAGCGCCGGGGACTCCCCCGACACCGGCGCCCTGCGGGTGCGTACGAACGACGCCAACAACTACATCGTCGGGCAGATCTCACGGACGGTGTTCGCCGAGGTCCGCAGTGCCGCTTCGGTCAAGGCCTCGCGCGGCTTCCTGGACAAGATCTTCATCAACTTCTCGGGTCTGCACGACGCGACCGCGAAGGCGGCCAAGGGTGCCGACGACCTCGAGAGCGGCCTCACCAAGGCGAAGAAGGGCTCGAAGGACCTCGTGGACGGTCTCAAGGACGCCAGGTCGGGCAGCGGCACGCTCTCCACGGGCATCACCAAGCTGGACAAGGGCGCGGGCGATTTGGAGACGGGGTCCCGGCAGGTCGCCGGCGGCACCCAGTCGCTCGCCGACAAGGTCGACGCGGTCGCCGCGGACGTACGCCCCTTCCTGAAGGACAACGGCAAGGCCATCGGAGACACCGCCCGGCTGGTCTCCGACTCCTCGAAGGCCGTACGGGAAAACCTCGACCTGCTGGTCGAGGCCGCGCCGACCGCCTCGGCCGCCGCCCACACCGCATCCGACGACCTGACCGAGGTCCACCGCGTCCGCTGCACGAACCAGCCGGTTCCGGACCCGGGGGTGTGCCCGCAGCTCGAGCGGGCCAAGGCCGCTGCAGAGGACGTCGCCAAGGTGTCCGACGACGTGAACGCCATGGTCACGAACCAGAAGGGCGACCTCACGAAGCTGCGCACCCGGCTGGCCACGCTGGAGAAGCAGGCCGACGCCCTGGCTGAGCGCTCGCCGGATCTGGACTCGGACCTGAAGTCCGCGGTGTCGAGGATCAACGCGCTCAACACCGGCGCGCAGAAGGTCGCCAAGGGGGCGGGCGCCCTCCACATCGGTCTCGGAACGGCCAGGACGGGTGCCGGGGACCTGAACACCGGTGTCAAGAAGCTCACTTCGGGTGCCACGACCCTGAAGAGCGGCCTGTACCGGCTGGGCGACGGCTCCGCGACACTCGCCCAGGGGCTGAACGACGGGGTCGGCAAGATCCCCGACTACGACGAGAAGGACCGCGACGCTCGTACGGGCGTCATGTCCGACCCCGTGCGGCTCGCCTCCTCCTCCCTGCACGCCGCGCCCAACTACGGCACCGGTTTCGCCCCGTACTTCATCCCGCTCTCGCTGTGGGTGGGCTCGATGGTGGCCTACATGCTGATCCAGCCGCTCAACCGGCGGGCACTCTCCGCCGGGGCACCGGCCTGGCGCATCGCCTTCGCGGGCTGGCTGCCCGTCGCCGCGATCGGCCTGCTCCAGGTCGCCGCCCTGATGTCCGTGCTGCACTGGCGGCTCGGTCTGCAGATGACGCACGCCGCCGGCACCATCGGCTTCCTGGCACTGGTGACCTGCTGCTTCGCCGCGATCGTCCAGTGGCTCAACGCCCGCTTCGGAGCGGCGGGCAGGATTCTCGTTTTGGCGGTGCTGATGCTCCAGCTGACCTCGGCCGGGGGCACCTATCCCGTCCAGACCAGCCCGGGTTTCTTCGGCGCCATCCATCCCTACCTGCCGATGACCTACGTCGTGGACGGGCTGCGCCGTCTGATCACGGGCGGCGGGCTCGGCCCGGTCTGGCAGGGCTGCGCCGTGCTGCTGGCCTTCACCGCGGGCGCACTGGCGCTGACCGCCCTCTCCGCCCGTCGCAAGCAGGTGTGGACCCTGGACCGGCTGCATCCGGAACTGAGTCTGTGACCGCCCCGGGACCTGTGAGAATCGTGCGTATGGACAGCAGTAGCACCACGCGCCGCCAGGTCACCCGGCAAAGGCTCTACGAGGCGGCGGTGACCCTCATCGCGGAGAAGGGGTTCTCCGCGACGACGGTGGACGAGATCGCCGAGCGCGCCGGGGTCGCCAAGGGCACGGTGTACTACAACTTCAAGAGCAAGACGGAACTGTTCGAGGAGCTGCTGCGGCACGGAGTCGGACTGCTCACGCAGTCGCTGCGGTCCGCCGCCGACGCGACGGACGCGCGGGGTGGTTCCCGGGTGGAGGCGCTGGACGCGATGATCAGGGCGGGTCTCGTCTTCATCGACCGCTATCCGGCCTTCACCCAGCTCTACGTCGCCGAGCTCTGGCGCACCAACCGAGCCTGGCAGTCGACCCTCCTGGTGCTGCGCCAGGAGGCCGTGGCCGTAGTCGAGAAAGTGCTCCGTGAAGGCGTCGCGGGCGGCGAGCTGAGCGAGGAGATCGACATCCAGCTGACGGCCGCCGCGCTGGTCGGGATGGTCCTGGTGGCGGCGCTCGACTGGCAGGCGTTCCAGCCCGAGCGGACGATCGACGACGTGCACTCCGCCCTGTCCCTGCTGCTGCACGGCCGGGTCAGCGGACGCTGAAGCCTTCGCACGGCCCGTACGCGTGAAAAACGCCGGTCCGGTGGAATTCGATCCCCCCGAATTCCACCGGACCGGCGTCCCGTACCGCCGCGGAGCCCTCCCCCGTGACCCCGTGTCCCCCGTGGTCCCGGAGCTCCGCGTCGTGCACCCCCGTTGTGTCCGGGGTGCCGCGCCGTTCCGCCGCCCCGTGCCGGCGGTCCGGGCCCAGCGCCCCTTCCGTGGTCTCCACTCTTCCGTCTGCGCAGGTGAGGGCCCATCCGCATCCCTACTCATCTCACGTACTAGGTAGAGATACTCAGGCCTGCGCGGAGGTCCCCAGCCGGGCCTCCGCCCGACTGGCTACCATCGCGTCCGTGTCCGTACTCCCCCTGGTGTTCACGAGTGGCTGGGCGAGTGGGATCAACGCCTACGCGGTGATCCTGCTCTTCGGCGTCTTCGGCGCGACCGGTCTCACCGACGAGGTGCCCGAGTCCCTGCAGCGAACCGATGTGCTGGTGACCGCAGGTGTGCTGTTCCTGTTCGAGGCGGTGGCCGACAAGATCCCGTACGTGGACTCGGTCTGGGACACCGCGCACACGGTGATCAGGCCCGTGGCCGGCGCGGTCGTCGCGGCGCTGCTGGCCGGCGAGAGCGGGTCGCTGCCGGAGCTCGCGGCGGGAGCCGTGGGCGGATCCACCGCGCTGATGAGTCATCTGGTGAAGGCCGGCACCAGGATGGCGGTCAACACCTCGCCCGAACCGTTCAGCAACGTCGGGGTCAGTGTCGCGGAGGATCTGGGCGTCGCCGGGATCATCACCTTCGCCGTCTTCAACCCGGTGGCGGCGGCCGTCGTCGCCGGGGTGCTGCTCCTCCTCGGCCTGGTGACACTGCTCTTCCTGGCCTCCCGGATCCGCAGGTTCCTGCGTCGCAGGGCGCAGCGCCGCGAGGAGAGGCGTCTGGCCGGAACGGGCAGGCACTGGCCTTACGAATGAACTGTCGGTGGCACCCCTTAGGGTCACTGACATGGCACGAATTGCGGTGATCGGCGCCGGGACGGGCGCGATGGCGGCGGCCGCCCGGCTCGCCGTGGCAGGCCACCGGGTGACGGTGTACGAGCGGTCGGGGACCTACGGCGGCTCGCTCGGCCGGTATGCCCGTGACGGCTTCGTCTTCGACACCGGCCCCGGGCTGCTCCATCTGCCCGCGGTCTACCGCGACCTGTTCGTGAAGACGGGCAGGGAAAGCCTCGAGCAGTGCGTCACGCTCACCCAGGTCGACCCCGCGAGCCGCCATCTCTTCGCGGACGGCACCTCGGTGTCGCTGCCCAACGCCTCACGAGCCGGGGTGACCGGCGCGCTGGACCGGGCGCTCGGCGAGGGGGCCGGGTCCCGGTGGGGCGACTTCCTGGACCGGGCCGGGACCGCCTGGAACCGGTCGCGCAGGCCGCTGCTCGAGGAGCCGTTGCCGGAGGACCGGCGGATGCTGGACCGCGATCCCTACCCCGCGGTGCGCCGCCGCAGGCTGCTGCGCGGCGCCCGGCAGGCGCGGACGGTGGCGGAGGTGGGCGCCTGGGAGCTGGAGGACCCCCGCCTCGCGGCCCTGCTCGACGGGTACGCCTTGTCGTACGGCCTCGACCCCCGCCGCGCCCCGGCGGCCGCCGCCCTCCTGCCCTACATGGAGGAGACGTTCGGCAGCTGGTACGTCGCCGGGGGCATGCGCGCGCTGGCCGACGCCGTGTACGAGCGGTGTCTGGCCCGGAAGGTGGAGTTCGTCTTCGGCGCCGAGGCGGTGCGGGTGTCCGAGATGGACGGGCGGGCGGCGGGGATCGTCCTGGCGGACGGCGGGAGCGTGGAGGCCGATCATGTCGTCCTGGGCGCACAGCCGGCTCCCGGACTCCTGCCGGTCCGGCAGGAGCGGCCCGGCAGATCGGACACGGCACCGGTCCCGGGCCGTTTCGTCGTCCTGCTGTCGCTGCGCGGGGGCCGGGAGGCCGGCGCCGTGCACCGCACCGTGGTCCACGCGACCGACCCTGGTGCGGAGCAGGAGGCGGTGTTCGGCGGCAGGACGGCGGAGCTGCCCACGGTGACGGTCCTGCGCCCGGACGACCCCGCCACGCGCCCCGACGAGGAGCACGAGGCGGTGACCCTGACGGTGACGGTGGCACCGCACGGTCCGGTCGACTGGACGGACCCTGGACTGCGGGAGCGCTTCGCGGACGCGGTGATCAGCCGGGCCGCCGAAGCCGTGCCCGGCCTGCGCGAGCGGATACTCCACGCGGAGGTGCGTACACCGGCCGAGACCGCGGCCGACACCGGTGCCCGGGGCGGTTCCGTGCCGGCTCCGGCTCTGGCCGGGGCACAGGGCTCCTGTCTGCACGCGGGGAACCGCACCCCGTTGCCGGGTCTGTACCTCGCGGGCGGCTGGTCGCATCCGGGCGGTGGGATGGCCCATGCCGGGATGTCGGGGGCCCTGGTCGCGGGACTCGTGGTGGAGGGCGACGGCTTCCGCGGCTCGCAGTGAGCGGCGGACGGCGGGAGGCGAACGGCGGGGCGGCAGGATTGTTCCGGCTGCCCGCCGCCGGGTCAGTAGCGGTACTGCTCGTTCTGGCCCGTGTCGTACCCGTTGCCGTACGGAGCGGGCTGGACGGGGGCTTCCGGCGGCAGCGGGGCGTGGTGGTTGCTCTCGCGCTGCTGCGGAACCCAGACCCCGCCGGGCGGGGTGTCGGTGTACTGGCCGGCGTACGGGTCCGCCGGTTGCCCGGTGCCGTAGGCGGGGTCGTAGCCGTTGCCGTAGCTGTCGTACGCCCCGTACTGGCCGGTGCCCGCGGTGGTGTCCGTGCCGGCGTACGGGTCGGAGTGGGCGCCGTGACCCGCCTGGTCCGTGCCGTAGTCGTACTGCCCCGTGTAGGTGCCCTGCCCCTGGTACGTGTCCTGGGGGACGTAGCCCTCCTGGCCGCCGTACGGATCCTGGGCGGCCGGTTCGGAGTAGCCGGTGTACGGGTCGTAGGCGGCGTACTGCGGCTGCTGTTCCGCGTGCCGGTGCTGCTGGTCACCGCCGGCGGCCGGGGAGTCGGTGTAAACGCCGTACTGCCCGGTGTCGTCCGGCAGCGGCTCCGGTGCGTATACCGCGGCCGGGCCCGCATCCGCCTGGTGGGGGGCCTCAGCGTACTGCTGGGGGGCCTCCTCGTACTCCAGGCCCGAGACCTCGAGTGTGGGCTTCGGGCCGTCCTGGCCGCCGGCTCCACGCCGGCGGCGGCGGCTCTCACCGGGGCTGCCGCCTATGGCCCACCCGGTCGAGAAGCCGCGCCGGAAGGAGAGCGTCACATAGGTCTGGCCCGTCGCGAAGGCGATCGCCCCGAGCGCGATCACCAGTACGGAGGGGATCAGGACACCCAGGACCACGCAGAGGAAACCCCCGAAGGCGAGAAGCCGCCAGCGCAGGCGCGCCTTGTACTGCAGGAGCACCTCGCCCAGCAGCCACAGCGCCACTATGCCGAATGCGATGTAGAGGACCGTCCAGCCCACGCCCGCCCCCTCCTGCGGCCACCGCCCCGGTTGGTGGCGGGTACGGCCGGTCAGGACTGCTTGTGCAGTCCGAGATTCTCGTAGATCTCGAGTGTCGCCGTCGAGTTGTTCAGCGTGATGAAGTGCAGCCCCGGGACACCCTCGGAGAGCAGTTTCGCGCAGAACTCCGTGGCGAACTCGATGCCAATGGAGCGTACAGCCGCCGGGTCGTCCTTGGCGGCGAGGATGCGCTCTTTCAGCGAGGAAGGAAGGGACGCGTTACTGAGCTGCGCGAATCTCTCCAGCTGTTTCACGCTGGTGAGCGGCATCACCTCGGGGATGACCGGGGTATCGCAACCCGCGGCGACCACCCGGTCACGCATCTGGAGATAGCTTTCCGGGTGGAAGAACATCTGGGTGATCGCGTAGTCGGCGCCGGCGCGGCACTTGTCCACGAAATGACCGATGTCGGAGTCCCAGTCGGCGGAGCGCGGATGCATTTCGGGAAACGCCGCGACTCCCACGCAGAAATCACCGGCTTCCTTGATCAGCCGGACGAGGTCCGCCGCGTACCGCACGCCCTGGGGGTGTTCGACCCACTCCCCCATCGGGTCGCCGGGCGGGTCTCCGCGCACCGCGAGGATGTTGCGGATACCGGCGTCGGCGTACTGACCCACCATGTTGCGCAGTTCGGCGACGGAGTGGTCGACGGCGGTGAGGTGCGCGACCGGGGTGAGCGTGGAGTCCGCCGCGATCTGCTGGGTCGCCCGGACCGTCCCGGCACGGGTGGAACCGCCCGCGCCGTACGTCACGGAGACGAAGCTCGGCGCCACCGCCTCGACCCGGCGCAGGGCGTTCCAGAGGTTCCGCTCGCCCTTCTCGGTCTTGGGCGCCCAGAATTCGAACGAGAAAGACGTCTCGCCGGTCGCGAGCAGATCACGCACGGTGCGCGCGTGATCCGTCCTGGTGGAAGGTGTACCAAGGGCCATACTGGGAGGTTAACCAGGGCCCGGCCGTACCCCAACCAGAGAAGCCGAATTGCCCTGGATGCGGTGAATCTCGTCCACCCTTCGGACACCTGCCCTGGCTCACTCCGCCTTGCGGTGCACGTGGTCCGACGCCGCGCGGGAACGCACCCGGACCGCCGGAGGGCCCTCGGCTCAGGCGGTGCGCTCCCGGATACGCCGCTGGAGCGTCGCGGCCGCCGCTGCGGGGTCCGTCGCCTCGGTGATCGCCCGTACGACCACGACGCGACGCGCTCCGGCGTCCAGCACCTCGTCCAGATTGCCGGCGTCGATCCCGCCGATGGCGAACCACGGGCGCGTCGTGCCGAGCGAGGCGGCGTAGCGCACGAGGCCGAGGCCGGGTGCGTGCCGGCCGGGCTTGGTCGGGGTGGGCCAGCAGGGACCCGTGCAGAAGTAGTCGACGCCCGCTTGGGCGACGGCCGCATCGACTTCGGCCTCGGCGTGGGTGGAGCGGCCGATCACCACGTCGCCGCCGACGACGGCACGGGCGGCGGGCACCGGCAGGTCCCCCTGTCCGAGGTGCAGCACGTCGGAACCGATGGCGTGGGCGACGTCGGCCCGGTCGTTCACCGCGAGCAGCGCGCCGTGGCGCTTGCAGGCGTCGGCGAACACGGCGAGGTGTTCGAGCTCCTCGGCGGCCTCCATGCCCTTGTCCCGCAACTGCACGACGTCCACGCCGTTGGCCAGCACGGCGTCGAGGAACTCGGGCAGGTCACCCTGCCGCTTGCGGGCGTCCGTGCACAGGTAGAGCCGGGCGCCGGAGAGCTGGTCGCGAGGCGTGGACATGATGAATTCCCCCGTCGGTCGTGGATGGATGACTGGTGCGTGGATGGGTCGCCGGTGGCGGTACGAATCGCCCGTACGCCGGGGACCGCCGTGCCGGCGGGTCCGGTAACGGCGGAGTGCGGGCCGCGAATGCCGCGGCCCGCACTCCACTCACGGTCGTCCGGTCAGACGGCAAGCGCCTGAGCCCGGCGCTTCACCTCCGTACCGCGATTCTCGCTCAGGGCCTGCGCGGGGGTTCCGGGCAGGCTCGGGTCGGGGGTGAAGAGCCAGTCCAGCATCTCTTCGTCGTTGTAGCCGTCGTCCCTCAGGAGAGTCAGGGTCCCTGCGAGGCCCTTGACCACCTTGTCGCCGTCGATGAAGGCGGCAGGCACCTGGAGCGCCCGGTTCTCACCACGGCGTACGGCGATGAGCTGGCCATCCTTGACCAACTGCCGTACGCGCGTCACCTCGACATCGAGCATTTCCGCGATGTCGGGAAGGTAGAGCCAGGCGGGGACGAGAGCATCGATCTTTGCGTCAATCTCGGTCACAAGGACAAGCGTGCCATCCCGGACCGACAGCCGGTACCCGGGCCGACCGTACGGGGCTGTCACAGACCCCGGAGAACCGTCGATTTCAGCGGTACGGAGGAGTCGGCGGCCCGCGCCGGGTCGATCCGCGCCCCGGCTTCGACGAGCTTGCGCCCCTGCGCGAGGTCGCGCGGCCGGCTCACGGCCAGCACGGCGACCAGGACCCCCCGCCTCAGCCAGCAGACCGTCCAGGACGGGTCCCCGGGGTCGCCGCGCCACAGCAGCGTGTCGGCTCCGGTGTGACGGCCCGCGTACTGCACGAAGCGCCCGAACTGCTCGGACCAGAAGTAGGGCACCGGGTCGTACGTGCCGGGCTCACCGCCCGCGAGGGCGGCGGCGACCGCGCGGGGCCCCTGGAGGGCGTTGTCCCAGTGGTGGACCAGCAGTCGCTCCCCGTAGCGGTCCGAGGGGAACGACGCGCAGTCGCCGACCGCGTAGACATCGGGCAGCGAGGTGCGCAGCGAGCGGTCCGCGGTGACCGAGCCGTCCGGGCCGAGCGCGATGCCCGAACCGGCGAGCCACGCGGTGGCGGGCCGGGCGCCGATGCCCACGACCACCGCTCCGGCGGGGACGACCCGGCCGTCCGTCAGGTGGACGGCGCCCTGTCCGACGCGTGCGACCCGGGCACCGGTGAGGAGTTCGGCTCCGCTCTCGGCGTACCAGCCGGCCATCGGAGCGGCGACCTCGGCGGGCATCGTGCCCGCGAGGGGGTGGTCGGCGGCCTCGACGACGGTGACCGCGCAGCCGGCCGCGCGGGCCGCGGTGGTGAACTCGGCGCCGATCCAGCCCGCTCCGACCACGACCACGTCGTGCTGCCGCTCCAGGACGGGCCGCAGCCGGGCGGCATCGTCCAGGGTGCGCAGCAGATGAACGCCGGGCACCCCCTCGGATCCCGGCAGTGCGACGGGTTCCGCTCCGGTGGCGAGAACCAGTACGTCGTAGGCGACGGGTCCTTCCATGGTGTCCAGCTCGTGCGCCTCCGCGCGCAGGCCCGTCACGTCCAGCCCGAGGCGCAGGGTGATGTCCAGCTCCTCGAAGTCGACGTCGAAGGCGGAGTCCTCGGCCTTGCCGAGCAGTACGGCCTTGGACAGGGGCGGCCGGTCGTACGGCTGGTGGGGTTCGGCACCGACCAGCGTGACCGGTCCCGCGAAGCCCTCTTCGCGCAGGGCCACGGCCGTCTGTACACCGGCCATGCCGGCACCCACGATCACGACACCGCTCGGCCGGTGTCCTCCTGCCGGGTCCTGCGTCTGCTCGCTCACCCGCCCACCCTAGTCGCGTGAGTCGGCGTCACCTCAAGAGTTCCTGCACCACGCTCGTCCCGCCGCCCGCCCGCGACTCCCACTACCACGTCTCGTCCATGCGGATCCGGCCGTCCATGCGGACGAGTCCGTCGAGCGAACGGGCCACGGGTGCCGCTCCCTTACCGACTGCGGGCCGTGGGGTCTAGGCTGGCCGCCGTAAGACACTCGCGGGAGTCCGGACGTACCGGGCTGAGAGGGAGGCTGACCGGCCTCCGACCGTACGAACCTGATCCGGGTCATGCCGGCGAAGGGAGGGGCTGGACGCCCATGCGCATCTCCGCGAACGGTTGCGACGTCCTGGTCGTCGGGGGCGGCATCATCGGCCTGGTGACCGCCTGGCGGTCGGCACGGCACGGCCTGAGCACCACGCTGGCCGATCCCGACCCGGGCGGCGGGGCCGCACGGGTCGCGGCCGGGATGCTCGCCGCCGTCACCGAACTCCATTACGGAGAACAGACGCTGCTCGGCCTCAACGTGGCCTCCGCCGCCCGTTATCCGGCCTTCGTGGCCGAGCTGGAGGAGGCGAGCGGGCAGGAGACCGGCTTCCGCGCCTGCGGCACCCTGTCCGTCGCGCTGGACTCCGACGACCGTGCGCATCTGCGCGAGCTTCACGCCCTGCAGCAACGGTCGGGGCTGGAGTCCGAGTGGCTCAGCGGCCGCGAGTGCCGCCGTCTGGAGCCGATGCTCGCCCCCGGCGTACGCGGCGGGCTGCGGGTCGACGGCGACCACCAGGTGGACCCCAGGCGGCTGGCCTCGGCCCTGGTCACCGCGTGCGAGCGCGCCGGGGTGGTCCTCCGGCGCGACCGGGTCCAGCGGCTCGCCGTCGCCGGCGGCCGCGCCACGGGTGCGGTACTCCGGGACGGTACGGAGCTGACGGCCGGCCAGGTGGTGCTCGCCGGAGGCAGCCTCAGCGGCCGGCTGGCGGGGCTGCCCGAGACGGTCGTGCCTCCGGTGCGCCCGGTCAAGGGACAGGTGCTCCGGCTGACCGTGCCCCCCGCGCACGCCCCCTTCCTCAGCCGGACGGTGCGGGCGGTCGTACGCGGCAGCCATGTCTACCTGGTGCCGCGTGCGAACGGTGAGCTGGTGGTCGGCGCGACGACCGAGGAGCTGGGATGGGACACCACGGTCACGGCGGGCGGGGTGTACGAGCTGCTGCGCGACGCCCATGAGCTGGTGCCCGGCATCACCGAACTGCCGCTGACGGAGACCGGAGCCGGTCTGCGGCCCGCCTCACCGGACAACGCGCCGCTGCTGGGCCCCACGGCACTGCCCGGCCTGCATCTCGCCACGGGGCACCACCGCAACGGGGTGCTGCTGACCCCCGTCACCGGCGACGTGATGGCCCACGTGCTGACCACCGGCGAGCTGCCCGAACTGGGCCGCCCCTTCTCGGCGCGGCGCTTCGCCCCCGCCGCCTCTCAGGAGCACCCCCCGCTCCCGTCCCCCGAAGACACCGTCCCCGCGTCGCAGGAGCAGCCCGTATGACCCGGCCCGCAGCCGTCCCCGATTCCGTCTCCCTGTCCGTCAACGGGGAACGCCGCCCGGTCCCCGCGGGCACCACGCTGGACACCCTGGTCGCCTCGTTGACCGCGGCCCCCTCCGGGGTGGCCGCCGCGGTCAACGAGGCGGTCGTCCCGCGCGGCCGGTGGTCCGTCACCGCGCTCACCGACGGAGACCGCGTCGAGGTCCTCACCGCGGTCCAGGGAGGCTGACCATGTCCGACGACGTCTTCACACTCGGTCCCACCGCCTTCTCGTCACGGCTGATCATGGGAACGGGCGGGGCACCCAGCCTCGACGTGCTGGAGCGCTCCCTGGTCGCCTCGGGCACCGAACTGACCACCGTGGCCATGCGCCGGCTCGACCCGACCGTCCAGGGTTCGGTGCTCTCCGTCCTTCAGCGCCTGTCCGTCCAGGTCCTCCCGAACACCGCGGGCTGTTTCACCGCAGGCGAGGCCGTGCTGACGGCCCGGCTGGCCCGGGAGGCGCTGGGCACCGACTGGATCAAGCTGGAGGTCGTGGCCGACGAGCGGACCCTGCTGCCCGACCCGATCGAGCTGCTGGACGCCGCCGAGATCCTGGTCGACGACGGCTTCACCGTCCTGCCGTACACCAATGACGACCCGGTACTGGCCCGCAAGCTCCAGGACGTGGGGTGCGCGGCGGTCATGCCGCTGGGTTCCCCCATCGGTTCCGGGCTCGGTATCCGCAACCCCCACAACTTCCAGCTGATCGTCGAGCAGGCCACTGTCCCGGTGATCCTCGACGCCGGCGCCGGGACCGCGTCGGACGCGGCGCTGGCGATGGAGCTCGGCTGTGCCGCTGTGATGCTCGCCTCGGCGGTGACCCGGGCGCAGGAGCCGGAGCTGATGGCGGCGGCGATGCGGCACGCGGTGGACGGCGGACGGCTGGCGTACCGGGCCGGACGCATCCCGCGCCGTCATTTCGCCGAGGCGTCGTCACCGGCGCGGGGCCTCGCCGCACTGGATCCGGAGCGCCCGGCGTTCTGAGACCCGGGCACCGGGACGGCCCGCTGGTCACAGCATGTGCATACCCCTGTCACGGCTCGGCACCGGAACAGCCCCCGGAAGGCCCTGGACCGTCCGGCGTGTCCGTGGCAGCTCGTAGACTCGCTCCGTGGACACGACCCTCCAGGACCCCCTTGTCGGGCAGCTGCTCGACGGCCGCTATCGCATCGATGCGCGCATCGCCGTCGGCGGTATGGCCACGGTCTACCGGGCCATGGACACCCGGCTCGACCGGGTGCTCGCCCTCAAGGTGATGCACCCGGCGCTGGCGACCGACGCCGCGTTCGTCGAACGCTTCATACGCGAGGCCAAGTCCGTCGCCCGGCTCGCGCATCCGAACGTGGTGGGCGTCTTCGACCAGGGTGCCCAGGGCGCGTACGTGTACCTGGCGATGGAGTACGTCGCCGGGTGCACCCTTCGCGACGTCCTGCGGGAGCGCGGGGCACTGCAGCCCCGGGCGGCCCTGGACATCCTGGAGCCGGTACTGGCCGCCCTGGGCGCCGCGCACCGCGCGGGCTTCGTCCACCGTGACATGAAGCCGGAGAACGTCCTGATAGGGGACGACGGCCGGGTGAAGGTCGCCGACTTCGGTCTCGTACGCGCGGTGGGAACCGCCACGGACACCACCGGCTCGCTGCTGGGCACGGTCTCCTATCTCGCCCCCGAGCAGATCGAGCAGGGCACGGCCGACACACGGTCCGACGTGTACGCGTGCGGTGTCGTGCTCTACGAGATGCTGACCGGCGGCAAACCCCACGCCGGGGACACCGCGGCGCAGGTCATCTACCAGCATCTGAACCAGGACGTCCCCGCACCGTCCGGTTCCGTGCCAGGCCTGGCCGCCGGGCTGGACGAGCTGGTGGCCGCCGCCGCCGCGCGGAACCCCGACGTCCGTCCGCTCGACGCGGTGGCCCTGCTCGCCCTGTCCCGCGAGGTCCGGGCGGCTCTTACCGAGGAGCAGCTCGACGCGGTGCCCCCGCAGGCCATCGCAGAGACGCACGACGCCGCCGAGGACCGTACGAGCGTGATCCCCCGGGTGATACCGGCGGGTCAGGGCACCGCGCATCACACCAGTCGGCTGGAGATGCCCCCCGTCTCGCCCCGCGAGCCGGGGCGAGGCCGGCTCGGCCCCTTCACCGTCCGCGGCCGGCGCGGGGTCCTCGCCGTACTCGTCGCCGTCCTGCTGGCGCTGGGGGCCGGGGCGGGCGTCTGGTACATCAACTCGGGTCAGTTCACCCGGGTCCCCTCGCTGCTCGGCCAGACCCAGAGCGCCGCCGAGAAGCGGCTCGCGGACGAGGGGCTCGATCTGAAGGGTGTCGAGCGCGCCTACAGCGACACGGTGAGGCGCGGCACGGTGATCAGCAGCGACCCGGGCTCCGGGAAGCGGATCCGTGGCAACGACGCGGTGAAGCTGGTGGTCTCGCGCGGCCCGGAGACCGTGAAGGTCCCGGACGTCGAAGGGCTCGCCCTCGCCGATGCCCGGCGTGAGCTGAAGAAGTGGGGGCTCGCGCCCGGGATGGTGACCCGGGAGTTCAGCGAGGAGATCGACCGGGGCAAGGTGATCCGTACGGATCCCCGCACCGGCACCGAGCGGCACACGGACTCGGCGGTCGCCCTGGTCGTCAGCAAGGGCAGCCCCGTCGACGTGCCCGATGTCACGGGCCTCTCCGTCGACGACGCCACGGCCGCGCTGGACGAGGCGGGTCTGAAGGCCAAGGTGCTGACCGAGCGGGTCAACTCCGCCGAGGAGCAGGGCGGGATCGCCCGGCAGTCGCCCGGCAGCGGGGCGGAGGCCGCGAAGGGCGACACCGTCGAGCTGACGGTCTCCAAGGGCCCGCGCATGCTCGAGGTCCCCGACGTCACGGGGAAGGACGTCGAAGAGGCCCGGAGCACACTGGAGGAGGCGGGCTTCGAGGTCAAGGTCGACCGCCCGTTCCTCTCCTTCAGCGACACGGTCGCCCGCCAGTCGGTCGAGGGCGGCGGGAAGGCCGCCGAAGGATCCACCGTCACCATCAGGACCAAGGGCCTGTAGGCCAGTCGAGGACCGGAAGATGCGCAACCCCGTCGGCGGTCACGTTCCTGTGGCCGGAGGACTCGCGAAGGTCGGCCTCGGCTACGCGCGGGAGCTGGCGGCCGAGGCCGTGCAGGTCTTCGTCGCCAATCCGCGCGGCTGGGCGACACCGCCGGGCAACCCGGCGCAGGACGAGCTGTTCCGCTCGGAGTGCGCTGCGGACGCGGTTCCCGCGTACGTCCATGCCCCGTATCTGATCAACTTCGGCTCGCACACGGAGGCCACGGTCGAGCGGTCGGTCCTGTCGCTGCGCCACTCGCTGCGCCGGGCGAGGGCGATAGGGGCCCTCGGTGTGGTGGTGCACACCGGTTCGGCGACCGGCGGGCGCCCCCGCGAGGTGGCACTCGCCCAGGTGCGCACGCACCTGCTTCCGCTGCTGGACGAGCTGACCCATGACGACGATCCGTTCCTGCTGCTGGAGTCGACGGCCGGACAGGGCTCCTCGCTCTGCTCACGGACCTGGGACTTCGGTCCGTACTTCGAGGCCCTGGACTCGCATCCCAGGCTGGGGGTCTGTCTGGACACCTGCCACATCTACGCGGCGGGCCACGACCTGACGGGGCCCGCGGGCATGCGGCAGACCCTGGACCTGCTGGTGGAGACCGTCGGCGAGGGCCGGCTGAAGCTGATCCACGCCAATGACTCCAAGGACGTGGTGGGCGCCCACAAGGACCGGCACGAGAACATCGGCGCGGGCCACATCGGCTCCGAGCCGTTCCGTGAGCTGTTCTCCCACCCGGCCGCCGAGAACGTGCCGCTGATCATCGAGACGCCGGGCGGCAAGGACGGGCACGCGGCGGACGTGGCCCGGCTGAAGGAGCTCCGGGGCGCCGCCTCCGAGTGAGAGCGCCGGTGTCAGGGAGGTTCCGGACGGTTCGGAGCCCGACGGTTCGGAGCCCGACGGTTCAGAGCCCGTCGGTTCAGAGCTCGGGGCCGTCCCCGGGCTCCTCCTGGTAGGAGTAGCGCTGTTCGCTCCACGGGTCGCCGATGTTGTGGTAGCCGCGCTCCTCCCAGAACCCGCGGCGGTCGGCCGTCATGTATTCGATGCCCCGGACCCATTTGGGCCCCTTCCAGGCATACAGGTGCGGCACGACCAGGCGCAGCGGGAATCCGTGTTCGGCGGTGAGCAGTTCGCCGTCCTTGTGGGTGGCGAACAGTGTCCGGTCCGAGGCGAAGTCGGCGAGCCGGAGATTCGAGCTGAAGCCGTATTCGGCCCAGACCATCACATGGGTGACCTGGGGAGCGGGCGGCGCCAGTTCCACGACCTCGCGGGCCGGAATTCCGCCCCACTCGGCTTCGAGCATGCTGAATTTCGTCACGCAGTGGAGGTCCGCGACGACTGAGGTGAAGGGGAGTGCCGTGAATTCCTGGTGATTCCAGCAGTGTTTGTCACCGTCGGCCGTGGCCCCGAAGACCCTGAACTCCCAGCGGTCCGGCTTGAACTTGGGGACGGGCCCGTAATGGGTGACCGGCCAGCCCCGCTGCAGCCGCTGCCCCGGCGGAAGCCCGGACTGCTCTGCTGTGCCGCGTTCCCGGCTTTCCGGCTGACCCATGCCTCCATGGTGACAGACAGGCAGGGGTGGTCATGACCAGGGGAGAGGCGATTCGGGCAACTCATACTAAGCATGCACTTACTGGACGGCCGGGTGGTGCGGTGCGAGGATGCGCCCAGACATGCCCAGTCCACCGGTTGGAAGGAGCCTCTGCGATGCAGGGCGACCCCGAGGTCCTCGAGTTCCTCAACGAACAGCTGACCGCCGAATTGACTGCCATCAATCAGTACTTCCTGCACGCGAAGATGCAGGAGAACTTCGGCTGGACGAAGCTCGCGAAGTACACGCGGGCCGAATCGTTCGACGAGATGAAGCACGCCGAGATCCTCACCGACCGGATCCTGTTCCTGGACGGCCTGCCCAACTACCAGCGTCTCTTCCACGTACGGGTCGGCCAGACGGTCACCGAGATGTTCCAGGCCGACCGCCAGGTCGAGGTGGAGGCGATCGACCGCCTCCGTCGGGGCATCGAGGTGATGCGCGGCAAGGGCGACATCACCTCGGCGAACATCTTCGAGTCCATCCTCGAGGACGAGGAGCATCACATCGACTATCTCGACACCCAGCTGGAACTGGTCGAGAAGCTCGGTGAGGCGCTCTACATCGCCCAGCTGATCGAGCAGCCGGAGAGCTGAATCACCGAAGCCTCCGGCGACCTCCGGGCGGGCCTGCCCTCTCAGGCGGCGTCGGAGAGCCTGACGCCCGGTGCGGTGCCGAGGGTGACGGGCGCGGCGGGCGCCGCCGCCCGCGCGGTACGCCCCTCGACGAGCTCACGGCTCGAGCAGTCGCCGCGGCCGAGCAGGGCCTGGATCCTGCGGACGCAGCCGCCGCAGTCGGTGCCCGCCTTGCAGGCGGAGGCGATCTGGCGGGGTGTGCACGCGCCGCCGTCCGCATGCTGCTTGACCTGGTCCTCCGTGATGCCGAAGCAGGAACAGACGTACATGCGGTTCACCTCCCGACGGGTCGATCACTGCGCCGCCCGAATTCTCGGTGAGGCTAACCTAACCTTACCTGTGAGGGCCGGTGCACGAAAGCCCCGGTACGGCTGTGGGGCACGGATCACATCGATCCGTGCCCCACAGTCGTTCAGCGGTGGTCCCTACTGGTCGCGGTACATCTCGGCGACCAGGAAGGCCAGGTCGAGGGACTGGCTGCGGTTGAGGCGCGGGTCGCAGGCGGTCTCGTAGCGCTGGTGCAGATCGTCCACGAAGATCTCGTGGCCGCCGCCGACGCACTCGGTGACGTCGTCGCCGGTCAGCTCGACGTGGATACCGCCGGGGTGCGTGCCGAGGTCCTTGTGGACCTCGAAGAAGCCCTTGACCTCGTCCAGGACGTCGTCGAACCGGCGCGTCTTGTGGCCGGACGCGGCCTCGAAGGTGTTGCCGTGCATCGGGTCGGTCACCCAGACCACCGCGGCACCGGAAGCGGTGACCTTGTCGACCAGCTCGGGGAGCTTGTCGCGGACCTTGTCGGCGCCCATGCGGACGATGAAGGTCAGCCGGCCCGGCTCGCGCTCGGGGTCGAGGCGGTCGATGTAGCCGAGGGCCTCGTCGACGGTGGTCGTCGGTCCGAGCTTGACGCCGATGGGGTTGCGGACCTTCGAGGCGAACTCGATGTGCGCGCCGTCCATCTGCCGGGTGCGCTCACCGATCCAGACCATGTGGCCCGAGGTGTCGTACAGCTGACCGGTGCGCGAGTCGGTGCGGGTCAGCGCCGACTCGTAGTCCAGCAGCAGTGCCTCGTGCGAGGCGTAGAACTCGACCGCCTTGAACTCGGCCGGGTCCGTGCCGCACGCCTTCATGAAGTTCAGCGCGTTGTCGATCTCGCGGGCCAGGGCCTCGTAACGCTGTCCGGACGGCGAGGACTTCACGAAGTCCTGGTTCCAGGCGTGCACCTGGCGCAGGTCGGCGTAACCACCGGTGGTGAAGGCGCGCACGAGATTCAGCGTGGAGGCGGACGCGTGGTACATCTGCTTCAGCCGCTGAGGGTCCGGGATGCGGGCGGCCTCGGTGAACTCGAAGCCGTTGACGGAGTCACCGCGGTAGGTCGGCAGGGTCACGCCGTCGCGGGTCTCGGTCGGCTTGGAGCGCGGCTTGGAGTACTGACCCGCGATCCGGCCGATCTTGACGACCGGCACGGAGGCGGCGTACGTGAGGACGGCGCTCATCTGGAGCAGGGTCTTCAGCTTGGCGCGGATGTGCTCGGCGGACACGCCGTCGAAGGCCTCGGCGCAGTCTCCGCCCTGCAGCAGGAACGCCTCGCCCTTGGCGACGGCTCCCAGGCGGGCGCGCAGCTGGTCGCACTCGCCCGCGAAGACGAGCGGAGGATACGACTCGAGGTCCGCGAGTGCGTCGCGCAGAGCCTCGGCATCGGGGTACTCGGGCTGCTGCGCCGCGGGAAGGTCTCGCCAGGTGTGGCCACCGGCGACGGAGGTATTGGCGTTCACGGTCACCTTGACAACATTACGGGGTCGGCAGTGCGTCGCAGTCCGCCCGCTCAGCAGATGAGACACGCGCTCGTCCGTCGACCCCGTCCGCTAGGCTGCGGGCATGTTCGCGCAGACGACACGTAACTGGTGGTGGACCGCTCATCCGGCGGCCCGCTGACTCATCGCGCGTACAGACTTCGCGAAGGCCGCCCGAGGGGCGGCCTTCTCTGCTTGTCA
Source organism: Streptomyces sp. NPDC005752 (assembly GCF_040630715.1). Taxonomy (NCBI): domain Bacteria; kingdom Bacillati; phylum Actinomycetota; class Actinomycetes; order Kitasatosporales; family Streptomycetaceae; genus Streptomyces; species Streptomyces sp. NPDC005752. The sequence goes on along the minus strand of NZ_JBEXYB010000029.1, from coordinate 33,830 downwards.
GGAGCCGGGAGCCGTTCCTCCGTCAAGAAGGAACGCCCATGCCCGAGCCCACGCCCGCCCGTCCCCGCCGCGCCGCCGACGTGCTGTCCGGCCTGCTCCGTGACGACTCCCCTCCGTTCGCGCTGCTGCGCAGGCGCACGCCCGGCCGGGACCACGACACCGTCGAGGTCCTGACCGGCGAGGTGCGGGAGGTGGCCCGGCTCGCCGACATCCCCGTGGGCGAGCTGCCCGCGCTGGCCCTGGTGCCCTTCCGGCAGATCGCCGAGCGCGGTTTCGACGTACGCGACGACGGCACCCCGCTCGCGGTACTGGTCGCCGACGAGGTGCACGAGCTGCCGCTGGCCGAGGTGCTGGCGCATCTGCCCGGCCACGACGTGAGAGTCGAGGACGGCGCGTTCGACGTCCCCGACGAGGAGTACGCGGACGTCGTCCGGCGGGTCGTCGAGGACGAGATCGGGCGGGGCGAGGGCGCGAACTTCGTGATCCGGCGGACCTTCGGCGGCGAGATCCCCGGCTTCGGCCGCGCCGACGCGCTGGCCCTGTTCCGGCGGCTGCTGGCAGGTGAGCGCGGCGCGTACTGGACGTTCGTCGTGCACACGGGCGGCGGGGCCGCGGCCTCTGGGCCGGGGCGGCGGGCGACGGGCGGACGGACGCTGGTGGGCGCCAGTCCTGAGGTCCATGTGCGGATGTCCGGCGGGACCGTCGTGATGAATCCGATCAGCGGCACCTACCGCTACCCGGCCGAGGGACCGACAGCCGAGGGCCTGCTGGCCTTCCTCGGCGACCGCAAGGAGACCGAGGAACTCTCCATGGTCGTCGACGAGGAGCTGAAGATGATGTGCACCGTGGGCGACATGGGCGGTGTGGTGGTCGGGCCGCGGCTGAAGGAGATGGCTCATCTCGCGCACACGGAGTACGAGTTGCGCGGGCGTTCCTCACTGGACGTGCGGGAGGTCCTGAAGGAGACCATGTTCGCGGCGACGGTCACCGGTTCCCCCGTGCAGAACGCCTGCCGGGTGATCGAGCGGTACGAGCCGGGGGGCCGCGGCTACTACGCCGGCGCCCTGGCACTGGTGAGCCGGGAGCCCGGAGGGACGCAGACGCTGGACTCTCCGATCCTGATCCGTACCGCCGACATCTCGGCGGCGGGCCGGCTGAGCGTGCCGGTGGGGGCGACGCTCGTGCGCCACTCCGATGCGGCGGGGGAGGTCGCCGAGACGCATGCGAAGGCGGCGGGTGTGCTGGCGGCGCTGGGTGTCCGGCCGGGCCGGCCGGGGTCGGAGGCCGGCCGTCCGCGGCTCGCCTCCGATCCGCGGGTGCAGGCGGCCCTGGACGACCGGCGCGGCGGGCTGGCCCCCTTCTGGCTGCGGATGCAGGAGCGCACCCGGGACCTGTCCGGGCACGCGCTGGTGGTGGACGGCGAGGACACCTTCACGGCGATGCTGGCGCATCTGCTGCGCTCCTCGGGCCTCACGGTGTCGGTGCGCCGGTTCGACGAGCCGGGCCTGCGCGAGACCGTACGGGCGCACGCGGGGCCGGTGGTGCTGGGGCCCGGCCCCGGCGACCCGGCGGACACGGCCGATCCGAAGATGCGGCTGCTGCGGGAGCTGGCTGCCGAGCTCGTACGCGAACACCGGCACGGGCTGCTCGGCGTCTGCCTCGGCCATGAGCTGATCGCGGCGGAGCTGGGTCTGGAGGTCGCACGGAAGTCCGTGCCGTACCAGGGGGCGCAGAGCCGCATCGATCTGTTCGGCAGGCCCGAGACGGTCGGCTTCTACAACAGCTTCACCGCGCTCTGTGACGATGCGGCGGCCACGGAACTCGGCGCGCACGGCATCGAGGCGAGCAGGGACCCGGCCTCCGGCGAGCTGCACGCGCTGCGCGGCCGGGGTTTCGCCTCGGTGCAGTTCCACCCGGAGTCGGTGCTGACGCTGCGCGGCGCCGCGATCGTGACCGGACTGCTGGCGGCGCTGCCGGTATTCGGCTGAGGAAGGGCGGGGCAGTCCCGCCCGGCGGTCTATCGCGTGGGAGGCGCCGGGACCAGGAAGTTGTCGCCGCGGCGGCCCTCCAGGTAGTCGGCGACGTTCTGCACGGTGGCGTCGATGATCTGTTCCACGGCGTCACGTGTGTAGTACGCCTGGTGCGAGGTCACGATGACGTTGGGGAAGGTGACGAGCCGGGCGAGGGTGTCGTCGTCGATGCCCTCCACCGACTTGTCGACGTAGAAGAGCCCGGCCTCCGCCTCGTAGACGTCGAGCCCGACACCGGTGAACCGGCCGCCCCTCAGCTCGGTGACCAGCGCGCGGCTGTCGATGAGTCCGCCCCGGCTGGAGTTGACCAGGATCGCGTCGTCCTTCATCACGGACAGGGCTTCCCGGCCGATGATGTGCCGGGTGGCCGGCAGCAGCGGTACGTGGAGGCTGATCAGGTCGGACTCGGCGAGGAGCTGTTCCTTGTCCACGTACCTCATGCCGAGTGCGGTGCAGGCAGGGTTCTCGACGAGGTCCCAGCCCAGCAGGTCCATGCCGAATCCGTGGGCGATCCGGGTGAACGCCTCACCGATCTTCCCGGTGCCGACCACTCCGGCCGTCCGGCCGTGCATGTCCCGGCCGAGGAGCCCGTCGAGCCGGAAGTCGAAGTCACGGGTGCGGCTCACCGCGCGGACGATACGGCGGTTGACGGCCATGGCCAGGGCCCAGGCGAATTCGGCGACCGAGTACGGCGAGTAGTACGAGACCCGGGCCACACGCAGGGCCAGGCGTTCGGCGACGTCGAGGTCGATGTTGTTGAAGCCGGTGGAGCGCTGGGCGATCATCTGCGTGCCGCCCGCCGCGAGGGTCTGCAGCACCTTGCCGCCGAGATCGGCGTTGACGCTGGTGGAGATGATCTCGTAGCCCGCGGCGATCGGGGCGGTGTCCTCGGTGAGGAAGACGTCCAGGCAGCGGACGTCGTGCAGACCGGCGAAGGCCTTCTCGATCAGCGGCTGCTCGTCGGACTGCACGCCGAATGCAAGGATTTCCACGACGTCTCCCGGGTGAGGGGGTGGGGGCCGTTCCTCGCGAATATACGGTCCGTGTCCCGGGGGCGCCGCTCGGCCGGAGCGGTTCCGGCCGAAGCGGAACCGCCCTGTCAGACGTCGTCGAGGCCGGCCTCGATGGCGTAGCGCACGAGCTCCACCCGGTTGTGCAGTTGGAGCTTGCCCAGGGTGTTCTGGACGTGGTTCTGCACGGTGCGGTGGGAGATGACCAGCCGCTCGGCGATCTGCTTGTACGAGAGCCCTTTGGCCACCAGCCGCAGGACCTCCGTCTCGCGGTCGGTGAGCTGCGGGACCTTCGGCCGGTCGGGGGCGGCGGGGGCCGGGTCGGAGGCGAGCCGGCGGTATTCGCCGAGGACCAGTCCGGCGAGGCCCGGGGTGAAGACGGGGTCGCCTGCCGCGGTGGCGCGCACGGCGTCGGTCAGCTCCTGGGTGCTGGCCGACTTGAGCAGATAGCCGGTGGCGCCGGACTTCACCGCCTCCAGGACATCGGCGTGCTCACCGCTGGCGGAGAGCACCAGTACGCGGAGCCCGGGGTGGGAGCCGACGAGCTCCTTGCAGACCTGGACGCCGGGCATCCCCGGCAGATTCAGGTCGAGCACCAGGACGTCGGGCACGACGGCCCTGGCCCGGCGCACCGCGCCCGGGCCGTCGCCGGCGGTCGCGACCACGTCGAATCCGGACTCGGCGAGGTCGCGGGCCACGGCGTCGCGCCACATGGGGTGGTCGTCGACGACCATCACCTTGATGGTCGCCTCCTCTGCTGCCTGCGTGTTCGGTGTACTCATCGGGCCGATCCTGCCTTCCCCCGTGAAACCTTCGGAACCTTCAACTCGACCTCGGTGCCCTGGCCGGGCACCGAGATCAGCTCTGCCGTACCGCCCAGATCGCGCAGCCGGCCGCGGATCGACAGGGCGACGCCGAGGCGGCCCTCCCCCTCCGCCTGGTCGAGCCTGCCCTCCGGGATGCCCGGGCCGTCGTCCCGGACGGTGACGATCACCGCGTCCGGCTCGTCCTCGACCAGGATCCACGCCTGGGCGTCGGGCCCCGCGTGGGCCCGGACGTTGTCCAGCGCGGCACTGACCGCGGCGGCGAGTTCACGTGCCGCCCCGGCCGCGAGCAGGACCGGGGCGCCGGGCTCCGAGAAGGTGACCCGGGCCCCGGCGTGCCGGGCGAGCAGGGCGCGCAGGTCGGAGTCGGGGCTCTCCGTCCCGTCGGTCTCCACCGTGCGGACGACCGCGCCGTCGGCACTGTCCTCGGAGACCCGGGTCGTGGGCACCAGTCCGCTGGAGACCAGGGTCCGCAGCGCGACCTCCTGCTCCCCGGCCATCCGGCCGAGCTCCGCGGCCTCGCCGCCCAGGGCCGTGCCGCGCCGCTGGACCATGGCCAGGACCTGGAGGACGCTGTCGTGGATGTCACGGGCGAGCCGCTCCCGCTCCCGGGTGGCGGCCTCGATCTCCAGGGCGCGGGCCAGGGTGCGCTCACTGGCGCGCGCCACCTCGACGACGTAGCCGATGGCGATGGAGGCGACCCAGACGAGCACCACGTTGTGGAAGGTGTCCTCGCTGGGCTCGCCGCGCTCGATGATGTTGGCGACGGCGACGAGGGTCGAGGCGAAGGCCGCCCAGCGCCATCCGCCCTTGAGGGCGAAGGCGAGGACGGAGCCCGCTGTCCAGATCGAGGGGAGTGTCGGGCCGTCCATGTGCTGGGCGTCGAAGTCGGCGAGCGGCGTCACCAGGATGCCCGTCAGGGCGACGGTGAGGTCCGCGCCGAGGAAGCGCTTGGTGCAGTTCGCCGCATTGGCCACCCGGGGCAGCGTGACGAGCGTCCAGAGGGCGAGGAAGGCCAGGAAGGCGACGGCCACCCAGGGCCGTTCGTACTTGGCGTGGCCGAAGCCCGCGAGCAGCGCGGCATAGACCAGCGTCAGCACCCGGTACGCGGTGAGGGCGCGCCACAGGGGCTGCTCCACCGACATCCGTACGACCCTTTCGCGCCTGGCCATGTGCCCCACGCCCCCTCCCCCGGTTCCCGCCCCTGCCATGCCGCCTTCACCGGACGTCCGAAGACGCCCCTACGCGCCGGGCCGTTCCTGGCCCTTCCTCTTCGCCTCCTCGGCGATCTGCCGCTTCGCCGCGGTCGCGTAGATGTCGACGTACTCCTGGCCGGAGAGCTTCATGATCTCGTACATGACCTCGTCGGTCACCGAGCGCAGGATGAAGCGGTCGCCGTCCATGCCCTGGTACCGGGTGAAGTCCAGCGGCTCGCCGATCCTGATGCCGGGCCGCATCAGCTTGGGCACCACCTGGCCCGGCGGCTGGATCTTCTCCGTGTCGATCATCGCTACGGGAATGACGGGAGCACCGGTGGCGAGGGCCACCCTGGCGAGGCCCCCGGGCTTGCCCCGGTAGAGCCGTCCGTCGGGCGACCGGGTGCCCTCCGGGTAGATACCGAAGAGCCCGCCGCTCTCGATCACCTGGATGCCCGCCCTGATCGCCGCCTCGCCGGCACCGCGGCCGCCCGAACGGTCCACCGGGAGCTGTCCCACACCCTTGAAGAAGGCGGCGGTGAGCTTGCCCTTCACACCGGGCGCGGTGAAGTACTCCGCCTTGGCGATGAAGGTCACCTTGCGGTCGAGGAGCGCCGGCAGGAAGAAGGAGTCGGAGAACGACAGATGGTTGCTCGCGAGGATCGCCGGCCCGTGTGCGGGAATGTTCTCCAGACCCTCCACCCACGGCCTGAAGGCGAGCTTCAGGGACCCGCCGATGGAGAACTTCATAGCGCCGTAGATCAACTCTGGTGCCTCCTGTGTGCCGTCCGGAAGACCTTAGCCTGTGCAACCGCGGCCTCCCCCGCCCGCCCGGGACGGCCTCCCCACCGGTGCTCCCCGCGGGTGACGGCTGCCCGGGCCGTGACGGCCCTGGTCGGTGTCGGTCCGGTCGCGTACGGTGAAGTAATCCTTTTGCACACCCCCCGCACCCCGCCCCGCTTCATGAACAGGAGACCCCGGTGCCGGTCCTCCCTGGAGCCGAGCCGTTCCGCCACGAGGGCGGAGAGGTCGGCGTCCTCCTCTGTCACGGATTCACGGGTTCGCCGCAGTCGCTGCGCCCCTGGGCCGACTACCTGGCGGAGCGCGGACTCACCGTGTCCCTCCCGCTGCTGCCCGGCCACGGAACCCGCTGGGAGGACATGGCGGTCACGGGCTGGCAGGACTGGTACGCGGAGGTGGACCGGGAACTGCGCGCGCTGCGGGCGCGGTGCGAGCAGGTCTTCGTCTTCGGCCTGTCCATGGGCGGCGCCCTGGCGCTGCGCCTCGCCGCGAAGCACGGGGACGAGATCGCGGGCCTGGTGCTGGTGAACCCCGCGAACAAGGTGCACGGCCTGTCGGCCTACGCCCTGCCGGTGGCGCGGCATGTGGTGCGGACGACGAAGGGCCTGACCAGCGACATCGCGTTGGAGGGCGCCGAGGAGGTCGGCTACGACCGGGTGCCGCTGCACGCCGCCCACTCCGTGCGGGCGTTCTTCCGCCTGGTCGACGCCGATCTGCCTCAGGTCACCCAGCCGCTGGTGCTGCTGCACAGCCCGCAGGACCATGTCGTGCCGCCGGCCGACTCGGCGCGGATCCTCAGCCGGGTCTCGTCCAGGGAGGTCGAGGAGATCCTCCTGGAACAGAGCTACCACGTGGCGACGTTGGACCATGATGCGGAGCGGATCTTCGACGAGAGTTACCGGTTCGTCGACCGCCTCGCACCCGACGCTGGCAAGAAGGGGAGCACGTCCGGTGGCTGAGCACGACGCGGAGCGCGCGGGCAGTGACGAGGAGCGCGAACCGCGCCCCACGGAGGGAACGGCGGTCCCCGAGGGCACGGAAGCGCCCCGGGCACTCGACGAGACAGCGGCCTGGGAGGCGATCGTCGCGGGATACGGCGACGAGCCGCCGGACCCGCCGGGCGCCAAGCCGTTCAAGTCGATCGAGGACCTGGCCCTGCTGGAGGACGACCAGCTCAACGTCCTGGACCCCGCAGCGGATTCCGCAGCGGGCGACGACACGGACAAGGGTGTGGGCGGGAAGACCCCCGGCGGACCGCCGGAGAAGAAGCCGCTGGGCGGTTCGGTCGTCTTCGCACCCGGGGTCGCCGGCCCGCGCGACTACGGCCTGGAGGAACCCGAGGACGGTGACGTCGACGATCCGGACGACAGCGAGGAGGGGCACTTCGTACCGCCGGAGCCGCCGCCGCTGCCCGAGGCCGATGTGACCGCGAAGTTCGCCTGGCTCGCGGTCGTCGGCGGTCCGGTGCTGATGCTGGGCGCGGTGCTGCTGCAGTGGGAGATGACGTGGTGGCTCACCACGCTCTCCATCGGAGGTTTCCTGGGCGGCTTCGTCACCCTGGTGGCGCGCATGCCCGACGACGACGAGGAGAACGACGACCCGGGGCGCGGCGCGGTCGTCTGACCCGGTCTGCGGCGCGGTGCCCGGCCTGGGGCGCGGTGCCCGGCCTGGGGCGCGGTGCCCGGCCTGGGGCGCGGCGCGGTCGGCCGTCCTCGGGGGTGCCTGCCGTGGGTGCCCGTCTCAGCCTCCAGCCGGCACCCTCAGGGCGGCCAGTACGGGCAGGTGGTCCGTGGCCGCCCGCAGGTCCGCGCCGCTCACACCGGGCAGGTCCGCGGGGACGCCGCAGCCGAGCACCTCGATGCCTCCGGTCGCGAACACCGCGTCGATCCGCTTGCGCGGTTCGTCGGGCGGGAAGGTGAGCTCGCCGCCCCACGGCCGTACGGCCCGGCAGTCCTGGAGCCGCCCGGCCAGCCGCCGGAAGCCGCCCCCCTCCGGTACGTCGTTGAGGTCACCGGCAACGACGGCGTGCGGGACGTCCATGGCGTCGATCCGGTCCAGCAGCATTCCCGCCTGGGCCAGCCGCTCCTCCCGCTGCAGGCTGAGGTGGCAGCTCAGGACGCCGAGCCGTGCCCCGGCGATCCGTACGACAGCCGTGGCCAGGCCTCTGCGGTGCAGCCCCGGGGTGAGCGGCAGCAGGACGTCCTCGGTGCGTTCCACGGTGGCCCGCAGGGAGCAGAGCAGCAGGGGCCCGGCCGCCGTGGCGCCACCGCTGAGGATCACCAGGTCGGTCATGGCCGCCAGCCGGGCGGCGGCCTTGCGCCAGCGGAAGAAGCGCGGGGCCTCCTGGACGCACACCACGTCGGGGGCGCAGGCGCGGATGACGCGGGCCAGTGCCCCGGTGTCGTCGCGCAGTGAGCGCACGTTGTAGCTGAGCACCCGGATGACTGCTGAACCGTCCGGCTCGGTACGGGAGTCGGGCAGTGGCATCGGCATCGTGACCATGGGAGGCACGATACGACGGACGCCCGCCGCTCCCCCGAGGGCGCGACGGGCGTCGAGGACGCACGGGTGGGATCAGCCCTGGCGTGCCAGGTCGGCCGCACCCACCAGGCCTGCCTTGCCGCCCAGTTGGGCCGCGAGGACCTGGGCGTGCGGGCGCCACTCCCCGCCGATCAGCCACCGCCGGAACGACTTGCGGATCGGGTCGAGGACCAGCTCGCCCTCGTCGGACACGCCTCCGCCGACGATGAAGGCCGACGGGTCGAAGAGCGAGGCGAGGTCGGCGAGTCCGGCTCCGGCCCAGCGGGCCAGCTCCCGGAAGGAGTCGATGGCCACCGGGCAGCCCTGCCGGGCGGCCTGGCTGATGTGCTTGCCCTCGATGCCCTCGACGCTGCCGTCACCGAGCCCCAGCAGGATCGTGGCGTTCTCCGGGGTGGCGTTGGCACGCTGCTTCGCGTAGCGCACGAGTGCACGCCCGGAGGCGTACTGCTCCCAGCAGCCCTGGCTGCCGCAGCCGCAGAGCAGCCCGTCCGGAACGACCCGGATGTGGCCGAACTCCGCCGCCACACCGAAGCGTCCGCGGCGGAGCTTGTTGCCGATGATGATGCCGCCGCCCAGGCCGGTGCCGAGCGTGATGCAGATGACGTCGTCGTGCCCCTGGCCGGCGCCGAAGCGGTATTCGCCCCAGGCCGCCGCGTTGGCGTCGTTCTCGACGACGACCGGAAGCCCGACGCGCTGCTCGACCTTGTCCTTGAGCGGCTCGTGGCGCCAGTCGATGTTCGGGGCGAACAGCACGGTGGCACGCTTGTCGTCGACATATCCGGCAGCGCCGATGCCGACCGCCTCGACGTCGTGTCCCTCGCTCGCTCCGGCCACGGCGGCGCTGATCGCGTCCACGATGGCTTCGGCGGTCGGCGGGGTGGATACCTTGAACGTCGAGAGGATCCGGCCCTCTTCGTCGACCACTCCAGCCGCGATCTTCGTGCCGCCGATATCGACGCCGATGGTGAGTCCCATGAATCCCTCAGTTTCGGTCGAGCCCCGCTACGGCCAACCGTACCCGAGCCGGGGACGGGTACCTCCTGCCCAGGGTCAGTCCAGGTCGATGTGTTCGCTGCCGCCGGAGCCCTCGTCACGCGGGTCAGAGGGGTCCTGTGCCGCCGTCTTCCCCGGCCCGGGGACGTTTCCCTTGCGGCCGGAGGTGCCACCGGCGCCTTCGGTGCCCCGGGTCCAGCGGCCCTCCTGGCCCTCGACGGCGGAGCGGTAGGCGGCGAGGAGCTCGTTCCCCGCGGCTGCGAGGTGGTCGAAAAGCTCCGGATTGCGGTCGATGACGGGTTCGACCGCGGACCTGGCCTGCCGGATCACCTGCTGGACGGTGCCCTGCGCGGCCATGCCGAGCAGCGGTGACTGCATGGAGGAGACCTTGTCGGCCACCGCGTCGATGAGCTTGCGCAGCTCCTCGGCGGCGGAACCCGGCTGCTGTCCGTACTGCGCCCGGCGGCGGGCCTTCTCCGCTTCGAGGTCCTCGGCGCAGGCCTCCGCCCACGCGTCGTCGTCGACGGGACGATCGGTGGCTTCACTCATGGCGGACTCCTGCGACGCGGTTGTCTGCGTGGCCGTACGCGCCACGTACTACCGACGTTACCCGAACGGTGGTACGGCGTTCATGGTGTCCGGGGCCAGAGCGCGGGGTCGGGCGTGAACCGGACACGCAGGACGCCGTCGGTCAGCGCGGCGCCGGAGACGGTGCAGCGGCGCAGCGCGGACTCCAGGCGCACGGCCCGGTGGAACGGCCCTGCGGTGAGGAGCAGTTCGTCGCCGCGCCGGACGAGCCCGAGGTCCTCCTTGACCGCCCCGGGCAGCGGCAGGCACCAGGCGATGACGCCGTCGCCGGCGTCCTCGGTCCACCAGGGGTCCCCGGCGTGTCCCGGCGTCCGGTCGTCGGGTGCGCCGCAGGCCTCGGCGAGCAGGGCCAGGTCCTCGACGGTGCGCGGCTCGCGGCCGAGGTGGGCGGTCTCGCGTACGGGGGTCCCGGGCTGCCACTCGTGGTGCCAGTGGTCCAGGCACTTCTCCTGCCGGGCGGCGAGATCGGCGAACCAGGGGTCGGCGGAATGGCGGGGCAGGACCCGGGTGGCCACGACGGCGTCGACGCGCAGCCCGTGCAGGGCGAGTCCGGTACGGGCCGCGCTCAGCGCCTCCCCGGCGGACTGCCCGGGTTCGGCGACCAGCCGCACGGTGGTCGCGTTGTCCTCGATCAGTGCCTCGACCGCGGCCAGTTCGGCGTCCTTGCGGGCGGCTGCCTCGTACAGCCACTGGGCGGGCATGGGAACGCCGGCGAGCTGCGCGAGCACCGGGCGCAGCGCGCGGGCGGCCTGGCGTTCCCGGGGCAGGAGGCGGCGCAGATAGCGGCGCAGCTGCCCGGGGAGTGCGAGCAGGGAGAGGGCGTCGGCGAGCTGGGGGAGGTCGACGACGAGGACCTCGTAGCCGTCGTCGGCCCAGTCACCCTCGGCCGCCCGGCGCAGGGTGTGCAGGACGGCGAGCTGGGCGCTGCCCGGCAGCTCGGTGAGTTCCTCGCCGTCGAGACGGTTGGCGCCGAGCAGGTCGAGCACCCCGGACGCCCGGTCCTGGAGTGCGAGGAGCTCGGCGCGGAAGTGTGCGGCGGAGTCGACGCGGGCGCGGTGCAGCAGCTCGGTGACCTCTGCGGCCTCGGCGCCCCCGGGAAAGGCGGGCACCGCGTCGGCGGAGACCAGGAGGGTGCGCCGGCCGGCACGGGCCGAGGCGAGCGCGGTGGCCGCGGCGACGGTGGTACGGCCTGCGCCGCCGGGGCCGGTGACGAGGACCGTACGCACGTGATCAGGCCTTCGGGACGGACTCGACGCGCTTCTTCAGCCCGGCGAGGGCGCGGTCGATGATGACCTTCTCGGCCTTGCGCTTGATCATGCCGAGGAGGGGGATCTTGACGTCCACGGCGAGCCGGTAGGTGACCTCGGTGCGGTCCCCGTCGCCGAGGGGCGCCAGCGCGTAGCTGCCGTCGAGGGCGCGCAGCATCTGGGACTTGACGAGGGTCCAGTCGACCTCGTACGGGCTGTTCCAGGTGTAGGCGAGGACGTGGTCGTCCTTGATCGCTCCGGCGTCCAGGACGAGACGGACCTGCTCGGCGCGGCCCTGGTCGTCGGTGGCCAGGATCTCGGCCTCCTTCACCTCGCCGGTCCATTCCGGATAGCGGGCGAAGTCGGCGATCACTCCCATGACGTCGGCCGGTGCCGCCTCGATCGTGATGCTCGAGCTGGTGTGTTCAGCCATCGCCGTGGCCCTCCAGTGCGGTGTACCGGTCGCGTTCGGCAGAAGCCTGCCGTGTGCAGGCTATCGCGTGCCGACGCCCCTCCCGTCCGCGCCCCGGCGCGCGCCCGTCGGCCGTGTCGCTCACCACTCCAGGGCCCAGGGCCGCCCGCTGGAGGCGAAGTGGCCGACGTTGACGCACTCGGTGACACCGATGCGCATCCGGGGGACCAGCGGCTGGTGGACATGGCCGAAAATCGCGTACCGGGGGCGGGCACGGTGGATGGCGTCCAGGAGCGCGCGGCTGCCGCGCTCGAAGCGCCGGGCCACCGTGTCGTACGTCAGCTCGGGGACGTCCGGCGGGATGTGCGAGCAAAGGACGTCCACCGGACCGAGTGCCTCGACCTTGGCGGCGTACTCCTCGTCACTGATCTCGTACGGGGTGTTCATGGGGGTACGGAGTCCGCCCCCTACGAATCCGAAGACCCGGCCTCCGATCTCGACCCGCTCACCGTCCAGCACCGTGGTGCCGGAATTGGCGTACTCGGGCCAGAGGGAGGGGACGTCGACGTTGCCGTAGGTGGCGTAGGTCGGGGTGGGCATGACCGCGAACATCTCGGCGTACTGCTTGCGTACGGCGGACAGGATGGCCGTGTTGCGGTCCCGGCCCGCCCAGAGTTCGCGGCCGAAGGCGCGTGCCTCGTCGAAGCGGCGCGCGGTGCGCAGCTCGACGATGCGGTGGGCGTTGTCGACCCCGAACAGGTCGGGGAAGATGCCGCGCGAATGATCGGCGTAGTCGAGGAAGAGGACCAGGTCGCCCAGGCAGATCAGGGCGTCCGCGCCGTCCCCGGCACGCGCGAGCGCCTCCACGTTGCCGTGCACGTCACTGACCACGTGCACGCGTGTCCGCCGGGTGGGGGTCGTGTGCTGATTTCGCGGTGTGCCGACTCGCATGGAGCTCACCCTAGGTCTCCGCTCGCCGCTCTGGGTAGAGGCCGCCGGACCTGCGATTACTTCCGGACCGGGACACGGGTGGACTAATGTGCGCCGAAGGAGCACCGATATGTGTGATGCATAAGACATCTGGCCGGAACCCCCTTTCCGTAACCGAGTACCGGTGGGTAACGTCCCGCCAGTCCAGTCGTGCTCACCCCACTGAGCATCTGCCAGTCTTGGACCGATCCGGTGCGTCACACAGAGCCGTGGAACCGGAGCCCGATGAGGAGCAGCAGTCTTGCGTGAGTTCAGCCTTCCGGCCCTGTACGAGGTCCCTACGGACGGCAACCTGACGGATCTCATCCGCCGCAACGCCGCTCAGCATCCCGATGTCGCGGTGATGAGCCGGAAGGTGGCCGGCGTCTGGACGGATGTCACGGCGACCCAGTTCCTCACCGAGGTCAGAGACACCGCCAGAGGCTTGATCGCGGCGGGTGTCCAGCCCGGTGACCGGGTCGCGCTCATGTCCCGTACCCGCTTCGAGTGGGTCCTGCTGGACTTCGCCATCTGGAGCGCGGGCGCCGTCACCGTCCCGGTGTACGAGACCAGCTCCCCCGAGCAGGTCCAGTGGATACTCGGCGACTCGGGCGCGGTCGCGGTCGTCGTCGAGAGCGCCGCCCACGCGGAGTCCGTCACCGCGGTGCGGGACGGGCTTCCCGGTCTGCGGCACGTCTGGGAGATCGACCGGGGTGCCGTCGACGAGCTCGTCGCCTCGGGTGCCGAGGTCTCCGACGAGACGCTGGACCTGCGCATGGTGAGCGCGAAGGCCGACGACCCGGCGACGGTCGTCTACACCTCGGGCACCACCGGCCGCCCCAAGGGCTGTGTGCTGACGCACCGCAGCTTCTTCGCGGAGTGCGGCAACATCGTGGAGCGGCTCAAGCCCCTCTTCCGTACCGGCGAGTGCTCCGTCCTGCTCTTCCTGCCCACCGCGCACGTCTTCGGCCGGCTGGTCGAGGTCGCTTCGGTGATGGCCCCGATCAAGCTCGGCTGCGTGCCGGACATCAAGAACCTCACCGATGAGCTGGCCTCGTTCCGGCCGACGCTGATCCTCGGTGTACCGCGGGTGTTCGAGAAGGTCTACAACTCGGCGCGTGCCAAGGCCCAGGCCGACGGCAAGGGCAGGATCTTCGATCGGGCGGCCGACACGGCGATCGCGTACAGCCGTGCGCTGGGCACCCCGGAAGGCCCCTCGGTGGGTCTGAGGGTCAAGCACAAGGTCTTCGACAAGCTGGTGTTCAGCAAGCTGCGCGCCGTGCTCGGCGGCCGTGGCGAGTACGCGATCTCCGGCGGCGCACCGCTGGGCGAGCGGCTCGGCCACTTCTTCCGCGGCATCGGCTTCACGGTGCTGGAGGGCTACGGCCTCACCGAGTCCTGTGCCGCCACGGCCTTCAACCCGTGGGACCGGCAGAAGATCGGCACGGTCGGCCAGCCGCTGCCGGGCTCGGTGGTGCGGATCGCCGACGACGGCGAGGTGCTGCTGCACGGCGAGCACCTGTTCACCGGGTACTGGAAGAACGACGCGGCGACGGCCGAGGCGCTGGCCGACGGCTGGTTCCACACCGGTGACATCGGCACGCTGGACGAGGACGGCTATCTCGCGATCACGGGCCGCAAGAAGGAGATCATCGTCACGGCGGGCGGCAAGAACGTCGCCCCCGCGGTGATCGAGGACCGGATCCGCGCACACGCCCTGGTCGCGGAGTGCATGGTGGTCGGCGACGGACGGCCGTTCGTCGGCGCGCTGCTGACGCTCGACGAGGAGTTCCTCTCCCGCTGGGCTGAGGAGAACGGCAAGCCGGCCGGGTCGACGGCGGTCTCGCTCCGCGAGGACCCCGAGCTGCTGGCCGAGGTGCAGCGGGCGGTGGACGACGGCAACGCGGCGGTGTCCAAGGCGGAGTCGGTGCGCAAGTTCCGCATCCTGGCCACCCAGTTCACCGAGGAGGCGGGCCACATCACGCCGTCGCTGAAGCTCAAGCGCAACGTCGTGGCGAAGGACTTCGCGGACGAGGTCGAGTCGATCTACCGCGGCTGAACCCGCGGTACGTGGGAGGAGGGCCCGCACCCTGACCTCGGGTTCCGGGGAGCGTCGCCACACCCCGGTTCGGGGGTGCGACGGATTTCAAGATCCGGGCCCGGTCCGTCGTCCGGGGGCGCCGTTTCCCGTCCGACGAGCAGCGGGTGCCCGGAGCAGCGTTCTCGGGCACATGCTCAGAGCAGCGCCCTGAGCTGTCCGGCGAGCAGGTCCCAGCGCCATTTCTCCTCGACCCACGCCCGGCCCCGCTCCCCCATGCGCCGGCGCAGTTCCGGGTCGCCGAGCAGGGTGACGATGCGGTCGGCGGACTCCTCGGCGGAGCCGCCCCGCACCACCCACCCGGTCTCGCCGTGCAGCACGGCGTCCGGGGCACCGCCCGAGTCGCCGGCCACGACCGGCAGTCCGGTAGCGGACGCCTCCAGGTAGACGATACCCAGGCCCTCGACGTCGAGCCCGCCGCGCCGGGTGCGGCAGGGCATGGCGAACACGTCGCCGGCGCCGTAGTGCGCGGGCAGTTCCTCCCAGGGCACCGGCCCGGTGAAGCGCACGGAGTCCTGGACACCGGTCTCCTCGGCCAGCTTCTTCAACTGCCCGGCATACGGGCCGCCGCCGACGACGAGCAGGACGGCGTCCGGCACCCGCGCCAGGATCGCGGGCATCGCCAGGACGAGGGTGTCCTGCCCCTTGCGCGGCACGAGCCGCGACACACACACGACGACGGGCCGGTCCGTGAGTCCGAGCCGGGCCCTGACCCGGTCGCCGCCGGAGTCCGGGTGGAACGTCTTCTCGTCGACCCCGGGCGGCAGCTGCACCATGCGTCCGGCGGCCTCCGGGGTGAGCGCCGCGGCGATCCTGGACCGGGTGTACTCGCCGAGGTACGTGATCGTGTCGGTGCCCTCGCCGATGCGGCGCAGCAGTTGCCGGGACGCGGGCAGCTGGGCCCAGCCCGCCTCGTGGCCGTGCGTGGTGGCCACGATCCGGCGGGCGCCCGCCCGGCGCAGCGCGGGCGCCATCAGCCCGAGGGGCGCCGCCGCACCGAACCACACGGAGGGGCAGCCGTGTTCGCGCAGCAGCCGGACCGCCTGCCGGGTGACCCGGGGAGTGGGCAGCAGCATCGTCGTACGGTCGCGCACCACGGTGAACGGCTGCTCGGCGTCGAAGGCGGCGGTGGCCTCGGCGCCCTCCGCGCCGCGCTTCCAGGTGGAGGCGTAGACGACGAGCCGCTCGGGGTCCATCCGCAGCGCCATGTTGTGCAGGAAGGCCTGGATGCCGCCGGGGCGGGGCGGGAAGTCGTTCGTCACGATCAGCGTCTTGTCCATCGCCGCCGACAGTACCGGGCGTTCGCGCGGCCCTGCCTGACGGCTCCTGTACAGCAGGTGGCGGCATCATGACGCTCATGCGTCTGTCCCTCGCAACCTGGACCCTCACACGAGCGGTGCTGCTGCTCTGCGTCTTCAAGGTGTTCACGGTGCCGGGTCCGGACGTCACGAGTGATGTCTCGGTGATCTACCGGGGCTGGTACGAGGTGCTCCACAGCGGCTCGTATCCGCTGGACGACGTCACCTGGCAGTACCCGCCCGCCGCCGCGCTCGCCGTGCTCTCCCCGGACCTGCTGCCCTTCCTGGAGTACGCCTCGGCCTTCTTCGTCCTCGTACTGCTCTGTGACGCGCTCGTGTTCGGGCTGCTGCTGTACGCGGGAGGCCGACCGGGCATGCGGAGCGCGGGCGGCTGGCTGTGGGTGCTGGGTGTGCCACTGCTCGGGCCGACGGTGTACGCCCGCTACGACCTGATGGTGACGGCCGTCGCGGTGGCGGCGCTGCTGGCGGGTGTGCGCCACCCCAGGGTGCTGGGGGCGCTGGCCGCCTTCGGGGCGCTGCTGAAGGTGTGGCCGGTGCTGCTGCTGGTGGGTACCGCCCGGGGCGGGGAGACCCGCAGGTCCTGGTCGGCGGCGGCGGTGACGGCCGCCGTGCTGGTCCTGGCCGCCGCGGTGGCCCTGCCGGGCGCGTTCGCCTTCCTGACCTTCCAGCGGGACCGGGGGCTGGAGATCGAGTCCCTGGGGGCGCTGGTCTTCCACGTGGCCCGGCAGTTCGGCTGGGAGGGGCGGGTGGAACTCCGCTACGGCTCGATGGAGTTCGCCGGCCCGCAGGTGGCGCTGGTGAGCACGCTGGCCCTGGCGCTGAGCGTGCTCGCCTTCGGCTGGCTGCTGGTGTGGCGGCTGCGGGCCCGTACGTTCGCGGTGCACACCCCGGCGGACGCCGCGTTCACCGCGGTGCTGCTGTTCACCGTGACCAGCCGGGTCATCAGCCCCCAGTACATGGTGTGGCCGCTCGGTGTCGCCGCGGTGTGCCTGGTGTTCCGGGGCAGCCGGATGGCGCTGCCCGCCGGTCTGGTCCTCGTGGCCACCGCCGTCACCCTGCTGGAATTCCCGCTCGGCTTCGCACACGTGGTGGCCAGTGACGCGGAGGGCGTGGTCCTGATGGCCGTACGCAACGGTCTTCTGGTCGCGGCGACGGTGAGCGCCGGGCGGCGGCTGTGGCGGGCCACGGTGCCGGGTGCCCGGCAGGGGCGCGCGGCGGAACGGATCAGCCGAGCCGGGCTCGAAGGTACTCGCGCCAGCGCGCCGTGAAGTCCGCGGGAGTGGTGCCGAGCACCGTGTGCATGGCCTGCTCCACGCTCCCGTCCCGCTCCGAACGGCTCCCCACGGCCTTGTAGAAGGCGATCAGCTCCTCCTCGCCCCAGTCCCGCACGATCAGCTCGCAGGCCAGCCAGCCGCCCTCGTAGGCCCGGGAGAGCTTCCCCGTGTCCTCACCGAAGCCGAAGTCCTCGTCGGCCGGCAGCCGCGCGGGCAGGTCACCTGCCCGGACGGCCTCGGCGAGGTCCGGTGCGATCTCGGGGGCGGTTCGGCTCTCCCCGCGGTAGGCGGCCAGGTCGGCGAAGCCCTCGGAGAGCCAGACGGGAGTGGCGGCGGAGGTGTACGCCCGGGTCGCCACATGGGTGGTCTCGTGGGTGAGGACGACGCGCTGTCCGAAGTCGCCGAGCATTCCGTACGCCTGCGGATTGACGATCACCCGGTCCGCGGGTGCCCGGCCGCTCCCGCCGACCTCGCCGGTGGTGACGGCCGCTATGCCCCGGTAGCTCGCCACGGGCGATCCCAGGAGCCCCGCCATGTCCTCCACGGACTCGGGGACGAGCACCACGACCCGCTCCGCCCAGGCTTCCGGCCAGGAGCCGGTGACGGCCGGGACGGCCCGGTCCGCGGTGGCCGCGATCCGGCGCAGCTCCGCCGCCCGGCGGCCGACCCCGAGGACCAGGCTGTGCGTGCCCCGCGCGACTTCGACGTCGCCCTGCTGCCAGAGCTGCCCCGGGGCACCGTCGGCGGCCCGGTCTGCGGCGATGTACCAGGTGCGGTCCTCGCCGCGGCGGACCAGTTCCACGGTGCGGGAGGAGGACACGGGCGCCGTGTCGTAGCCCTTGATCCGGTAGCGCAGTTCGACCTCGGCGGTGACCCGGCCGGCGGCCTCGTCCGACACGCCCTCGACCTCGTACGCCCAGGACTCCAGCGGTACGTCGGCGAGGTTGTGCAGCTCCGTGCGCTGGGCGGCACGGAAGGATGCGGCACGGGGGTCGAGGGCGGCCAGGTACGCGTCGGTGTCGTGCCCCATGACGGCCGCGGCCCGGCGGTCCAGGGTGGCGCCGACCTCCTGGGCGGTGATGCCGGTGGTGGAGTCCCGGGGGCCCGCGCACGCGGGCGCGAGCAGCAGCACGGCGAGCACGGCACCCGCCGTGCGCCGTCCGCGGGTCGTCGTCCCCCGCCGCGCGTCCCCTGTCCGAACAGCCATCCCGCCCGATCGTACGGTCAGACGCGGGTGACCGAGGAGACGGGCATCATGCCGACGGGGTCGTAGCGCACCGGTGCGCCGGGGTGCGGGGCGTGGATGACCTGCCCGTTGCCCGCGTACATTCCGATGTGGCTCGCGTCCGCGCGGTAGGCGACCAGATCGCCGGGCCGCGCCTGCGGGAGCGGCACCATGCGGCCCGCGTACCGCTGCGCCTGCGAGGTGCGGGGCAGACCGACCCCCGCCCGCGCGTACGCCCACTGCATCAGTCCGGAGCAGTCGAAGCCGGCGGGACCGTTGGCGCCCCACACGTACGGGCGTCCCAGGGCCTGCCGGGCCGCCATGAGAGCCGCCAGGCCGCGCGCGGAGCCCGCGCCGGCGGCGAGGAGCGCGTCGTCGGGGCGGCCCGGGCGCGAGGCGCGGCCGAGGGACGCGCGGTCGGCGGCGGGCAGGGAGCCCAGCAGGTGCCGTGCCCTGGCCAGTTTGCCCTCCACCGTGCGCTTGTGACGTGCCAGCGCCGCACGGTCGCGCTCCATGGCGGCGAGGGCCACGGCTGCCTCCGCACGGCTCTGGGCGATCTTGCGCTGGGCCCGGTGGAGCTTGTGCAGCGTCACGGCCCGGCGCTCGCCCGCCCGGTCCAGGGCGGCGGCGCGGTCCAGGAAGGTGTCCGGGTCCGAGGAGAGCAGGAGGGCGACCGAGGGGTCGATGCCGCCCGAGCGGTACTGCGCGCCCGCCATCGAGCCGAGGGACGCCCGCATCAGGTTGACGTCCTCCTGGGTGCGGGCCGCCGAGTCCTGGGCCCTGGCCATCCGGCCGCGCAGCGCACCGAGGCTCTCCCGGGCCGCGTTGTACCGCTCGGTGGCCCGCTCGGCCTCCCCGTACAGCCGGTCGACCGCGGCGCCGGCCGTCTCGTGGGTGTCCTCGGGCAGCGCGCTCGCGGGCGCCACGTTGAGGGTGGCCGCCGCGGTGGCCGCGGCGGCGGACAGGACGGTGGCCCGGACGCCACGGTTGAGACGGGGCCGGGTGGGGCGGCGATGCGACACCACAGGAAGCCGCACTCCCTTCCGCTGTACGCAGTCGTGCGCAGCCCCTGCCGCCCGGGGCGGGCGGACCGACGACCGGGAGCTGCGCGGCAGCGCAGACAGTAACCGGACGGCTACGCGGTGACCAAAGGCCACGCCGGGGGGCGGAAGGGGCAGGAACGACGGCGCCCCGCCGGTGACCTGTGGTCTCCGGCGGGGCGGGGGTCCGTCAAGGGGTGCGGCGATTCGCCCGTTCGGGCGTCAGGGGCGCACGCCGAACTGGAAGGTGCCCATGTAGTCCATGGACTCGTAGCGGACCACGGTTCCGGGCTTCGGGGCGTGCAGGATCTGGTTGTTGCCCGCGTACAGACCCACGTGCGAGGTGTTGTTGAAGAAGACGAGGTCACCCGGCTTCAGCGCGCCGCGGCCGATCCGGGCGCCGTCGTTGATCTGGGTGTACGTGGTGCGGGTGAGCTGGACGCCTGCCTGGGCGTAGGCCCACTGGGTCAGCCCCGAGCAGTCGAACGAGTTGGGGCCGGTGCCACCCGAGACGTACGGCTTGCCCTGCTGTGTGGAGGCGGCCTGGAGGGCGGCCGCGCCGAGGCCGGATGCGGCGACCTCGTTGCCGAGCTCGACCCTGTCACCGGCGGCGCGGCTGGCGCGCTGCTCGTCCTCGGCCATCTTGGCCCGCTCGGCGGCGGTGAGGGTGTTCAGCAGCTTCTGGGCGTCGGCGAGCTTGCCCTGGTACTTCTTCTTGTTCTCGTTCAGCGACTTGCGCACGTCGTCGAGGTCGCTGAGCTTCCCCTGCGCCTCCTTGCGCTGCTGCGCGAGGGTGCGCTGCTTCGCCTGGATCTTCTGCAGCGACTCGGCCTGCTTGGCCGTCAGCTGGTCGAGCGCGGAGGCCTGGTCGAGGAAGCTGTCCGGGTCCGAGGAGAGCAGCAGCTGGACGGAGGGGTCGAGTCCGCCGGAGCGGTACTGCGCGGTGGCGAGCGAACCGAGCTCGCCGCGCAGGGTGTTGAGCTCGTCCTGGCCGCGGGCGACCTTGTCCTGGAGCGCGTCGGCCTGCTTCTTGAGCTTGTCCTGCTGCTCCTTGGCGCCGTTGGCCTTCTCGGTGGCTTCCTCGGCCTCGTGGTAGAGCTTGTCGACCTTCGCCTTGACCTCGCTCTTGGTCGGCTTGGGGTCGGCGTGGGCGGCCTGGGAGGTCAGGGCCACGGCTGCGGCTGCGGTCGCGGTGAGCACGGTCACGCGGGTGCGGCTCGGCTGCTTGGGACGACGGTGGGACGCCACGAAGGCGAGCTCCTTCTTCCTCGAGCCGCCTACCGGGTTGTGGGGGGACACGAACGGATCCCCGGCTCCGTGCACGTCACGGACTCGGCGGTTCCTTCGCCGTCACCCCGGATGGGCAATCAACCGTGCGAAGGTTCGAGGGCTGACCCTAGTGACCATCTTGTGATCAGTTCAAATCCTCAGGGGCAAAATCTCGTCACAACAGGCACTTCTTTACTTTCATCACACTGCGTGTAGCAGCGACTTGACGGTACGTTCCTAAAAATCCGACAAGTCGCCCAAGCGGCACATGACGCCTCAGACGCGCGAAAGGCGCTTCAGGAGCAAGGCGGAGGCGACCGGTCTCGCCCCCGCCCTCGCCACCCCGTCGGCCACTTCACGGTCGGTGGACACCACGACGACGGGTCTGCCCGGCGGTTCGGCGCGCGCCAGTTGCCGGATGAGCTCGTCCGCGGTCACCCCTGCCTTGCTGAACAGCACCCGGACTCCGCGCGGTGGCGCCAGCAGGACCGGGGCGGCCAGCTCGGCGCCGTCGAAGACACAGGTCATCTCGGCGCCCGTCTGTGCCGCGAGCAGGGACAGACCGCCCAGGAGGCGCAACCGCTGCTTCTCCAGCGGCATCTGCGGATAGCCGGTCTTCGTCACGTTGTAGCCGTCGACGATGAGATGCGCCTGCGGCAGGGCGAGCAGCTGGTCGAGCAGGGCCGGATCGGTCTCCGAAAGGGCCCTGGCCGCGATGTCCTTGGGTGACATCCGCCCGGGCTCCACCGCTTCGACGCCGTCCGCGGGCCGGAGCGAGGAGGGGGGCAGGGCCAGTTCGCGGCGGAGCCCCTGGGCCGCGTCGAGCACGGTGTCCAGGAGCAGCCGCAGCCGCATGTCCTCGACCGAGCGCCCCTCCCTGGCCGCCCGGCGGCCCGCCTCCACGGAGGCCTCCGCCTCGGCCAGCCGTGCCTTGAGCCGGCGGGACTCGCTCTCCGCGGCGGAGACCTGGGCCGCGGCCTCGGCCCGTACGGCGTCGGCCTCGGTGCCGGCCTTGCGCAGAGCGGCCTCCCCGCGCTTCACCTCGCTGAGGGCGCTGCGCAGCTTGCGATGCAGGGAATCGGCCTCCTTGCGGGAGGCCTCCAGCTCCGAGCGCAGCCGTTCGGTATCGGTTTTGATGTGGCCGCGGGCGCGGTCGAGTTCCTCGCGCAGCCGCTCCAGCTCGCGCCTGGTCTCCTCGTCCGCCTGCTCGGCGTGGGCCCGCTGGACCTCTTCGCCCGCTGCCGCCACCAGCTTGACCCAGCCGGCCGGGCGCAGCACATAGGCCGCGGCGGCCACGTCGACCGGATCGGCGGCGGCGGGCGGCGCACCGGACGTGAGCGCGTCGGCCAGCTCCGACTGGGTCTGGCCGATGCGTTCCCCGATGCGCCTGCGGAACGCGGGGTCGGCCTCCAGGGCGGCGGCCATCGCGTTACCCGCGAACTTGGCCCGTCTGCTCGGGGTGAAACGGGCGTACTGCCGCAGCTGGGTGGGGAGTTCGCCGACGGTCAGACCGCCGAACGCGTCGGAGACCAGGGCCACCACCCTGCGGCGCACGTCCTCGGGCAGCGGACGGTCGAGCGACTCCGCGGTGCCGTCGGCCGCGTCGGCCGGTCCGGCGCCGCCTGTCGGCTGCTCCACCATCCATCACCCCAATATGTCTGCCCCCGCGGCCCCGTCAGGAGTCGGCACCGGGCTTGTCCACGAGCTCGATCTGGTCCACGGCGTTGCACCAGCGGCAGCGCACCGACTCGATGGTCTCACTGACCACCTCGCGCTCCTCGACACTCGACTCCCCGGCCAGGTCGAGATGGACGTACTCCACTACCTTCGAGGAGCGCGTCACATCGAAACGGGTGAGATTACCGCAGAGCGTGCAGCGCCAGCGGGTCCCGTCCGTCGGCAGGGGAACCGTCGTCATCGTTGTGTCCTCTTTCGTCGAGTCTCGTGCGTGCCCAGGTCTTCGATCTCGCGGTGCGCCGTCGAACTGCGGATGTCCTACCGCAACCCTACGGCCTTGCGCATACCTATCGACACGGCGAGGCGGTCTGTCCCGTTCTCGCAGCTTGCGTCATGCTCTGTACGTGATCGATTGGCGGGAAGTCGGCTGGCGGGAGCGGGCCCGGGAGCTGGGGACGGCCACCGCGGGCGGCGCCCCCGTCACGTACGGGCTGATGGCGTTGTGCGTCGCCGTGTTCCTGATCAGCCCGCTCTCCGGTCTGAATCCGGGCCACGGCACCGGCGACGCGCTCCTGGCCGCCCAGGCCGGGTACTTCGAGCAGTGGGGTGTGATCCCCAGCGAGCTCATGGACGGCTCGGCGCACGCGGCACTGACCCCGCTCACCGCTCTCTTCGTGCACGGCAGCTGGCTGCACCTGCTGGGCAACATGCTCTTCCTGTACGTCTTCGGCGCGATGGCCGAGGAACGCATGGGCCGCACCGAGTTCACCTTCTTCTACCTCGCGTGCGGCTACTTCGCCCTGGTGGCCTACGCCGTGGCGCACGCGGGTTCCGACCAGACTCTGGTCGGGGCCTCGGGGGCCATCTCCGCGGTGCTCGGCGCCTTCCTCTACCTCTTCCCCAGGGCCAGGGTCACCAGCCTCTTCCCCTTCCTCTTCTTCCTGCCGCTGCGCTTCCCCGCCTGGATCGTGCTCGTGTTCTGGTTCGTGCTGCAGTGGCTGGCGGCCCGGAGCGCGGGCAGCGGCCCGGGCGTGGCGTACCTCGCGCACGTGGCGGGTTTCGCGGCCGGGTTCCTCTACGCCTGGGCACGGTTCCGGGGTACTAGAGTGAAGTCTCCAGCCGCGGCCACCGAGGGAGAAAGCCAACCGTGATCACCGCGATCGTGCTCATCAAAACCAGCGTGGACCGGATTCCCGAGATCGCCGAGGCCATCGCGGCGCTGGACAGCGTCAGCGAGGTCTTCTCGGTCACGGGCACGTACGACCTGATCGCCATGGTCCGGGTGGCCCGGCACGACGATCTGGCCGAGGTCATCCCGGGCCGTATCAGCAGGATCCAGGGCGTCGAGGCCACCGACACCCACGTCGCCTTCCGCACGTACTCGCAGCACGACCTCGAGGCGGCCTTCGCCATCGGTCTGGACGCCTGAGAAGGGCACCCGGGCGGGACGCCTGCCACGGCGCACGGCTCCGGCCGGGACGAGGGGGACACCCCCGTCCCGGCCGGAGCCGTATCCGTGGCCGTCAGACCTGAGCGGTGCCCCGGTCGGGCACGCAGCGGCCCTCCTCGGTGCGGTAGGTCCAGCGGGCGCCCTGGCCCACCAGCTCGCGGACGGCTCCCAGGAATCGCTCGATGTGCTCGTCCGGCGTACCGGCGCCGAAGCTCACCCGGATGGCGTTCAGGGACCTCTCCCCCGGCGCGGCCTCGGGCGCGCCGCACTCGCCCGGGTCCTGCGGCTCGCTGCCCAGCAGGGTCCTCACCAGCGGGTGGGCGCAGAACAACCCGTCGCGCACCCCGATGCCGTACTCCGCGGAGAGTGCCGCGGCGAAGTGCGAGCTGTTCCATCCCTCGACCACGAAGGAGATGACCCCGACCCTCGGGGCGTCGTCGCCGAACAGGGAGAGCACCTTGACCTCGGGGACGTCGGCGAGGCCCTCGCGGACCCGGGTCACCAGCTGCTGCTCCCGCGCGACCAGCCCGTCGAATCCGGCCTCGGTCAGGGCCTTGCAGGCGGCGGCGATGGAGTAGACCCCGATGACGTTGGGCGATCCGGCCTCGTGCCGGGCCGCCGTGGTGTGCCACTCCACGTCGACGCCGCCGTCGGCGCGCCGGGCGACCTTACGGGAGGCGCCGCCGCCCGCGAGGTACGGTTCGGCGTCCACCAGCCAGTCGGCACGGCCCGCGAGGACGCCCGAGCCGAAGGGCGCGTACAGCTTGTGCCCGGAGAAGGCGACCCAGTCGACGTCCAGCTCGGCGATGTCCACCGGGTGATGGGGCGCCAGCTGTGCCGCGTCGAGCACGATCCGCGCACCGTGCGCGTGGGCGGCGGCGGCCAGTTCCCTCACCGGCCACAGCTCGCCGGTGACGTTCGACGCGCCCGTCACGCAGACCAGTGCGGGCCCCTGGGGGTCACGGCCGGAGAGTGCGCGCTCGAGGGTGGCGACGGCCTGGTCCGGGGTCCGCGGAGCGTCGAGGTAGGTCACCCGGGCGTCGCGCCAGGGCAGCAGCGAGGCGTGGTGTTCGGTCTCGAACACGAACACCTCGCAGTCGGCGGGCAGCGCGGCGGCCAGCAGGTTGAGGGAGTCGGTCGTCGAGCGGGTGAAGACCACCTGGTCCTCCGCGCGGCAGCCGAGGAACGCCGCGACGGTCACACGGCTGCTCTCGAAGAGGTCGGTGGAGAGCTGCGAGAGATAGCCGGCACCGCGGTGCACGCTGCCGTAGTAGGGGGCGTAGGCGGCCACGTCGTCCCACACCCGCTGGAGGGCCGGGGCGCTCGCCGCGTAGTCGAGGGCCGCGTACGCGACCTCTCCGCCCGTCACGAGGGGAACAGTGACATCTGCTCCCAGGACGGGCAGCGGGGCACAAAGCGACTGGTCGACGGCAGCGGTGGAGACAGACATGGCGAACTCCCGTGAGAGGCAGGCGAGATCCACACGCCGGCGTCATGCGGCAGCGCGGGAAGGAAGACGAAAAGGTGTGCGGAGGAGGGCGTGGAGCCCTATCGCATTCGCTTGCTCACAAGAGGCTCCCTGGGACCAGGACCCCAAGGGGTGGCGTCGAAGGACGCCGAGGGGCCCGCGCTTGCCACAGACCTCACTGCCTGCGGCCTGGTCTTCACCCGGGGCACCCCGCCACGGACGGAGGGTTGCCGGACAGCGGGCCGGGGCCGTAGTCGCTGTCACTCATGACCTGCCCAGCATCTTGCCATACCCGTGGTGACACGCAAGGGCGCAGTCCGCGATACGGACCGCGCCCCTGTCCACGTCCACCGGTCTCAGGCGTTGCTGGCCGCCACCCAGCGCTCCAGCGCGCGCTTGGCCGCTCCCGAGTCGACTGACTCCGCGGCCCGCACGATCCCGGCAGAGAGCTGTTCGTTCAGCGTGCCCTCGCCGGCGTCCAGGGCGACCAGTGCCGCGGCCGAGTTGAGCAGCACCGCGTCCCTTACGGGGCCGGTCTCCCCGTCGAGCAGCCGCCGCGCCACGTCCGCGTTGTACGCGGCGTCCGCGCCGCGCAGGGCCTCGACGGGTACCAGGTCCAGGCCGACGTCGCGCGGGTCGAACGCCTGCTCGTGGACGGAACCGTCCCGGACGGTCCAGACCCGCGAGGTCGCCGTGGTCGTCAGCTCGTCGAGGCCGTCGTCGCCCCGGAAGACGAGCGCCGAATTCCCCCGGTCCGCCAGCACGCCCGCGACGATGGGCGCCATCTTCGGGTCGGCGACCCCGATGGCCTGGGAGCGGACCCGGGCCGGGTTGGTGAGCGGGCCCAGGATGTTGAAGGTGGTCTGTGTGCCGAGCTCCTTGCGCGCCCTGGCGGCATGGCGCAGCGCGGGGTGGAACTTCACCGCGAAGCAGAAGGTGATGCCCGCCTCCTCGGCGACGGCGACGACGCGCTGCGGCGTGAGTTCGAGGTTGACGCCGAGCTTCTCCAGCACGTCGGAGGCCCCGCTAGCCGACGACGAGGCCCGGTTGCCGTGCTTGACGACCTTCGCACCCGTCCCCGCGACGACGATGGCCGACATCGTGGAGATGTTGACCGTTCTGGCCATGTCCCCGCCGGTGCCCACGATGTCGACCGTGCGGCCGGGCACGTGGATCGTGTGGGCGTGCTCGTACATGGCGCGGACGAGTCCGGTGACCTCGTCGACGGTCTCGCCCTTGGCCCGCAGCGCGACGGCGAAACCGGCGATCTGCACGTCCGTCGCCTCGCCGCTCATGATGCGGTCCATGGCCCATGCGGTGTCGTCCGCACCGAGGTGCTCGCCGCGGAGGAGGGGGGTCAGCACGCCCGGCCAGGTGAGGGCGCCCCCGGACGAAGTCTGGGGGAGAGCCGCCACGCTGTCGCCGCCGTCCGGGGTCACCACGTTCATGGTCCGCTCCTGTGGTCCACAGCCGATACGAGTACGTCTCCCACCTTATCCAGCCCCTGGGACAGCGAAGAGCCCCGTCCATCGGATGGACGGGGCTCCTGCTGTGGCGTTCAGCTGAGGTGATCAGTGGTGGCCGTGGCCGCTGGTGATCTCCTTGTACTCCTCGGCAGTGGGCTTGGCGATCTGGTTGTCCTCGCCGAAGTAGCTCCTGCTGAGCCTGGCCCGCACCTTCTGCACCACGGACGGCTTGCGCTCGACACCGTTCTCGTCGACCGTCGGGCCGAGCTCGACCGGCTTGTACTGCTCGTGCGCCGTGAGGGTGTGCAGCTGGCCCGGGCTGAGCGGCTCGTGGATCTCGACGAACTCACCGTGCGGCAGGCGCTTGATGGTGCCGGACTCGCGCCCGTGCAGCACCTTCTCCTTGTCGCGGCGCTGCAGGCCGAGGCAGATCCGCCGGGTGACGACGAACGCCAGGACCGGGCCGGCGAAGAAGGCGATCCGCACGAACCAGCTGATCGCGTTGAGCGACATGTGGAAGTGGGTCGCCCAGATGTCGTTGCCGCCGCCGATCAGCATGACGAAGTAGATCGTCACCCAGGCGACACCCAGACCGGTACGGGTCGGAGCGTTGCGCGGACGGTCCAGGATGTGGTGCTCGCGCTTGTCGCCGGTGATCCACGACTCGATGAACGGGTACATCGCCAGTGCCCCGAGGACGACACCGAACAGCACCAGCGGGATGAGCACGCCCAGGACCAGCGTGTGGCCCCAGAGGTTGATCTCCCAGCCCGGCATCACACGGACGAAGCCTTCCGCGAAGCCCATGTACCAGTCCGGCTGGGCGCCCGTGGACACCTGGTCGGGACGGTACGGGCCGAGCGCCCAGATCGGGTTGATCGTGGCGATCGCGGAGAGGATCGCGATGAAGCCGAAGACCAGGAAGAAGAAGCCCCCGGCCTTGGCCATGTAGACCGGCAGCAGCGGCATGCCGACGACGTTCTTGTTCGTCTTGCCCGGGCCGGCGAACTGCGTGTGCTTGTGGAAGAAGACCAGGATGAGGTGGCCGACCACGAGCCCGAGCATGATGCCCGGCAGCAGCAGGATGTGGATCGAGTAGAACCTCGAGATGATGTCCGTACCGGGGAACTCCCCGCCGAACAGGAACATCGAGATGTACGTACCGACGATCGGCATCGACAGGATCGCGCCCTGCGTGAAGCGCACACCCGTACCGGAGAGCAGGTCGTCCGGGAGCGAGTAGCCGGTGAACCCGGTGAACATGCCGAGCACGAACAGCAGGAAGCCGAACAGCCAGTTGATCTCGCGCGGCTTGCGGTACGCACCGGTGAAGAACACCCGGAACATGTGCACGAACATGCCCGCGAGGAAGATGATCGCGGCCCAGTGGTGGATCTGCCGGACCAGCAGACCACCGCGGACGTCGAAGCTGATGTCCAGCGTCGAGGCGTAGGCCGCCGACATCCGGATGCCGTTCATCGGCTCGTACGAGCCGTGGTACACGACCTCGTTCATGCTCGGGTTGAAGAACAGCGTCAGGTACACACCCGTGAGGATGATGATGATGAAGCTGTAGAGGCAGATCTCACCCAGCATGAAGGACCAGTGGTCCGGGAAGATCTTGCGCATGTTGGCCTTGGCCAGGCCGTAGATGCCCAGCCTGCCGTCCGCCCAGTCGGCGACCCGCTCACCTGCGGGCGCCTTGCGCTGTGTTTCCGTCGCAGTACTCATCCGCGCTCCCAGAAGGCAGGACCGACGGGCTCTTCGAAGTCACTGAGCGCCTCGAGGTTGCCCTCGCTGTTCACACCGATCCGCAGCTGCGGAAGGGCGTGACCGGCCGGACCGAAGATGACGCGGGCGCCGTCGGAGAGGTCGAAGGTGGACTGGTGGCACGGGCAGAGCACGTGGTGCGTCTGCTGCTCGTACAGGCTGATCGGGCAGCCGACGTGGGTGCAGATCTTGGAGAAGGCCACGATTCCCTCGTGGGCCCACTCGCGCTCACGCTTGTCCTTGATGTTGTCCGGCTCGATGCGGACGATCATCAGGGCGGCCTTGGCGATCTGCGTCTGGAAGTCGTGCGCGTCCTCCTCCAGGCCCTCGGGCATGGCGAAGGTCAGCGAACCGACGACTACGTCCTCGGGACGCAGCGGCTCCATGGTGTTCATGTTGACGAGCAGCTTGCCCTTGGCCCACAAGGTCGAGCGGAGCTTCTTCTCCGGCAGCGGACCGAGGTCGCGCAGCAGCACCACGCCGGAGAGCGGCACCAGGGCCAGCGCGCCGAACATGGTGTTGCGGATCAGCTTGCGCCGACCGATCGCGGACTCCTTGGCGCCGTCCGCGAAGTCGGCCATGACCTTGGCCTTGACCTCCGGCGTCGCCTCGATGGCGTGCCGGTCGTCGGCGACCTCCACGTCGGACATCAGGGTGCGCGCCCAGTGGACGGCCCCCGCGCCGATGAGGAAGAGCGCCAGGCCCAGGGTCATGCCCAGGGAGAAGTTGAGCGCGCTCACGTGGCCGAGCGGCCAGATGAAGACGATCTGGTCGACCGGGAAGATGACGTACGAGGCGATGAAGCCGACCGTCGCCAGCATGGACAGCGTGAACATGAAGGCGACGGCGCGCTCGGAGCGCTTCGCGGCCCGCTCGTCGATGTCCTGGATGCGCGGCCTGTGGGCCGGCAGCCCCGGGTCGGCGAACGGGTCGCCCGCGCCCTCTACCGCGCCGTGCGCGGTGTCCTGCTCTACCGGCAGGTTCGCTTCTGGAATCTGTTGGCTACTCATGACTTCTTGGCCTTAGCGGTGTGGGCCGCGACCCATACGGCGATGGCGATCAGGCCGCCCAGGCCGAAGATCCAGCCGAAGAGACCTTCACTGACGGGGCCGAGGCCACCGAGCGAGAGCCCGCCGGGGGATGCGGACTCATCACCGTTGACGGTTTTGATGTACGCGATGATGTCTTTCTTCTCCTGCTCGGGCATGGTGCTGTCCGGGAAGGAGGGCATGCTCTGCGGGCCGGTCTGCATGGCCTCGTAGATGTGCTTCGGGCTCACGCCTTCGAGGTCCGGGGCGTACTTGCCGTCTGTCAGCGCGCCGCCCTTGCCGGTGAAGTTGTGACACTGGGCGCAGTTGGAGCGGAACAGGTCACCGCCCTTGGCCACGTCGGCGCCCGCGGGGTCGACCTGGCTCTCGGTGGGCGTGATCGGACCGGCACCGAGGGACGCGACGTACGCCGCGAGCTGGTCGATCTCGGCCTGGCTGTAGATGACCGGCTTCTTCGGTACCTGGGCACCCGGCTGCTGGGCCGGCATGCGTCCGGTGCCGACCTGGAAGTCGACGGCGGCTGAGCCGACGCCCACGAGCTGGGGCCCGTCGGTGGTGCCCTGACCGCCGGATCCGTGGCAGCTTGCACAGCCCACGGAGTAGAGCTTCTTGCCCTCGTCGATGGCGAGGGACTGGGCGGTTTCGTCGGCCTGCGCCTTACCCGCAGGCGCGAACGCGGCGTACAGCCCCCCGGTAGCCGCCAGCGCGAGGAGTAGTACGACGACCGCCGCCAGCGGATGGCGTCGTCGTGCGGAGAGCTTTTTCACGGATTACCCCGGTGTCAGGATCTTCTGCGTCGATGGTGGGTGGGTGCGAGCCCGGTTACTTGATCATGTAGATCGTGGCGAACAGGCCGATCCAGACGACATCGACGAAGTGCCAGTAGTAGGACACGACGATGGCCGCGGTGGCCTGTTCATGGGTGAATCTCGAGGCCGCGTACGTCCTGCCCAGGACGAGCAGGAAGGCGATGAGACCGCCTGTCACGTGCAGACCGTGGAAGCCGGTCGTCAGGTAGAACACCGAACCGTACGGGTCGGAGGACAGGGAGAGACCCGCGTCCTTGACCAGCTCGGTGTACTCGAGGACCTGGCCTCCGATGAAGATCGAACCCATTACGAACGTGATGATGAACCAGGTGCGGAGCTTCTTCACATCGCCCCGCTCGGCGGCGAAGACGCCGAGCTGGCAGGTGAGCGAGGAAAGCACCAGGATCGTGGTGTTCGTAGCCGAGAACGGGAAGTTCAGATGGTGAGCCATCTCCTTCCAGTGATCGGGTCCCATCACCGATCGCAGGGTGAAGTACATCGCGAAGAGGGCCGCGAAGAACATCAGCTCGGAACTCAACCAGATGATGGTTCCGACGCTGGTGAGGTTCGGCCGATTGACCGACGGGTGCGCGTGCCCGGTTTCTACTGTCGTTGCTGTCGCCACGACCGACATTATGTCGGTCGCTTATCCCGCCCTCACTCCGGGGGGTGCCGTTCGGTGTGTCAGAGGCGTGTGTCCTCACCGAACGGCCCATCGAATCGTCGTCCTTACCGGTGCTGACGGGCACTCGGCCGGAGTACGATCCGCCCATCGGTTCATGCCCCGAGAGCCCCGAAGACACAGACGTCACGGAGGAACAATGCAGCCGACCGCCACGGTCCTGGTCTACAGCGACGACGCCAACATCCGCGAGCAGGTGAGGCTGGCATCCGGGCGAAGGCCTGCGGCGGACGTCCCACAGGTGGAGTTCCTGGAGTGCGCCACCCTGCCCGCCGTCCTGAGCGCACTGGACAAGGGCGGTGTCGACGCCTGTGTGCTGGACGGCGAGACTGCCCCGGCGGGCGGCATGGGGGTCTGCCGGCAGATCAAGGACGAGATCTTCGACTGCCCGCCGGTGCTGCTTCTGATCGGGCGCCCGCAGGACGCCTGGCTGGCCACGTGGAGCCGCGCCGACGCCGCTGTGACGCATCCGGTCGATCCCGTCGACTTCGCGGACGCCCTGGCCTCCCTGCTGCGCCACAGGCTGTCCGTGGGAGCCTGAGGCGCAGCGGGGGCACATGTCCTCGCGGTGTCCTTCCGGGGCGCGGCGCACTCCCGGCCGGATCAGACCCGGGGGCGCAGCCGCGCCGTCCGGACGTCGGTGGTGCCCGTCTCGGGCGTGCCGTCGCCGTGGAGGGCACTGCCCTTCTGCCAGGCGTCCCAGGCCAGGTTCCAGTCGCCGAAGCCGTTGTCGAACGGCGTCATCGTCTCGCCGTCGCTCCCGACGACCTTGACGATGTCACCCTCGCGCACGGTCTCGAAGAACCACTGCGCGTCGGCGGTGCTCATTCCCGTACAGCCGTGGCTGACGTTGGCGTTGCCCTGTGAACCCGTCGACCAGGGCGCCGCGTGGACGTACTCACCGCTCCAGGTGACGCGTGTCGCCCAGTAGACGGGCAGGTCGTAGGACTCCGAGGAGCCGGCGGCGATGCCGATGCTCTCGCCGCGCATGCGTACGAACTGCTCCTTCGCCAGCACGACCTTGACGCCGTTGCGGGTGTCGAAGCCGGGCTTGCCCGTGGTGACCGGCAGGGTGTTGATCACTTCACCGTTGCGCAGAACGGTCATGGTGTGGTCGGAGGCGTCGGTGATCGCTTCTATGCGGTCGCCGGTCTTGAGTTTCAGGGACTTCGCGGCGCCCCCGTGAAGGGCGTCGGTGACCCTGATGCCCTTGAGGTTGCTGCGGATGTCGATGCTCGCGCCCGCGGGCCAGTACTCCTTGGGCCGGTAGTGCAGCGTCTTCGCGTCGACCCAGTACCAGGAACCCGTGACGGCGGGGGCCGACCGGACCTGGAGGCCGCGTTCCACGGTGGCGCGGGCAGCCTTGCCGTTGACCGGAGCGCTGAGTTCCGCTGTGAGGGGCTGTCCGACGCCGTAGGTGCCCGCCTGCGGGCCGAAGGTGACCTTCAGGAACTTCTTGGCCGAGGTCGTGCCGAAGGCGTACGTGCGGCTGCCAGGGGCGCCGTCGCCGTTCTCGGTCGAGACCTTGACGGTGTACCGGGTGCCGGCCGCGAGCGACGTGGTGGAGTGCCACCGCTTCCCGTCGGCGTCGAGTTCACCCGCCAGATGGCGGCCTTCGGTGTCGACGGCCGTCACGTCCGTGATCTTCGCGTCGTCTTCCTTGACGGTGAACTCGAGGGGCTTGTCGGGGTCGGCCTTCTCGTCCTTGGACGGGCCGTTGAAGGAGACGAGGTCGGCGGCGTCGTACGGCTTCAGCGACAGCGGATCGCCGTCGGGCTCGCCACAGGCGGTCGCACCTGCAACCAGGGTCACGACCAGCAGAGTGCAGCTCACTACGGTGCGGATGCGCGGCGTGTGGTTCATGAACCCACGCTAAGAAGATTCATCCGATCCAGCGCGTTCAGTGACTGCAAACGGGGGCCCGGCCCGCTCGTTACTGAGCGGGCCGGGCCCCCGTACGGGTGCAACGCGTCCTGTGAGGGCGTGTCCTACTGGGTGCGGTTCTCGCCCCTGTAGTACTCGAAGACCCAGCCGAAGAGGCCGACCAGGAGCAGCGGGGCCGAGAAGTAGGCCAGCCACCAGCCGAAGACGACGGCCATGAAGAGGAAGGCGCCACCGATGGCCAGCGAGAGCGGCTGCCAGCTGTGCGGGGAGAAGAAGCCCACCTCGCCGGCCTCGTCCGCGACGTCGGCCTCCTTGTTGTCCTGGGCCATCGCGTCGACCCTGTTGGCCGTGAAGGCCAGGTAGAAGCCGATCATGATGGTCAGGCCGAAGGCCAGGACCAGCGCAGTGGTACCGACCGGCTCCTTGGACCAGACGCCGTACGTGACGGCCATGGCCAGCATGAAGACGCTCAGCCAGATGAAGAGCTTGCCCTGGATCTTCACTTGCCGTCCTCCTTGCCGCCGACGAGGACCTTCTCACCCTCGGACAGGTGATCCAGCTGCTCGAGCGCCGTGATCTCCGGGTGGTGCAGGTCGAACGCCGGGGATTCGGAACGGATCCGCGGCAGGCTGAGGAAGTTGTGACGCGGGGGCGGGCAGGAGGTCGCCCATTCGAGCGAACGGCCGTAGCCCCACGGGTCGTCGACCTCGATCTTCTTGCCGTACTTGGCGGTCTTCCA